>DAORNH010000202.1:6963-8412 GCA_035440865.1 Hyphomicrobiaceae bacterium | reverse complement strand
CCCGCCTCTGGGAATCCGCGCCGGCGGCCATGTCGCGCGCGTTGCAGCGTCATGATGACCTGGTGCGGGCGGCTATCTCGCAGCTGACGCGGAGGGCTACGGCACGTTGCAGCTCACCGACCAGGCGCGGCCGCTCCTGCGCAGCGAGATGCGCTTCCCGATGCGGCGCGCGCCCGTCTCCGAGAAGCCGGCGAAGGGCCGCACGAAGGAGCGCGTGAAGGAGAAGCGTGCCGGAACGCGCGTTCATCCGCAGAGCGAGAGCCTCTTCCAGGCGCTCAAGCTTCTGCGCATCAAGCTCGCGACCGAAGGCAACGTGCCGCCCTACGTCATCTTCCATGACCGCACGATCGCCGAGATCGCCGAGAAGCGCCCTGCGACGCCGGAGGCGCTCGGCGAGATCATCGGCCTTGGCGAAAGGAAGGTCGCCAAGTACGGGGCGGCCCTCCTCGAGATCGTGACCAATTATCCGGCGGCCCCACCCGTCGATACCCGCCTCAGCGCTACGGTGAACGCGACGCTCGGGCTTTACCGACAGGGCATGAAGCCGGCAGCAATCGCGCGCGAGCGCACGATCGAGGTGTCGACCGTCAAAGGACACCTCGCCGAAGCAATCCGGCTCGGGCTGATCGAGGCGGCCGACGTGCTCGACCTCGATTCAAGCGAGCTTGACCAGATCGAAGCCGCCTTCGAGCGCCACGGCACCCGCGACACCGGCGACCTTGGCCCCGTCCACGCGGCGCTGCGCGGGCAGTACGATCACGGCACGCTCAAGTGCGTGTTGGCAGGCGGGGTTCGCTGAGCGTCCTGTGAACAACCCTCGCGATGCGCTGCCCGCGACTGGACTTGGGCCTGCGAATCGCACGACCGTCCCCTCATACGTAACTGTTCTGCGTCGCGTGCTCGTGCTCCGGCATCATGGGGGCTGCGTGGGGTTAAGCATGGCAATCGACGCACTGGTGCGCCCGTTCCTGGCGCTTGAGCTCTTCAAGGGGCTGACGCCGCTGCAGATCACCGAGATCGCGCGGCGGGCGGAGCGCGTCGTATACAAGCCGGGCGATGTGATCATGGAAAAAGGGGCGGCGGGAGATGCGGCCATAATCGTCGTCGGCGGCACGTCCGTCCGCACCGACGGCGCGATGACCGCTGATCAATGCCTTCCTGTGCCTGAGGGCTCACTCCTCGGCGAGCTGGCCATGCTGATCGAGCAGACCTATGGCTCCACCGTGGTGGCGCTGACGCCCGTCAAGGCGCTCCGGATCACCCGGACCGCCATGCATGAAATGATGCTCGACGACACGCGCCTCGCCGATCACTTCGTCCAGCGAATATCATCACGCCTGAAGTCGGTTGCGGCTGAGCTCCGCCGTATCGACAGCGTGCTCGCCATGCCGTTTGCGGCCTCGATCGAGCAGCCGACGCCCGCATAGCACGTCTGCTGCGGCGGCCATG
>DAORNH010000202.1:3949-6932 GCA_035440865.1 Hyphomicrobiaceae bacterium | reverse complement strand
GTGGCCCGGTGGATCACAGGGCTCGGGGAGACAGCGCGTGGCATACGATCTCGTATTGACGGGTGGACGGGTGATCGATCCCTCGCAGGGGCTCGACGGACCGGCGGACGTTGCCTTCAAGGATGGCAAAGTGGCCGCGGTCGCCAAGGGCCTCAAGACCGAGGGCGCCAAGGACGTCCGCAGCGTCAAGGGCTACATCGTCTCGCCGGGCCTCATCGACCTGCACACGCACGTCTACTGGGGCGGCACCTCCCTCGGCATCGACGCCGAGGAGTTCTGCCGCAACTCCGGCGTCACGACCTCGATCGATACGGGGAGCGCAGGGCCCGGCAACTTCCTTGGCTTCAGAAAGCATGTGATCGAGCCGAGCAAGGTGCGCATCCTCGCTTACCTGCACGTCTCATTCGCGGGCATCTATGCGTTCTCGAATACGATCATGTACGGCGAGAGCCAGTCCATGCAGCTGATGGCGCCGCGCGATGCCGCCGAGGTCGCCGACAAGAATCGCGATCTCATCGTCGGCATCAAGGTGCGGGTCGGCCTGCACGCCTCCGGCGACCAGGGAACGGCGCCGCTAAATGTGGCGCTGCAGGTGGCGGACGAGGTCGGCATGCCGCTGATGTGCCACATCGACCATCCGCCGCCGTCCTACGAGGCCGTGCTCGACATGCTCCGGCCGGGCGATGTGCTGACCCACGCCTTCCGCCCGTTCCCGAATGCGCCGTGCACTGCGCAGGGCAGCGTGAAGCCCGCCGTGATCGCCGCCCGCAAGAAGGGCGTGCTGTTCGACATCGGCCACGGCAAGGGCTCGTTTTCGTTCAAGACGACCCGCGCCATGCTGGCGAACGGCTTCATGCCGGATACAATATCCTCTGACATTCACACGCTCTGCATCAATGGTCCCGCCTTCGACCAGGTGACGACCATGTCGAAGTTTCTCTGCCTCGGCGTGCCGCTCGCCGAGGTCATCAAGCAGTCGACCGTGAATGCCGGCATGGCGCTCCGGCGGCCGGAGCTCGGCACGCTGAAGCCCGGATCTGCGGGTGACGCGACCATCATCTCGATCGCTGAAGGCAAGTTCGACTACGAGGACGTGCTCGGCGAGCACATGACCGGCGACAGGAAGATCGTGGCCGAGGGCACCGTCGTCGCTGGCAAATGGTTTCACACGCGCAAGGGTGCCAAGATCACCAAGGGCTGAAGCGGGGCGGCGACCCGCTGTCGAAACCATGTCTCGCCGGCACAAGCATGATTGCCCGCCGGTGTGATAGCGTCGGCGGATGATCCGTGTGCCATCGAAGCCGAGAGAGCCCTGCATGACCTCGACGAACCGTCTCGGACTTGCCGCGTCGCTCGCGGCCCTCCGGGCGTTCGCCGATCCCCCCGCCACGCTCGCACAGCAGCCGCCACCCGCGACCCACTATGTCGGCCGAGCGGCCTGCCACGAAATGATGCTGTTCACGCTGTCCGTTGCCGCCAACGGCGCCGCGCGGCTCAGCTATCGCAGCGGCGATGTCGACCAGCATGTGGAGGTGATCGAAGGCAAGCTTGGCACCGGTGCGGTCGGATTCGCATTTCCCGCGGGCGAGACCATCCGCCTCAAGGGCGCGTTCTCCGCCGATCGCGCGACCATGACCGCCACCTGGCACAATGCCGGGGGCGAGCCCGAAGTTGACTGCGGCAAGGCGGAGTTCGCCCGGCTGGCGCTCTCGCCCGAGAAGCACATGGAAGCGCTCATCACCCGTCTCGGCGAGGTGGCGCCGAGCCTTGATCACGCCAAGGAGGTCGCAGCGCTGTCAATCGGTCGGCCCGACCTCATCGGCCTGCCGGACCTGCAGGCCGCCTCGCTGATGGCCAAGCACGAAAGCGCGCGGGCCGGGTTCTGGCAGCGATTTTGGAAGCTCGAGCAGGCGCGCATTCTCGCCATGCCCGCAGCGGCTCCCGCAGACCTGAAAGCGCTCGATGAGCGCGTTGCTACACTCGCTGCCCCTGCCATGGGGCTCGAGTACGTGGCGGTTCGCGTGCCGGCCATCTTCACGCCGGGCGACTTCAAGGACAGCGGCTCGTTCCTGTTGTGGGCGACGGGACTCATCGCAGACCGGAAGGCGGCTCTCGGGCAGAAGCCGTTGCCGCTTACTTTCGGTGGCGGCGGAGACCCGTGCACGCGCATTCACTGGTCCGGCACCATCGTCGAGATCAAGGCTCTCGAGATGATCTTCGCCTTCCCGGCGGACTACTGGGACGAGGGCGCCCTCGCCTCGATGCGCGCGAGCCTTGCGCGCTGTCACCCGACGGCACCCGAAATCGTCAAGGATCGCTACACGCAGGCCATCGGCGTTCTCGATGGCGAAGCGAAGGAAATCGAGGCGCGTACGCAGGGCCGAGCCTGGCTGCTCGCCGAACGCCTGCGCATGCTGGCGCTGCCGCTGACCGTCGCGACGCTTCGAGCGACGCTCGACTACGAGCTTGCCCGCGACGACGTACAGGCGCGCCGTATCGGCGCTACTGAGGTCGCGCGCTTCTTCGAACCCGGCATGGCATCGCGGCGTAGCGAGGCGCTGGCGGCCGCAAAGCGCGAGATCGAGGCTGCCTTTGTCGCGGCCGTGCCCGGGCAGCCGAGCGAGGATGCGGCGGCGGCCCTCTGCGAGAGCGGACCGACAATGACTCTGGGGCTGAACGAGCACTGCCGCAGCACAATTGCGAGCTACGTTGCCCGAGTCGTCGGCCGCGTGGCGAGCGAGGCGAAGGCGCGCATCAAGGCCGCCCCTCGCACTCTGGCTGGCCTCAAAGCCAACAAGGGATTCCGCCTGGACCGGAGCATGCTCCCTGCGTCACGGTTCGATCTCCTGGAAGGGCTCGAGCGGATCACGCATGAGTTCGACAAGGAGATCGGGCCGATCCGCGCGGAGGCGATCGCCGCTGCGACGAAGGAAATCCTTGAAGCCTATATCGCCCTCGACACGAACAACCCGGCGGCGATGCG
>DAORNH010000202.1:0-3925 GCA_035440865.1 Hyphomicrobiaceae bacterium | reverse complement strand
CGCAGGCCTCAATCTCCGCGACCTCGAGGACGCTTGCCGCAAGGGCATGGCCGCCTATCTTGGGCGCAAGAAGTAGCCACCGCGGACCGCCTGCATGGCCGATGCCACCGAAGCGCTCTTTTATCACCTGGAGCGCCAGCCGCTCGACAAGGTGCTGCCGAGCCTGCTCGAGCGAACACTCGAGCGCGGCTGGCGGGCCGTCGTCCAGGCGGGAAACGCGGAGCGAATCGAGGCACTCGACACGCTGCTGTGGACCTACAGCGAGGGGAGCTTCCTGCCACATGGCACATCACGCGACGGCATGCCGGAGCGCCAACCGATCTTTCTCACGACCGGCGACGAGAACCCGAACCAGGCGTCGGTGCGCTTTCTGGTGGATGGCGCGACGCCAGTGACCTTTGCCGGCTACACGCGCGTCGTCCTGATCTTCGACGGGCACGACCAGGGCGCGGTTGCCGACGCTCGCCGCCATTGGAAGGCCGCAAAGGAGGCCGGCTGCCAGGCCACCTACTGGCAGCAGGGCGACGACGGACGCTGGCAGAAGCGCGCCTGAGGCTACTTCGTCATCCAAAGTGCCGCGAGGCCGAGGAAGGCGAAGAAGCCGACCACATCCGTCACCGTCGTCACGAAGACGCCCGAGGCCGGCGCCGGATCGAGACCGTAGCGATTGAGCGTCATCGGCACGAGGATGCCTGCAAGGGCCGCCGCCATCAGATTGACGATCATGGCCGCCCCGATGACGAGGCCGAGCTTGCCAGAGCCGAACCAGAAGAACACGACGACGGAGACGATCAGGGCCAGCACGAGGCCATTGAGCAGCCCGACCAGAGCTTCACGCGTCACCATGCGGATGGCGTTGACCGGGCCGAGCTTGTTGGTCGCCAGAGCGCGCACCGTCACTGTCATGGTCTGAGTGCCGGCGTTGCCGCCCATCGAGGCGACGATCGGCATCAGCGCAGCGAGCGCGATCATCTGCGAGATCGTGGCGTCGAACATGCGGATCACGGTCGAGGCGAGCATCGCCGTGAACAGGTTGACCACGAGCCACGTGATGCGGCTCCGTGCCGTGTCGACCACGTTGTCCGTGACATCCTCGTCGCCGACGCCGGCGAGCGCCTTGATGTCCTCGTCGGCCTCGTCCCGCATGACGTCGACCATGTCGTCGACGGTCACGACGCCGACCAGGCGCCTGTTGGCATCGACGACGGGCGCCGACTTGAGATCGTGGCGCTCGAACTGGCGCGCGACCTCCTCCTGGTCGGAGGTCGCGAGCACCAGATGGCGCTCGGTGCTCATGATCTGATCGATGCCCACCTGGCGCTTTGTCCGCAGAAGCCGGCTCAAATCGATCGTGCCAAGCACGCGATGCGTCGGGTCGACGACAAAGATGTCGGAGAAGGTATCCGGCAACTCCTCAGATTCACGCATGTGGTCGATCACCTGCCCGACCGTCCAGAACGGCGGCACAGCGACGAAGTCCGACTGCATGATGCGGCCGGCCGTCTCTTCCGGGTATTCGAGGTTGCGCTCGAGGGCGACGCGGTCGCTCGTCTCGAGGGCGTCGAGGATTTCCTTGCGATCCTCGCTGGCGAGGCCTTCGATCAGGTAGGCCGCATCGTCCGTCTCGAGCTCGCCGACGACCTTGGCGAGCGTCTCGTTCGGGATCGCCTCCGAGAGCTGGTCGCGGACTGTCTCGTCGAGCTCGGAAAACACCTCGACATCGAACGCCGGCCCGAGCCGCTGGATCAGCTGCACGCGCTGATCGGGCTCGAGAAGAGCGAGCAGATCGGCCACGTCGGGCGCATTCAGATCCCGCGTCAGGGCAACGAGGTCGCCATCTTCGCGGGCGAGCGCGGCAATGACATCTGCGACGCGCTCGGCGGTCACGGGCCCCGTGACCGCCCCCACTGCCGCCGCTGTCGTGGTCTCCTGCATTCCGTCGCTCGCGGTTTGGTCGCATTCCACTGGGCTGGAAGCCCGTATGGACCAGTTTCGTCGCCGATCAAAGGCGACATAGCGCGAGTGTCAGAGAGCAACCACGCCGAGCACCGTCAGGCCTGACCCTCGGTCTCGAACATGATGGAGGCGAGTGCCTGCTTGGCGTCCTTGCCAGCCCAGACGACAAACTGGAAAGCCTGGTAGTGCCGCTCGCAGGCATCAAGAGCGGCTCGCAGCAGCGCCTCGCACTGGCTGGGCGTCGCCATGGCGCCGTTGAGCATCAGGCCATGGCGAAACATGATGAGCCCGTCGTGGTGCCAGAAATCGAAGTGGCCGAGCCAGAGCTGCTCGTTGATCTGGGCGATGAGGCGATAGACCTCGACCAGCCGGTTTTCGGGCACCTTGAAGTCGAAGGCACAGGCGATGTGCAGTGTCTCGAGGTCGTCGCGCCAGTTCATGGAGACGTTGTAGTCTGTCCAGCTGCCTGCGACCGTCAGCGTGAGTTCGTCGTCGCACGTACGCTCGAAGGCCCAGTCGTGCCCGAGCGCCATCTGCTCGACGAGATCTACTGGATGAATATCCCGCGCGTAGGTCGTTTCAGCCGTAGCCATCCCCGCTCCCCATTCCGATTGCCGCAGTAGACCTGACGCCGGACACCAAACTTCGCCACAAACTGTAGTCCCGGCAAACTCGACGTGTCGGGCCAGCCGATCATCAAAACAGACTGCCGCCGCCGGCGCGTTCGCCGTCCCCACGGCGGCGCGCCTGATTTGGTGGCAGTGATTTGCCGCCCATGGACCTAAACGCACCGGACTCCGTGCGGCAAGTGACACCCCGGCTTCTCCACGTGCTTTCTATCCCAGAGACCCCAAAAACAGGCGCTTTGCCGCGAAATTGCCGAGGACACGAAGTGATTTGCTGTGGACGACATGAGGATAACCGGCCGTCCACTGCGGCTCTTTCCAGTATTTCGGGAGCGGTGTCGCCTCTGCAACAGGGTGATGCATCAGTGCCGCGCTTGCTGGCCGACGCGTCGCGGACCGCGATTGGCGTGGCCGCGGTCAAGCACCGGCGCCGGCCCCCAAGGAATTCAGTCTCCCGGTCGTCCGACAGGTAGACTAAACTCCAAAGCGAGCGAGGCCTCGTCCATGGAGCTCCGTCAGGTGCGGCTTACGCCTCCGACGCCGGATGATGACATGACTTTGGCAGAACGGGCGAGCCGGGGCGACCGGCTGGCTTTTTCGGCGCTTCTCGAGCGCCACTACCCGCGCATCGTCGGACGCGCCTGGCGCGTCACGGGCCGGCGCGACCTTGCCGAGGACATTGCCCAGGACGTCTGCGTAAAGCTGACATCGGCGATCAAGGGCTACCGTGGCGAAGCGCGCTTCACGACATGGCTCTATCCGATCATCCACACGACCGCGATCGACGGCCTGCGCAGGTCGGGGCGCGAGGATGCCACGGAAACCGATGAGATCGTGCGTCTGCTTGACGGAACTGGCGCAGAGCTGCCGGCAGACGAGCGGCTCGCCGGCGCCGAGCTCTGGGCAGCCGTCCGCCGCCTCTCGCCCAAACAGCGCGACGCGGTGCTCTACGTCTACGGCGAGGAGATGAGCCACGCCGAGGCGGCCGAGCTGCTCAATTGCTCGGAAGCAACCGTGTCCTGGCATCTCCACGAGGCCCGCAAGCGCCTCAAGACGCTGATCGAGAGCTGAGGCCGACGACGATGACCGAAGACGACCTCAAGAATCGAATTGCGGGCTGCCAGGAGCTGCCGGCGCGCGCAGAGCCGCGCCGGCGCGCGATCGAGGCGGCGTTGCAATCCTTCGACCGGGCACAGGCCGTCGACATGGCACCCGAGCGCGAGCTCGTCGTGCTTCACCTGCGCTCGCCCCGCGCCGGGGCCCAGTCGGCCATGGCGACGGCGCCGGATGCAGCGCGCAACGTCATCATGCTGCCGGCACGTGCGCCGTCGATGAAAGAGCCC
>DAORNH010000201.1:7214-8425 GCA_035440865.1 Hyphomicrobiaceae bacterium | reverse complement strand
GGGTCGCGACCTCCCCCGTCGAGGCGGCGAGCCGGCCGACCGCGTCGAGGCTGCCCTGCAGCTGGCCCGAGAGCGCCCCGACTGATCCCGCGACCGCGCCGAAACTCTGCGCCGCCGCGGTCAGCGGGGCATGTGTCTGCTCGGCCTGCTGGCGGAGCCGCTCCCAGGGCTCGTGGTGAGCCTCGATGGCCGCGCGCGTGCCCGTCACGGTGTCCGAGAAGGCCGAGAAATTGCCGCTGACGCCTTTCACGGTGGTGCCGAGGGTCTGCAGCTCGGCGTTGATGCGGCCGATCTCCGCCGCCGTCCGCTCGACGGCCTCGGGCGGTGGAAACATGTAGGACAACAGATTGCGTCCGAGGAGCCCGACAAGCGTGGTCATCAGGGCAACGCCGTTCTGCGCAACCAGCATGGTCACCTTGGGCGAGCCGGCTTTCTCGGTCATCACTAAGGTCAGCGCGGCGGCACCTAGGCCCGAAAGCGTGCCGATGAACCCGAGATAGTAGAGGAGGTCGTGCGCGCGCTTGTCGTAGCGGAACTCGGACTGCCAGCGCCCCAGTCCGCAAACGTAGAACGCTGCAAGAAGCAGGATCAGTGCCGATGCGCCGGTTGCCGTGATCGCCTGCTTGGCATTGTTGTCGCCAGTCCAGGAGAGCAGTGACGTCTTCTCGATCCAGCTGCTGGTGGAGCGCACGAACCCGTAGTCGGCTCCCGCGGAGACCATTACGGATACGGTGGAGACACCGAGAATGGCGAACGTGCCCGCCATGATCAGGCGAACGAGCTTGCCGGCATGACGCCGCTTGGACCGGGTTGAGCCATGCTCCGCCATTGCGCCTGCCACCGCTGGCGCCGACGACCTCGGCCTGAGCCCCCCGATACGCATTGAGCAACCTCACGCAACATTTCCACTATATCCCCCCTTTCCCCGCCAGCAACACACTTTCGCGCCATAGCCTGCCAATTTTCTGTGCCCGCCCAAGTCGTCGCTGGCTGATTGCCGCGAATACTTCGAGAACGGACGACGAATGCTTGGCGCTGATCTCGCGAGCGACATTTGACGCCGCGGACACGGCCGCCTACATCCCTCGCCATGAGCATCGGCATCAAGATCTGCGGCATCCGCACCAGCGACGCGCTTTCCGCCGCGCGCGAGGCCGGCGCCGACCTCTTCGGCCTCGTCTTCTTCCCGAAGAGCCCGCGCAACATTGCAC
>DAORNH010000201.1:5548-7024 GCA_035440865.1 Hyphomicrobiaceae bacterium | reverse complement strand
CGTCTCGAGCCCCGGCGATGCCGAGCGCGCGGCCCACTATCTCGACGCAGGCGCTGCCGACCTCCTCCTCTTCGATGCGAAGCCCCCGCCGAGTGCGCCGCTCCCTGGCGGCAACGGCGTGCCGTTCGACTGGCGGCTCCTCGATGCGCCGGGCGTGCGCCGTCCGTTCATGCTGGCGGGCGGCCTGACAGCAGAGAATGTCCGCGACGCCGTGCGGCTCGTCGGTCCCGCCTTCGTCGACGTCTCCTCGGGCGTCGAGACTAGTCCCGGCGTCAAGGATGCGGACCTCATCCGTCGCTTCATCGCCGCGGCCAGGAGCTGAGGTCGATCGGGCCGATCAGGCGTCGGATGTCGGCAGGCGAGGCGCCGGCCGCGCGGAGGTCGGCGATCGAAGTATCCCGCGCGCTTTTCGAGAGCTTCTTGCCATCCTCGGCCAGAACCAGCCGGTGGTGATGGTAGCGCGGCGCCGGCAGGTTGAGCAGCACCTGGAGGAGTCGGTGCAGGTCGGTCGCGGCCAGTAGATCGAGCCCTCGCGTGACAAGCGTCACGCCCTGGCGGGCATCGTCGACGACGACGGAGAGGTGATAGCTCGTCGGCCGCTCCTTGCCGACGATGACGACGTCACCCCAGCGCTCGGGCTGTGCCGTCACAGTCGTCGGTTGACCGTATTCATCGAGCGCTTCGAAGGTGAGCAGCGCGCCTCCAAGCAACCGGGTCGCCGCCGCGAGCGCCTTGTCCATGTCGAGCCGCAGTGCCACCGGCTCATCTCGCGCCCGCCGCCGCGCGACCTCGACGGGCGCCATTCCCTTGTGTAGCCGCGGATAGAGGGGCGCGCCGTCGGGATCGCGTGCGTTCGGGTCCGCCGCTGCCAGGATTTCGGTCCGGCTCGCAAAGCAGGGATAGAGGAGCCCCATCGCCTCGAGCCGCGCCGCTGCCTGGCGATAGACATCGTAGTGCTGCGACTGGACGAGGACGGGCTCCTCCCACGACACGCCGAGCCAGGCGAGATCGGCGAGGATCGCCGCGGCGAGCTCCGGCCGGCAGCGGGTCTGGTCGGTATCCTCCATGCGCACGAGAAAGCGGCCGCCGAGATGTCGCGCGATCGCGAACCCCGTCAGCGCCGAAAGCGCGCTGCCGAGATGCAAGGCACCGGTCGGGCTCGGAGCAAAGCGGAGAATTTCGGCTCGTTGCATGCCGGGAAGCTATCAGCGCCGGTCGAGCCGACCAACCCTCATGACGACGCCCCGTGGCACCAACGCGCACCGCTGCCCTTGCCTCGCCACCCGATCAGGTGCGATCTCTCGACGACACGAGCCGGGAGGAGCTTATGCGCGCCGTCGTCATCCATGCCGCCAAGGACCTGCGCATCGACCGCATCGAGACGGGTGCGCCCGGTCCCGGCCAGGTGCGCGTGCGTATCGAGGCGGGCGGCATCTGCGGCTCTTCGAGCGCGAGATCGACATCCTGGCCGAGGTG
>DAORNH010000201.1:2862-5538 GCA_035440865.1 Hyphomicrobiaceae bacterium | reverse complement strand
CTACTATCATGACGGTCGCATCGGCACCGCGATCGTGGTCCGCGAGCCGATGGTGCTCGGTCACGAGGTGGCGGGGCGAATCGAGGCGCTCGGCGCGGGCGTGACGAGCGTGAAGGTCGGCGACCGTGTCGCGCTGAACCCGAGCCGGCCCTGCGGGGCGTGCCGCTATTGCCAGGCGGGCCTGCAGATGCACTGCCTCGATATGCGCTTCTACGGAAGCGCGATGCGCTTTCCCCACGTCCAGGGCGCATTCCGCGACGCGATCGTCGCCGAGGCCGGCCAGTGCCATGTCGTGCCGGAGAGCCTGTCAGCAGGCGAAGCTGCCATGGCCGAGCCGCTCGCGGTCTGCCTGCATGCCGCGCGGCGGGCCGGTCCGCTGCTCGGGCGCAAGGTGATCGTGACGGGTTCGGGGCCCATTGGCGCTCTGTGTGCGATCGCGGCGCGCCGCGCTGGCGCCTCGCTGATCGTCGCGACGGACATCTCAGATGCCCCTCGCGTCACGCTGGAGAAGCTCGGCGTCGACCGATTCGTCAACGTCGCCAAGGACAAGGCGGCGCTCGCCGACTACGCGAAGGACAAGGGCACGTTCGACGTCGCCTTCGAGGCGTCCGGTGCAGCCCCGGCCGTCGCCGCAGCGATCGATGTCCTGAAGCCCTGCGGCATCATCGTGCAGGTCGGCCTCGGCGGCGAGATGGCGCTCCCCATGAACGCCATCGTCGCCAAGGAGATCGAGGTGCGCGGCACCTTCCGCTTCCACGAGGAGTACGGGCTCGCGACGGAGCTGCTGGGCAAGCGCCTCGTCGATGTGCGTCCGCTGATCACGGCGACACTGCCGGTCGAGAAGGCGGTGGAGGCCTTCGGTCTGGCCTCGGACCGTGGTCGCTCGATGAAGGTGCAGCTATCGTTTGCGTGAGGTGAAGGCTGCCGCCACCGCGTGGAGGCCGTGATCAGGTAAGGTCGGGGCACTGCCCCGAACCCCGCCAAAGGCCTTGGCCTTTGGAAACCTAGTCGATCAAGCGCGCGAGCGCTTGCGCAGCCAGCTGACGAGGCTCACGAGCGCGAAGACGCCGATCAAGATCCAGAGCAGATGGCCGAAGATGCGGTCCATCGTATCCAACTGGTAGGGCGGCATGGGGTTCGGCAGTTGGTTCGCCTTCTGCATGCCGGCGATGATCTCCGGCGTCAGCGAGAAGTATCGATTGGCGCCGACGATCTTCAGCACGTAGCCGTCATCCGCCACGGTGTAGGGCGCGACGAAGCATTCCATGCGGATCTTGCGGGCGAGTTCCAAAGGCTCGCCGTTCGGTCCCTTGGCATCGAGCTTCTGCACGAAGCGGAGATGTTCGTCCGTGCCGAAGCAGAGCTTCTTCGCCTCGGCCGGCGAGCTGCCCACCAGGGCGAAGGTGGCGACGGCTACGACGAGCGCCGCGAGATATCTGCGCATGCTGGGTCTGTCCGGTTCGATTGGCGATCGACTCACGCGAGACGCGATCCAATCGCCATATCCGATCACAGACGAGCCAGGTACTGCCCCTGAATGTCGCAGCCGACCATGTCCGAGTAGGCGTCGAGAATGCGCTTCGTCGCTGCCCCCGGTACCTTGCCGCCGGCGATCCGGTTGCCGTTGACGCTCGCCACCGGGCAGATGCAGAGGCTGGTCGAGGTGAGGAACACTTCATCCGCAGTGTATGCGTCATAGAGGTCGATGCCGCGCTCGACCACCTCGTAGCCGAGCTTCCGCGCGAGCTCGATGACGGTCTGGCGGCTGATCCCTTCGAGCACGTAGCGGCCCTCGGGCGTCGAGATGCGCCCCTCCTTCACCGTGAAGATGTTCGAGCCGATGCCCTCGCAGAGGTTGCCGTTCTCGTCGAGGAGCACGGCCCAGGCGTCAGGATCGCGATCCTTCACCTCGAGCTCGCCCATCACCATGTTGAGGTAGTTGTGGCTCTTCACGCGGGGCGAGAGCGAGGACGGCGGCGTGCGGCGCACGGAAGGAACGATCACGCGGATGCCGTCGCGGTAGTGCGCCGCGCGGGTCTTAAACGGGAGCGGCTGGCAGTCGACGACGATGTTCGGCCCGGTGTGGTCATAGCCTTCATCGCCGACGGCGCGCACGCCGCGCGAGACGCGCTGGCCGACCCAGAAGTCGTCACCCTTGCCGAGGAGATGGGCATTGCGGCGCACGACCTCGTGCGTGATGTCGACCATCTCCTTGGCCGAGAGGCCGATATCGATCCGCAGGTAAGAGAGCGAGCGGTAAAAGCGCTCGATGTGCTCCTCGACGCGGAAGGGCTTTCCGTTGAAGGTGCGGGTCATGTCGAAGCAACCGTCGCCGTAGAGGAAGCTGCGGTCGCGGAAGGGGACGCGCACCTCGGCTTCGGGCACGTATTTGCCGTTGAAGTAGGCGACGCGCTGGTTCGATCTTGCGGTCATGGCTGCTGCTCCGAATTGTCGCTCTCGGCCTTCAGGCACCGAGCTTCTTCAGGTCTGGGTTGGGCCGCTGCGTCGCCGGATCGGACGCCAGCACCTGCTCGAGCGCGTGCGCGACCTCGAGAACGAGGCCGTCGGCGCCATTGGGTCCCATCACCTGAATGCCGAACGGCATACCTTTGTGGTCGAGACCGCAGGGGATCACCGCAGATGTCGCGAGTGCCATCGTCGGCGCGTAGGTGATCG
>DAORNH010000201.1:2609-2840 GCA_035440865.1 Hyphomicrobiaceae bacterium | reverse complement strand
GTCGCCGTTGATTTCCTCGACGAACAGCTGCTTGTGCGGGAACGGCGACACCGAGGCTGCCGGCGCAATCAGCACATCGGCGTCCTCGAAGAACTTGAGGAAGCCTTTGTAGATCTTGCTCTGCTCGACATTGGCCCAGGCGACATCGCCAAGCGAATACTTGAGGCCGCGCTCCGTGTTGTCGATCACATTGCGGTCGAGGAGATCGCGGTGCTTCTCGAGCCGCTCGCG
>DAORNH010000201.1:0-2452 GCA_035440865.1 Hyphomicrobiaceae bacterium | reverse complement strand
GAGATCCACCGAGAAGGCCGCGCGGATGGTCGAGAGATCGAGGTTGCCGAGGCGCTGCGGGATATGAAACGTATCACCGCTCGAGAAGGGGTCGCCCTTGTCGACGTCGATCTGGCCCATCAGCAGGAGATGCGCGTCCTCGAGCGTGCGTCCCATCGGCCCCGAAACCGGGAAGGGCGCGAGCAGCATCGGCCTCGTCTCGCCGGGCACGACGCCGGGCGAGGGTCGGAACCCCGCAACGCCGCAGAAGCCCGCGGGCGTCCGGAGGCTGCCGCCGTAGTCGGAGCCCGTCGCGAGCGGCACATGCCCGAGGGCGAGCGACACTGCCGAGCCGCCGGAGGACCCCGCGCACGTGAGCTCCGGATTGAATGGATTGCCGGTCGGGCCATAGACGCGGTTCGTCGTGTTGGAGCCCGCACCGAACTCAGGCGTATTGGTCTTGCAGAGGATGATGCCGCCCTCGGAGCGGATGCGGGCAATCGTCGTGTTGTCGGCCTTCGGTACGTGGTCCTTGTAGAGGAGCGAGCCGTAGGTGGTCCGGAGCCCCTCGGTGTCCTGCAAATCCTTCACACCGATCGGCAGGCCATGGAGGAGACCCAGATCGTCGCCCCGCATCACGGCCTGCTCGGCGGCCTTGGCGGCCTTCTTCGCCTCGCGAGCGTCGATCATGGCGACGACGGCGTTGACCGGCTTGTTGGTCGACTCGATTCGTTTGAGGCAGCTCGCCATCAGCTCGACGGGTGAGAGCTTCTTGGCGCCGATCAGGCGGCGGGCCTCGACGGCGGAGAGATCACACAGCTCGGACATTGCTTGGCTCGATTGTCTGGAGGCGGAGGGATCAGTAGAGCGTTTTCTGGTAGCGCGCCTGGAGATCGGCCTCGCTGCTGGCGATGCCGGTCTGGTCGCGGAGCATCTCGGTCAGAGTCGGCAGCACGGAGCGATCGACCTTACGACTCTCATCCCACAAGCTCGAGCGCATGATTGCCTTGGAGCAGTGGAGATAGGCCTGCTCGACGCTGACGCGGATCACGGACTTCGGCAGCTTGCCGCGCGTCTCGAAGGGGCGCCGGAGGCTCTCCTCGGTATCGATCACGGCGCGGCCGTTGACGCGCATCTGCTCGGTGACGCCGGGAATGAGGAAGAGGAGGCCCACCTGCGGCCGCTCGATGATGTTGGTCAGCGTGTCGAGGCGGTTGTTGCCCGGCCAATCCGGGATCGTGATCGTCGCATCGTTGAGCACCTGGACGAAGCCCGCCCTGTCGCCGCGGGGCGAGGCGTCGACCTGCCCGTTCGCGCCGGTCGAGGAGATCACCAGGAACGGCGACAGCGCGATGAAGCTCTTGTGGTGCCGATCGAGGCGGGTGAGCTCCTTCTTGACCGCGCGCTCCTGCGGCATGTCGTAGAGGCGTCGCAGCGCGTCAATGCTCGTCACGGTCGTCATGGGCCGGCGCTCCCCTCGTCGCGAGAAGCGCCGACCGTATCACCGGGCCGGCGAGCTGAACAAGGCGCGTCCGAGCTCGATCAGGATTGCAAGAACGATGCGCGTCGCGATCGTGAAGCCGGAGAAGACGATCGTCTTCTCGTCGAGGAACAGGCGTACGAAATTGTTCCACTTGGTCGGCAGGCCGGTGCTGACCATCCAGGATTTCAATTGGGCGGCGCCGTTCAGGATCTGCTCGAAGGCGTTCTCGTTGTAGAGCGCGAAAACGACCATGGCGATGGCGCCGAGCAGCAACGAGGCGACGATGTTCCCCGAGGTCAGCAGCAGTCGGTACATGCGTCCCCTCCCCCTGGCGCTCGGCGCCCCGATCCGGCAGCTGCCCTAGTCTCTACCCTGAGCACAAGGCTTTGTCATGACTTTGCCGGCGGCGGTGCGCGGTCGGGGTAGCTCGCGGCCATGCCGGCGCGCACATCCTGCTGGATGCCGTATTGCGGGAAAGGATAACGCAGGCCGTTCTTGGCGAGGGCTTCCATGCCCGAGATGGCCTTGTCGAGCTGATCTGGCGGCAGCGCCATCAGCATCTCGTCGTCGAGGACGCCGCCATAGCGCCGCTCGGCGAAGCAGGGGATCGACAGCGACGGCTCGCGCTTGGCGAGCGCACGTCCCCAGCTGTCGGCGCAGGCCGTCTCGCCGACGATGCCCCACTCGAACTTCCTGTAGCCGACGTACTGCATGCCGTTGATGAAGTACATCATGGCGCCGGGGGTCGCATAGAAGAGCGCGATATCGGGCGGATCGAGCCGGCCCGAGGCGAGCGGCGAGATGGCGAGCGCCTCAAACTTGCCGTCGGGGACGCAGGTGAGCGCGGCTTGTCGCGCCGCGGCCGAGGCTGCATCGCCGTGCCAGACGCCGACGGTCGCCTTGCCGCTCGCCCACTCCGCCGTCTTGGCATTGCCGAGGCCGACGACTGCCCGGCACTGCGCGCCGACGAGGTCCTCGGCCGTGACGCCG
>DAORNH010000200.1:7995-8458 GCA_035440865.1 Hyphomicrobiaceae bacterium | reverse complement strand
ATGTTGAGCACGACGTTCGCGGTCTTGCGGCCGACACCCGGCAGCGCCTCGAGCGCCCCCCTGTCGCGCGGCACCTCGCCGGCGTGATCGCGAATCAGCTGCTCTGAGAGCGCGATCACGTTCTTCGCCTTCATGCGGAAGAGGCCAATCGTCTTGATGTGCTCGGTCAGGGCGTCGATGCCGAGCGCCAGCATGCGGGCGGGCGTGTCGGCCACCTGAAACAGCGCGCGCGTCGCCTTGTTGACCCCGGCATCGGTCGCCTGCGCCGAGAGCACCACCGCGACGAGCAGCGTGAAGACGTTGACATGCTCGAGTTCGCCCTTGGGCTCGGGCATTGCCGCCGCCAGCCGGCCGAAGATCGCGCCGACGCGGGACGCATCAGGGCGTACCTGACGCTTGACCTTGGGCCGGGACGCCTTGCGCGGCGGGGCTTTCGCCTTCGCGCCGCCGCCTGCCCGGCTCC
>DAORNH010000200.1:4069-7980 GCA_035440865.1 Hyphomicrobiaceae bacterium | reverse complement strand
GCCGTCATTGGCATCCTGTCCCCTCTGGCCGCTCGCCATCCCCTCGTTTCGAGGCCACGAGCCATCCGGCCCCCTGGCCACGACAACCTGTAGTGTGTCACATCTACGCGAATGCCGGACAGAGGACGAGGACGCCGTGGAGCCGACCCCGCCGCCGAGGGATGCCGACACGAGTACGCTCGTGCGGTTCGTGCTGACGCCCAATCGCTCGCTGCCGCCCGTTGGTTTCGTGCTGCTGATGGCGAGCCTCATCACTGTCAGCTTCGTGACTGGCACTATGTTTCTCGCCATCGGCGCCTGGCCGGTCCCCATGTTTCTCGGCCTCGATGTCGCGATCGTCTATCTCGCGTTCCGCCTAAACTATCGCTCCGGCAGACGCGCCGAGATCATCGAGATCGACGGCGCCGAGCTGCGGCTCATCCGCTGTACTCCCTCAGGCAAGACCGACCGGCTCGTGCTCAATCCCTACTGGGTGCGCGTTCGACTCGATGAAGCGCGCGACGGAGGAAACCGCATCGCGCTCTCCTCGCATGGCCGCTCCTACGCGTTCGCCGGCTTCCTGAACGACGACGAACGCCGCGAGCTCGCGCCAGCGCTGGAAGCTGCCCTCGTCCGTCAGCGCGGCCCGGCCGCCGGATAGCCATCGATGATGTACTTGAAGAGCGAGGCCGGCCGGACCCCCGTTTCGCTGCGCGCCAAAGTGCGCACCGAGATGCCCGCCTCGTGCACGGTCTCGGTCGAGCCCGAGACCAGCGGATGCCACCATGCGAGCTCACGCCCTTCCGCGACGCGCCTGTAGCCGCAGGTCTCCGGCAGCCACGCAAGTTCGCGCACCGAACGCGGCGTGATCGACAGGCAGTCGGCGACGCGGCGGTGGCGGTTCTCATAGTCCGAGCAGCGGCACGTGGAGATGTCGAGAAGCCGGCAGGCAAGCCTGGTCAGATGGATGGCGCCGGTGTCGTCGTCCTCGAGCTTCAGGAGGCAGCATCGCCCGCAGCCGTCACAAAGCTGTTCCCACTCGTCCGCTGACAAGGCCTCGAGCGGCTTCGCCGTCCAGAAGGGCAGGTCGGTCACAGTCTTACAGGGCTCGATTGCCATCTGGGCTCACGGGTGTCGGTCATCGCCAGGGGCGAAAATAGTCGAGTTCCGTCACTGAGGCCACACCCGCGATCGGACCCAATCAATATCGAACGGTGCGCCACGCGCGCCAGGGCCTTGACCGCGACTGCTGTAGCGACGACGCTTTCGCATCAACCAGGAATGCACGATGCCGAAGCTCAGTGGACGCGGACTGATTGTCGCCATGTGCCTCGGGCAGGTCGCAAACCTCGTCCCGCATGTCGTCGTCCCGGCCGTCATGCCCGAACACCTGATCCCGCTCTGGCGCCTCTCCGGCACCGAGGCCGGCCTGATGGCGAGCGCCTACGCCGTCGGCTACATGCTCGCGGTCCCCGTGCTCGCGACACTCACCGACCGCGTGGACTCGCGCCTCATCCTCATCTGGGGATCGCTCGCGAGCGCGGCGGCAACAGTCGCGTTCGGACTCCTTGCGGGCGGCCTCGGCTCGGCGTCCATCATCTGGGGGCTCGCCGGAGCGGGCTTTGCAGGGGCCTACATGCCAGGGCTGAAGGCCCTCACCGACCGCCTCGATCCGGGCGACAGCTCGCGCGCGGTCACACTATATACGTCGTGCTTCTCGCTCGGCGTCGGCCTCTCGTTTCTCGTCTCGCAGCTGATCGCCAAGCAGTACGGGTGGCGCGCCGCATTCCTGGTTACAGGCCTTTTGCCGCTGCTCATGGTACTGGTCGGGCTGCTGCTCGAGCCGCGTCCGCCACCGCGGCGGGGCGGCGCTCTACTCGATTTCCGACCCGTCGTGCGCAATCGACCGGCGATGGGCTACGTGCTCGGCTATGGCGCACACTGCTTCGAACTCTACGGCATCAGGACCTGGATCGTTGCGTTCTGGGCGTTCGTTGCCGCACGCCAGGGCGGCGGCGCCCTCCTCGAGCCGATCACGGTGAGCGTTCTTTTCACGCTGCTCGCGATGCCCTCGTCCATCCTCGGCAACGAGGCGGCACTGATGTTCGGGCGCCATCGTGCCATCACCGTCGTCATGCTTGCCTCGGCGACGGTCGCGATCCTGCTGGCCCTCTCGACTTCGCTGCCGGCGGCTGTCCTGCTCATGCTGGTCGTCGCCTATGCGATCACGGTGCCGGCCGACTCGGGTGCGCTCACGTCGGGCATGGCGATCGCGGCAGCGCCCGAGCACCGCGGCGCGACCATGGCGCTGCATTCGACCGCAGGGTTCGGGCTCTCCGCTCTCGGCGCACTCGCCTTTGGCGTGGCGCTCGACCTCGGCGGCGGCCCCATGACCGAGAGGGGCTGGACGCTGGCCCTTCTGCTCAATGCCGCTGCAGTTCTCCTCGGTCCCTTGGCGCTCATGTGGTCGCGCAGAGTTCATTCCGCCGTCCCGTCGAGGGACGACGGCCGTGCCTGAGAGTGCCAGAAAGGCTATGATTGAGATCACGTTAGGGCGCATTCCCATCGCCTGGAGTGAACGGGGGCACGTGCGGCTCCATATGCCCGCACGGGGCGAGACAACGACCGCGGCCATGAGCGCAAGGGCATTCCCGGGTGCGGAGATCGCGCAGCAGGCGGCGAATCCGGCGCCTCCTCGACTGGGACTTTGCGGCGGGCTGCGCGTAGCGTCGTTAATGACTGCTTACGCGCACGATCAGAATTTCCCTGCAATTTTCAACGGTTACTGAACAGGCATTTGCTACTCCTCATCGTACCGGTCGAAGTTCGAATCGGTAAACGATGAGCGCCGCATGACCATCCACCTCTGGCAAGCACGTGTCACCCAGCTCGGCAGGGACAAGCGGGGCACGGTCGCGATCCTGTTTGCCGCATCCGTGATCCCAATCCTGCTCTGCGTTGGCCTCGCCATCGATGGCGCGCGCGGCTACTACACCGCCTCCAAGACTTCTGCAGTCCTCGATGCCGCGGCCCTCGCCGCGGCCAAGGCCATGAGCGAGCGCGAGATCTCTGATGCCGAGGTACGTGACATTGCCATCGCGACCGTCAAGGCCCACATGGCGGCCGAGACGCCGCGCGGCATAACGGCCGCCTCCCCCGTTGTCACGATAGATCGCGAGAACGACACGGTGAGCGTCGCGCTAACGTCGCACGTGGACACCTTTTTCGCGGGGCTCGCCGGCTTTCCCAAGTGGGAGGTCAACAAGGCCGCCTCCGCCGTTTATGGGCAGCGCGACATCGAACTCGGCCTGATGCTCGACGTCAGCGGCTCGATGGAGGATTTCGGCAAGATCGACGATCTCAAGGTCGCAGCCGCCGATCTCGTCAAAGCGCTCATTCCCGAAGCCGCCGAGAAACGTTCGGTGAAAATCGGCCTCGCGCCTTACTCGTGGTCCGTCAATGCCGGAGACTATGCGGAGCGCGTGCGCGACGACGACAGCAGCGGCCCGGGCGGGGGCAAGGGCAAGGGTCATGAGAAGTGCGTAAGTGAGCGCAAGGGCGGCTCGGCGTTCACCGACGATTCCCCCGGCAAGGGCAAGAAGCTCGGCGGCAAGCCGAGCGCGTGCCCGGTGAACGAAATCCTGGCCATCAGCTCGAGCCGCAGCGAACTGCTCGAAAAGCTCGCCGGGCTCTCGGCTGCAGGCTCCACGGCGGGTCATCTCGGCATCGCCTGGGCCTGGTATCTCGTCTCGCCCAACTGGGCCGACATCTGGCCGAGTGAGAGCCAACCGAAACCCTACGGGGACCGCAAGGTCATGAAGGTGGTGATCCTCATGACGGACGGAATGTTCAACACGCGCTACGAAGCCGATAACGGAGACTCGGCCGAGCAAGCGCGCCGCCTCTGCGACAACATCAAGGCGACCGGCATC
>DAORNH010000200.1:3373-3981 GCA_035440865.1 Hyphomicrobiaceae bacterium | reverse complement strand
TCTATGATGCGCGCGACGGCGCCTCGCTGCGCACCGCCTTTCAGACCATCGCCGAACACATCAAGTCGCTGCGCCTCAGCAAGTAGTCGACGGCGCAATGGCATTGCGCCGGAGCGATCGGGAGTTGCTTTGATCTGGCAGCATAACGGCATCTCGGATAAGCCTGCCGCCTTGTCCCGGAGCCGCGGCATGCTGAAGCC
Organism: Hyphomicrobiaceae bacterium; assembly: GCA_035440865.1. Classification (GTDB taxonomy): domain Bacteria; phylum Pseudomonadota; class Alphaproteobacteria; order Rhizobiales; family Hyphomicrobiaceae; genus DAORNH01. The sequence goes on along the minus strand of DAORNH010000200.1, from coordinate 3,781 downwards.
TGATATCGACCGCATCGGTGCGATCCTCACCGAAGTCGCCGGGGAGTTGATCCTGCCGCGCTGGCGCAACCTCTCGCCCAGCGAGATCACCACGAAATCGGGCCCACGAGATCTCGTGACGGTCGCCGATCTCGAGACGGAAGCAGCACTCGAGCGGCGCATCACCTCGCTCTATCCGGACTCGACGCTCGTCGGCGAGGAGACCTTTGCGGCGGATCCGACTTGCCTCGACCGCCTGAAGCATGGCGAGCCCGTCTGGATCACCGACCCGATCGACGGCACCGGCGCCTTCACGCGGGGCGAGGACGGCTTTGCCTCGATGCTGGTTCTCGTCGAGCAGCGCCGGCCGGTCGCCGCCTGGATCTACCAGCCGGTGAGCGGGCACCTCTACTGTGGCGAGACAGGCGG
>DAORNH010000200.1:0-3327 GCA_035440865.1 Hyphomicrobiaceae bacterium | reverse complement strand
CCCGCCGCCCCCGCCGATCCGAAGCGCCTCCTCGGCATCACCAGCGGCAATCTCGAGATCGCCGGTCGACGCATCTATCGCAGCCAGCGCGCCGACCGCTTCGCCGGCCTCGACGGCATGCGGTGCCCGGGTGTCGACTATCCGAAGGTGTTGACGGGCAAGGCGCATTTCACGGTCTACGGCCGCTGCCTGCCGTGGGACCATCTGCCCGGCATCATGCTGCTCCGAGAGGCCGGCTGGGTGGACCGACACCTCGACGGCAGCACCTACGATGTCGCCGATCTCGTCGGCGGCGTCATGAGCGCGCCGGGCCGCGACTTGCTCGACGAAATTGTCAGACGCCTCACCACATAGATTTGAGGCCCCGCATCCGCGGAGCCCCACCAAATGTCTGCGATCTGCGATCGATGTTGCTCAATCCATCGACGTGCGCAGCGTCGGCGATCCGGCCGGTGCCGCGGTTGCAGCAGAGGGTGCCGCGGACTTGGGCTTAGGCTTTGCCGCGGCCTTGGGAGCCGTCGGCGCAGCTGGAGCCGGATCGGTCACGAAAGCTGCCGGCACTGCCGTTGCAGCCGGTGCGCCAGCGAGAGCTGGTGCAGCAGCAGGCGCCGCAGGCCCTTCGGCCTTCACGATCTTGCGCAGCAGCGCCATGTTGGCGTCCGCGTGCTCAGGCGCGAGGTCCTGCCCGGCGACGGCCCGCGCCTCGGCGTGCTTCCCCTGGACAGCGAGCACGAGTGCCAGGTTCTGGCGGATCCTCGGATCGGCATTCGGGGCGGCTGCCGCATCGCGCAGCATCGCCTCGGCCTTGTCGGGCTGGCCATCCATCGTATAGGCGAGCGCCAGGTTGTTGAGGATCGACGGCTGGTTGCCGGAAAGCGTCAACGCGCGCTCGAAGAGCGGGATCGCCTCCTTGTACTTGCCGAGCTTCGCCATGGCCGTGCCGCGGGCGCTGATCACGCGCCAGTCGGGATGCGCCGGGTCGTCGGCCTGCTCGAGCACCTTGAGGGCCGTGGTAATCTGGTCCGATTCGAGCGCCAGGCGGCCGTACTCGGACAGCACCGCGCGGTTTGAGCCGTGATACATCGCGAGTTGCTGGAGCACGGCGAGCGCCTGTGATTTGCGGCCCGCGGCCTTCAGGTTCTTGGCGTAGGAGAGGCCGGCGTCGGCGTCCTTCGGGTTCTTGGCATAGGCCTTGGCCCAGTAGTCGAGTGCCTTCTCGAGCTCGGTCTGGGAGGTCGCATCGGCCGTCGCGGCGGGCTGCGGCGCTGCCGGAGCCGACGACAGGCCGGGCAGATCGCCGAGCTGGGCACAGCCACTGAGCGCGAGTGCGCCAGCGAGCGCCAGGGAAAGGGTTTTGAGGCCAGACACTACGCGGCTCTGAACTCGTTCGCGGTCGGCGACCATCGTCCACTCCTCGGCGCATAAAGGCGCTTGATCGATTTAGGTGGAGTGTGGCGGAGAGCCCTCAACAAAGGCTTAATCGCCGTTTCGAGATGGGACAGGGCGATCGATCACGCCATCAGCGATGGGCGCGCGGCCTGAGCGTATCGCCGGCCGTCTTGGCGATCCTGGTTGCATCCTCATTGGTGCGCCGTTCTGCCCCGGAGCGACGTGCGACCAGGTTCGGGTGCAACGCGCGCCGGAGTGATTGCCGGACGTGCGGCAGAGAGATCGGACATGACAGCGGAGGCCCTGCGGAGAGGCCCTTGCGCTCGCCGGTCGCGAGGTCCACCATGTGGGTCGACGCGCCCTGTCCACTCAGGCGCGAGGCGCCGGTCGTCCCGCTTTGCCTGAGCAAGATGGAGGACACCATGGGGCAATCCGCCGGCACCAGCGGCCGCAGTTCCCGCTGCATCGCAATCGTCGGGCCCTACCTTTCGGGCAAGACCACCTTGCTCGAGGCCATCCTCGCCCGCACCGGCGCCGTGACGCGCCAAGGCCGAATCGCCGACGCCAACACGATCGGTGACAGTGCCCCCGAGGCCCGCCAGCACGGCATGAGTGTCGAGCTCAACGTCGCCGAAACGCGCTTTCTCGACGACACGTTCACATTCATCGACTGCCCCGGCTCCATCGAGTTCCAGTACGAGGGTCTGCCGGCCCTCCTCGCCTGCGACGCCGCCATCGTCGTCTGCGAGCCCGACCCGAAGCGCGTCCCCGCGCTGCAAGTGATTCTGAAGGGCTTGCAGGATCGCGGCATCCCGCATTTCCTGTTCCTGAACAAGATCGACCAGTTCGACGCGCGCGTCCGCGACACACTGACCGAGCTGCAGCCGGCGAGCCAGCGGCCGCTGGTGCTGCGCCAGGTGCCGATCTGGGAGAACGGCATCGCCACCGGCTACGTCGATCTCGCGACCGAGCGCGCCTACGTCTATCGCGAGCATGCGCCCTCCGAGCTGATCGAGATGCCATCGGCAATCAAGGCGCGCGAGACGGAAGCCCGCTTTCAGATGCTCGAGAAGCTCGCCGACTACGACGACGAGCTCATGGAGCAGCTGCTCTCCGACATGCAGCCGCCGCGCGACCGAGTGTTCGACGATCTGACGCGCGAGCTCCGCGAAGGCCTCATCTGCCCCGTGTTTCTCGGCAGTGCCGAGAAGGGCAACGGCATCTTCCGTCTCCTGAAGGCACTCCGTCACGAGTGTCCGTTCGTCGAGACGACGGCACGTCGCCTGAAACTCGAGAATGCACAATCCGCGGCCTACATCGTGAAGACCGCCTATTCCGCCCACGGCGGCAAGTTGTCGATCGCGCGCGTGCTCGCCGGCGAGGTCGGCGACGGTACGATCCTGACAGGTCCCAAGGTCGAGGAGCGGGTCGCCGGCACGTTCTCGCTCGTCGGGGCCGAGCCGAAGAAGCGTGGCGCGGCCAAGGCCGGCGACACGGTGGCGCTCGGCCGGCTAGAGAAGACGCTGACCGGCGAGACGCTGACGAGCGGCAAGAGCGGCATCAACCAGATCGAGACACCGCCCCGGCCTGCGCCCGTGCTCGGCCTCGCCATCTCGCTTCCCGACCGCAAGGACGAGGTGAAGCTCTCTTCCGCCCTCTCGCGGCTCGTCGAGGAGGACCCGACCGTCATCGTCGACCACGCGACGGACACACACCAACTCGTGCTTTGGGGGCAGGGCGAGATGCACCTGCGCGTCGCCCTGGAGCGGCTCAAGCGCAAGTACGCCATCGAGGCGAAGACGGCAAAGCGCCGGCTGCCTTACAAAGAGACCATCCGCAAGACGATCGAAATCCGCGGCCGGCACAAGAAGCAGTCGGGCGGGCACGGGCAGTTCGGCGATGTCGTCTTGCGCATTGCGCCGCAACCGCGTGGCGCCG
>DAORNH010000199.1:8226-8469 GCA_035440865.1 Hyphomicrobiaceae bacterium | reverse complement strand
TGGCTCATCGGCCTCGTCGTGCTCGGCGGTCTCGCCTACTACTTCCTAGGCCAGAAGCTGCGCGCGCCGAGCGTGCCGACGACGACGGCCATCATGCATAACGGCGTGAACATCTCGGGCCAGCTCAACACGGCGATCGACGGCTTCAAGACCACGCTCGGCTCGATCAAGGACGAGGCGACGGCCCGTGCCGCCGTTCCCGGCCTGCAGACTGCTGCCAAAGGCATCGAGACCGTCGCCGAC
>DAORNH010000199.1:6562-8043 GCA_035440865.1 Hyphomicrobiaceae bacterium | reverse complement strand
ATCGAGGCTCTGATCAAAGCAGCCCGAGATCGGCAAGTGTCTTGGCCATCTCGGGCGGCAGACTCGCAATCGAGGTCTCGTTGCGGCCGATGTCCTTCGGGGCGTCGGCCGCATCCATGTAGCGCCAGCCCTGGAAGGCGCGGCGCGGCACCGGACGGACGGCGACGAGCTTCGGATCGAGCATCACGAGGCAGCAGGGCGAGCCGTCGTCCTTGGCGCCTTCCTCGAGGCCGATCACGCGCTGGCGGCACTGGATTATGCCCTTGATCACCCAGTAGAGCGAGCCGCCGTCGAGCAAGTCGTCGCGCCGCTTCGGCGTCTGGAAGGTGCGATGGAAAAGCCGGGGCGCCTCGCCGCGGCGCTTCTGCTCGGCGAGCCGCTCCGTCTGCCAGGCGGCGAGATCGTCGAGCCCGTCGCAGCCGACCGCGAGCTTGACGAGGTGCACCGTCACGACTGGGCCTCGGCGAGGGTGGCGAGGGGTGTGCCCTGCACGACCTGATCGCCCTCCTTGGCGCCGACCGAGGCGATCGTGCCGTCGCGCGGCGCCGTGACCACGTGCTCCATCTTCATCGCTTCGACCACCGCGACGCGGTCCCCCTTGGCGATCGTCGCGCCGGGGGTGACGTACATTTTCGCGACGCGACCGTTGATTGGCGCGCGGAGCGTCCCCCCACCCTCGTCCTCGACCGAGCTCGGATCGTAGATCGGCCAGGCAACCTCCGTTTGCAGCATGTCCGCGATGATCAGCACGCGATCGCCGTCCTCGATGACGTGTGCGTTGGCGAGTGTGCCCGTATCCTCCGGACGGTTCGACGCCATCACCGGCACGACCGGTCCCTCGTCTCGCCACCAGAGGTCGAAGGTCAGCGGCTCGCCGTCGGCGAGCACCTTCACCGTCTGGCGCCGCTCGGAGCCGAGCTGAAACCCGTCGCCGGCATCCCAGGGCGAACGCCAGCCGCCGACATGGGGCGCGCGCGCGGCGAGCACAGCATCGCGGGCGGCCTCGACAAGATGCAGTGCGCCGAGCTCGGCCACCGGACGCAGCTCGGGTGCGGCGGTGAGGCGAGCGATCTCGCGGCCGATGAGGCCCGTATCCATGCGGCCGGCCTTGACGCCGTCGTCCTCGAGCAGGCTCGTGAGAAAGCGCGCGTTGGTTTGCGGTCCAGCGAGCACCGTCTCGCGGAGGCCACTGACGAGTCGCGCCCGCGCCGTCTCGCGATCCGGTCCCGACGTGATCAGCTTCGCCACCATCGAATCGTAGAACGGCGGCACCTCGCTCCCCGTCTCGATGCCGGTCTCGATGCGCAAGGCCTCGCCCGACGCCGGCTCGAAGAGCGCGATGCGCCCGGCACTCGGCCGGAAATCGCGCACCGGGTCCTCGGTGCACAGTCGCGCCTCGATGGCGTGGCCCGAGAGCTTGATCGCGCTCTGCTTCAGGGGCAGTGCCTCGCCGGCGGCGACGCGGAACTGCCATTCGACGA
>DAORNH010000199.1:5343-6529 GCA_035440865.1 Hyphomicrobiaceae bacterium | reverse complement strand
GACCTGGAGGCGCGTGTTCATCTCGATGAAGTACCAGGGCGCCGTGGCGGAGAGCGTGCCGCCCTCGACCAGGAACTCGACCGTGCCGGCACCCTCGTAGCCGACCGCCTTGGCGAGCTTCACGGCCGCTCCCGTGATCGCGCTGCGCAAGCCCTCGCTCATGCCAGGCGCGGGTGCCTCCTCGATCACCTTCTGGTTGCGCCGCTGCAGCGAGCAGTCGCGCTCGAACAGGTGGACGACGTTGCCGTGCCGGTCGCCGAACACCTGCACCTCGACGTGGCGCGGCGCGACAACGACCTTCTCGACGAGCACGCGCGGGTTGCCGAACGAGGCGGCCGCCTCACGCGCCGCGCTTTCGAGGGCTGCTGCGAACTCGGCGGGCTTGGTGACGAGCCGCATGCCGCGTCCGCCGCCGCCCGCCACGGCCTTGATCATCACGGGATAGCCGATGCGGCCTGCGTGCTCGGCGAGCGTCTTCGCATCCTGCGCATCGCCATCATAGCCGGGCACGACCGTCACGCCGGCAGCCCGCGCGATCGCTTTCGCCGCGGCCTTGCCGCCGAGCTTGCGCATGGCCTCGCCCGACGGGCCGACGAAGGCGATTCCGGCCTTCGCGCAGGCATCCGGGAAGTCGGCGTTCTCGGAGAGGAAGCCGTAGCCCGGGTGGATGCAGTCGGCGCCGGTCTTCTGCGCGGCCTCGATGATGCGATCGAGGCGGAGGTAGCTTTCCGTCGCTGGCGCGGGGCCGATCGCCACGGCCTCGTCCGCATGGCGCACGAACAGCGCATCCCGGTCAGCCTCGGAATAGACCGCCACGGTCGCCATGCCGAGCCGCTTGGCCGTCCGCATGATACGCAGCGCGATCTCGCCGCGGTTGGCGATCAGGACCTTCGAAAGCATGCGCGACTCCCCGAGCCCGGTGACGGAGCTGATCGTGTCATGTAGCCAATCGCGCGCGCCAGCGGAAGTCACGGCCTGGGGACTATTCAGGGTCGCTCAAGTCACCGTTCTGCTTCCCCGGCCCGATCGCGAAAACGCGAGGAGGGATGAGCGCTCCGCCCCACCACACCCAACACCGTGTCATCCCGGACGCCGGAGCGGCAATTCTGCCGCGGAGGCGATCCGGGACCCAGCGGCAGGAGCGGCGAAGCTGCCGTATCTCCTCCACCCGCAATATCGAGCGCTG
>DAORNH010000199.1:4754-5288 GCA_035440865.1 Hyphomicrobiaceae bacterium | reverse complement strand
CGGGGTCGCACTTGGCCGGGATGACAGCGACGGGCGCTATTTCGCCTTCAGGACCGTGCTCGTCTCGAGCGCCCCCGTTGGCCCGACCACGGTGACGGCGAGCGGCTTGCCGATCAGGTCCTTCAGGTCGACGCCGGTCGAGAGGTCGATCTCGAAGGTGACGCGGCGGCCGTCCTTGTCGGGCTTGATCGCAGGGAGCGGCACCCAGGCGCCATCGGGGGCCTCTACGAAGAGGTCGGCGCCGACGGCCCCCGCGGGGTAGGCCACGTGGAAGGTCAGACTCGGCTTTGCTCCATCCAGCACCGCGACCTGCCGCTCGATGATCGGGTCATCGTCGCGGCGCCCTGCGGCCCGGCGCGGCACGGCGTCGACGGCCTTGGCAAGGTGGACGCTCGCCGGCAGCGCGCGCGCATCCGGCACCGTCAGCTCGAAATTGAACGTCACGGGCACGCAGATGTCCTTGCAAACGCCGAGCTCGACCACGACCTTGATCTCGGCGGGCTTGCCCGGCGCCTCGGGCGCGATCTCGATCGG
>DAORNH010000199.1:3412-4586 GCA_035440865.1 Hyphomicrobiaceae bacterium | reverse complement strand
GTCCGCCAGTAGGTTTTCCAGCCGTCGGCGAGCTCGATCTCGAGCCCGGCCAGGATGCGCGGGCCACCAGGCGCCGGAACCGTGCCCGCGACGAGGCGCCCCCGCGTCTTGTGGCCATCGGCCCAGGGCGTCGCGACCTCTGCCGCAGCCGGGGAGGCGAGGCCGAGCGCCACGAGCATGGCTCCAAGTCCTGCTAGTCCACGCATCAAGGCTCGATCCTCATCGTTCCGCCGGCGCCGTGCTGCATGCGGCCTACGACTTGCCGCCTTCGACAAGCGGCCAATCACGCTGTTGCTCGCGCCGCAGCCGGCGCAGCTGACGGCGACCGACAACCCATGGCATACTCACACCACAAGATGGAGACGAAAGCGTGGGTGGCCAATCAAAGTCCAATCAAAGCCCGGTGATGGAGGCGCATGCCTATCGGGCGATCATGCGCCATCAGGCGGGCGCGGTGACGATCATCGCCGTCGGCAAGCCGGGCCATCGCACTGGCCTCACCGCGACGGCGGTCTGCTCGGTGACGGACGCCCCGCCGACGATCCTCGTGTGCATCAACCGGAAGGCGAGCGCGCACGCGCCGATCATGGCCGAGAAGAGCTTCACGGTGAACATGCTTGCCCGGCCGCAGACCGATCTGGCGCTCCGCTTCTCGGGGCGCGCGGGCGTCGAGGGCGAGGATCGCTTCGACGCCGACGCCTGGACCACGCTCGTCACGGGTGCGCCGATCCTGAAGGGCGCCATCGCCAGCCTCGACTGCGAGGTGACCGAGTTCCGCGATATGTCGACGCACTCCGTGTTCATCGGCCGCGTTGTCGCCGGCACTGCCGACGAGACCATCGACCCGCTTCTCTACTTCCGCGGCGAGTTCTGGGACCTGGTGCGGCGATGATCGCTTCCCGGCGCGCGCTCATCGGCGGCGTCGCTGCCACGGTCGCCGCGCCGTGCCTCGTGCCCGGCCCCTCCCGCGCCGCCGATGATGCGCTGATCGCGGCGGCCTCGGACCTGCGCTATGCGCTCGACGAGATCGCGGCGGCTCATGTCGCAGTGCGCCGCTCGTCAGGCGCGCCGCCGATCAATCTGCGCATCACCTACGGCTCGACCGGCAATCTCGCGCGACAGATCGAGCAGGGGGCACCGTTCGAGCTGTTTCTCGCCGCCGACGACCGCATCA
>DAORNH010000199.1:424-3312 GCA_035440865.1 Hyphomicrobiaceae bacterium | reverse complement strand
TCGCGACTGGCGGGGCTCGCAGAGGCGCTCGATACCCGCGCCATCCACCGCTTCGCCATCGCCAATCCAGAGCATGCTCCCTACGGCGAGCGGGCGAAAGCCGCGCTGATGGCGGCAGGCGTCTGGGAGGCCGCCCAGAAACGGCTGGTCCTCGGCGACACGGTTTCGCAGGCCGCCCAGTTCGTCGTATCGGGTGCTGCCGAAGCGGGGCTCGTCGCGCTCTCCCTCGTCCGCTCGCCGATGCTCGAGGGCCGCGTCAGTTCGGCGGTCGTCGACGATGGCCTCGCGGCACCGCTCCGGCAGACGGCCGTGACGCTCGCCCGAGCCCGCGCACCGGCCCGCGCCTTCGCGGCCTATATCGACAGCGAGCCGGCGCGCCAGGTTCTCGATCGCTTCGGCTTCGGGCGGGGAGCTTGATCTGCCCATGGACTGGACGGCGTTCCGCCTCTCGCTCTCCCTCGCGCTATGGACGGCGCTGCTGATCGTTCCCACTGGCGTTGTGATCGGCCGAGCGCTCGCGCGGCGGCGCGGCACCGGCAAGGCAATCATCGAGGCCTTGCTGCTGCTGCCGCTCGTCTTGCCGCCGACCGTGCTCGGCTATGGCCTGCTGATGGCCTTAGCGCCAAGCTCGGGCTTCGGTCGGCTCATAGCGAGCCTTGCCGGCGGGCCGCTCGTGTTCACCTTCACCGGCATCCTGATCGCCTCACTGATCGTCAACATCCCGTTTGCGGTGCAGCCGATCGTCAGGGCCTTTGAGAGCCTGCCGCAGAGTCTTGGCGAGGCGGCGGCTGTGAGCGGCCTCTCTCCGCTGCAAACTTTCTGGCGCATCGAGCTGCCGCTCGTCTGGCCCGGGATCGTCACGGCGATCGCGCTGGTTGTCGCCCACACGCTCGGCGAGTTCGGCGTCATCCTGATGATCGGCGGCAGCATCCCGGGCGAGACGCAGACGCTCTCGATCGCGCTCTACGATCGCGTGCAGGCATTCCGCAATGCCGAGGCTGCAGTGATCGCCGGGGTGCTGGTGATCACGTCGCTCGTTGCTCTTGCGCTCGTCAACTGGACCGCACGGCGGACCGACCCTCGACGGGGCCGGCCATGACGCTCCACGTGCGCCTCGACCAGGACGCGCCGATCCCGCTGGATGTCGCCTTCGACTGCGCGCCGGGCGAGCTCCTGGCGCTGGTCGGCCCCTCGGGCAGCGGCAAGACGACGATCCTCCGGGCGATCAGCGGGCTCATGACACCGGCGTCCGGACGGATCGTCTCGGGCGAGAGTGTCTGGCTCGATACCTCGCTGAGCCTTGCGCTCTCGCCGCAGCAACGCCGCGTCGGCCTGGTCTTCCAGGACTACGGGCTCTGGCCGCACCGCGACGCGCTCGGCAACGTCATGCTCGCCATGCTTGACCAACCATCTGGAGAGCGTGAAGGAAGGGCGCGCGCACTCCTCGACCTCGTCAATCTCGCGGGCCTCGAGAGGCGCATGCCGGCGGCGCTGTCCGGCGGCCAGCAGCAGCGCGTAGCTCTGGCGCGCGCACTCGCCCGCGATCCCGCCGTGCTGCTCCTCGACGAGCCCTTTTCCGCCGTCGATCAGATGACGCGCCAGCGCCTCCAGCGCGAGCTGGCGCTCATCCGGCACCGTCTCGCGATCCCTATCGTCCTCGTCACCCACGATCTCGACGAGGCAATGATGCTCGCCGATCGCATTGCCGTGCTCCAGCGCGGAAAAACGCTCCAGGTCGGCACGCCGGAGGAGGTGCGGCTGCGCCCAGCGAGCTCGACGGTCGCTCGGCTGCTCGGGCAGACCAACATCTTCTCGGGCCGGCTGACGACGTCGGCGCTAGCGCCCGCAACAGGTCGGCTCGACTGGGGGGGCATCGCTCTCGAGGTGGCGGCGACAGGCAGCGTTCGCGAGGGCGAAACCGTGGACTGGCTGATCCCGCGCGATCACGTCGTCCTGCACCGGCGGGGGCGACCGTCGCTCGGCGAGCGCGAGAACCCGGTCGTCGGCACCATCCGCAGCCTGGTGATCCTCGGCGAGCAGGCCTCGGTCGAGATGACGGTCGAGGCGGTTCCGGGCGCGGTCCTGAATTTCCGCCTGCCGACGCATGCCGCACGCCGCAACGGCCTCGAGCGGGGCGCGGAGATCACAGTATCGCTGCTCGCCGACGGCATCCACCTCATGGCGCCGGCGGCAGGCTGAGCTCGCCTGAGAGGTCCGGCAGCGCAACGAGGCCCGGCTTCAATCCGGCGAGAGTTGCCACCATCTGACGGCGGACATAGCCGAGCCTCGCCGCGGGACCGAATGTCAGGTCGCGCACGGCACCGGCAATCCGGCTCTCCGACTGGAAGAATGGCGTCAGCCAGCGGCTCGCGAACTGGTAGAAGCGCACGTGCCGGCGGCGGGAGGCGGCATACGTCTGCAGTGACACCTCGAGCGCGTTCGGATGTGCCGCGATTGCGCTCGAGAGTGCTTCGGCGTCCATCAGCGCGAGATTGGCCCCCTGGCCGAGCTGCGGGCTCGTCGAATGCGCCGCATCGCCGATGATGGCGAGGCGGTCTGCAATGGGCGTCGCGGTCGTGAGATCCGAGTAGCGCGCGAAGGCGAGGTCGTCGACCGAGCCGAGCTTGGCGATGAGCGGCGCGACATCTGGCCAGAGCGCACCGACCTCCTCCCGCCACGGGTCGATGCCGCGGTGACGCCAGGCCTGATAGCTGTCCGCCGGCAAGCTCCAGAAGAGCGCGGCCAACGGCGCATCACCGACCGCCAGCGTGCCGATCGGCAACACGCCGATCATGATGCGCGCGCCGCGATAGCGCTGCACGAGCCGGTTCTGCGCCGGCCAATCAGGCGGGAGCGGCACCGGCGCCCAGACGGCACCGAACCGGAAC
>DAORNH010000199.1:0-273 GCA_035440865.1 Hyphomicrobiaceae bacterium | reverse complement strand
GGGCAGTCCGCGATGAGCGCGATCCGCTCTGCCTGGCCCGCGTCGTAGAGGATCTGGAAGAGGGCCGCACGGTGAATGCCGACCCCATAGAGGCGCGGATCGAGATCGGCGTAGTCGATGGCGAGCACGCCGCGGCCGAGCACCGTCTTGCCGTCGATGCCGCGGATCGTCTGGCCGCGCACGAGCGCGGTGCCGGCGAGCCCGAGGCGGTCGAGCGCCGCGAGCCCCGTCGGCTGGAGGAGGAGGCCTGCGCCGAGCGGACGTGGCACGGCG
>DAORNH010000198.1:5022-8472 GCA_035440865.1 Hyphomicrobiaceae bacterium | reverse complement strand
GATTGGAACGATTTCAGCACGTCTGGCAGTTTTGCCTTGTCGAGGTTGAGCACGGGGATGTCATGGAACGCACCGAGGTCTTGAGGCGCGAGGTGAAGGCGCTGGTGTTCGACCAGTACGGCACCATCGTCGACATGCAGAAAGGGTTGACCGAGATCGCCACGCCGTTCCTGAAGAAGAAGGGCTGGGACGGCAATCCGCACCAGTTCGTGACTTGGTGGCGGCGCACTCACTTCGAGAACTCCATGATCGACGCGCTCTGCGATCGCGGCCACACGCCCTACCGCCAGATCGGGCATCGCGCCGTCTCTTACGTGATGGACCGTTGCGCCTTCGCCTACACGCAAGACGAGGTGCGCTGGCTCGTCTCCGAGATCGAGAAGCTCAAACCCTTCCCCGATGTGATCGCAGCGCTCGAGAAGCTGCGTGGCGCGGGCTACAAGCTGATCATCCTCTCCAACGGCGACCGCGACATGCTGAAGGCGGCCGGACCGCACATCGGTTTCCCGTTCGACCAGGTCATCTCCGTCGAGGAGGCCGGCTACTTCAAGCCGCACTGGAAGACCTACGCCAAGGCCGCGGAGCTCTCCGGCCTCGATCGCTCGAGCTGCCTGTTCGTCGCCAACCACGCCTTCGATTGCATCGGCGCCAAGTCCTACGGCATGCGCACCGCCTTCATCGATCGTCGCAAGCGCCCCTTCGGCGAGACGCCGCACCAGGCGGACCTGATCGTCGCGAACTTCGCGGAGCTCGCTCAATCACTCTGCTGAGCCCACCGCGTCGGAGCAACGACTTGACGGCGGGCGCGCGGCTGCTGTTCCGTCCCGACCATGACACACGATTGGAAACTTGCGAGCCTTGACGAGCCGGGCATTGCGCGTCTGGCCGAGCTGATTGCGCTCCATGCGCGCTCGGGCGACGCCCTCCTGCTCGAGGGCGACCTCGGCGCCGGCAAGACAACGTTCGCGCGCGCAATGATTCGGGCAGCCCTCGCGGACGATGATGCCGAGGTGCCGAGTCCGACCTATACGCTAGTGCAGACCTACGCGGGTCCGCGCTGCGAGATCGCGCACTACGACCTCTATCGCATCGCGGACGCCTCGGAGGTTGCCGAACTCGGCCTCGACGAAGCGCTCGCGAAGGGCATCGTGCTTATCGAGTGGCCAGGGCGGCTCTGGGGCGTCCCGGCTGCCGATACGCTCGAGATCAGGCTCGCGGACGCCGGCGGCGATCAACGCTCGGTCACGCTCGAGGCCCGCGGCAGCTGGCAGCCCCGCCTCGCACGAGCAGAGGCCATGTGGGCCTTCATTCCCGACGCGTGGCGCAATGCGCGGCTTGGCTACCTGCAGGGCGATGCCTCGCCGCGGGCCTATGCGCGGCTTACGGACGAGGGGCGGTCGGCCATCCTCATGAACGCGCCCCGCATGCCGGACGGCCCGCCGATCCGTAACGGGCTCGCCTACAGCCGGATCGCACACCTCGCCGAGGACGTCAGGCCGTTCGTCGCTATCGGGCGGGAGCTTCGCCGACGAGGAATCGCGGCGCCGGAGATTATTGCCGAGGACCTCGACCAGGGCTTCCTGCTCATCGAGGACCAGGGCGATCTTCCGTTCGGCCGCGCGCTCGCGGAAGGGGCCGACCAGGCCGTGCTCTGGCGCGCCGCGGTCGATGTGCTGGTAGCGCTGAGAGCCGGCGGCCCTCCCGCCGACATGGTGATCGCGCCGGGGACGATCCACCGCCTGCCCGGCTTCGATCAAGGCGCCCTGGCGATCGAGACAGAACTCCTCGTTGACTGGTACTGGCCGGCGCTCTATGGCGTCCCCTGCCCGGCCGATGCGCGGGCGGCTTTCGAGGCGGCCTGGTCGCAGGTCTTCGCGCGCCTCCTCGCCGAGCCAAGCGGCTGGCTTCTCCGCGACTACCACTCGCCGAACCTGATGTGGCGGCCCGAACGGTGCGGCCTCGCGCGCGTCGGCGTCCTCGACTTCCAGGATGCGATGTCGGGGCCGTGGGCCTACGACGTCGTCTCGCTCCTCCAGGACGCGCGGCTCGATGTGCCCGAAGCGCTCGAAAGAGACCTCCTGGCGCACTACAAGCGCGAGGCTGCACACATCGACACGGGGTTCGATCCGGAGGCCTTCGACTTTGCCTTTGCGGCTCTCGGCGCGCAGCGCAACACCAAGATCCTCGGCATCTTCGCGCGCCTCGCCAAACGGGATGGCAAGCCCCAGTACCTCGCCCACCTGCCACGCATCTGGCGCTACCTCGAGCGCGATCTCTCGGCCCTGGACCTCGAGGGGCTCAAGGGCTGGTTCGATCACCACATCCCGAGGAGCCGCCGCGCGGAGCGCCCGGCGGCCTGATCACTCGGCCGCGGCCTTCCTGGATTTCGCGCTCTTCTTCGCGGGCTTTGCCGCGCCCGCGTCGCTGCCCTCGTCCTTCCCGGGCTTCGCCTTTTTCTTGAAGCCGCCGCGCGATTTGCCCTTCCCCGGGTTCTCGGCCATCTTGGCGATGCGCTCCGTGAGGAGGCCGATCGCCTCCTCGACGGTTAGGCTCGCCGGATCCTTGCCCCGCGGCACGGTGGCGTTGACCTTGTTGTGCGCGACATAGGGGCCGTAGCGGCCGTTCAGCACCTCGATCTTGCCGCCCTCGGAGGGATGCTCGCCGAGCTCCTTCAGGACCTGGCGCACCGCAGCACCACGACCGAAGCGGGAGCCGCCCTTCCCCGCTTTCTTGTCGGCGATCATCGACACGGCGCGGTTGAGGCCGATGTCGAACACCTCGTCGACCGACGGCAGGTTCACGTAGGTGCCATCGTGCAGGATGTAGGGGCCATAGCGCCCGATGCCGGCGAGCACGGGCGTGCCGGTCTCGGGATGATTGTCGATCGTGCGCGGCAGATTGAGCAGCTTCAGCGCCCGCTCGAGGTCGAGCGTGCTGGCGTCCCAGCCCTTTGGAATCGAGGCGCGCTTCGGCTTGCCGTCGTCGTAGTCCTTGGTGTCGCCGAGCTGCACATAGGCACCGAAGCGGCCGTTACGCAGCGAGACCGTAAGACCGGTGTCGGGACAGATCCCAAGGATCTTGCCGTCCGGGTTCATGGCCTCGGTCGTGCCGTCTCCGGTCGACTTGGCGAGCTGCCGCGTGAAGCGGCAGTCAGGATACTTCGAGCAGCCGATGAAGGCGCCGGTCTTTCCCGAGATCTTCAGTGACAACCGCCCCTCGCCGCAGGAGGGGCAGCGGCGCGGGTCCGAGCCGTCACCCTTGTCGGGAAAGATGTGGGGGCCCAGAAGGTCGTTCAGTGCATCCAGCACCTGGCCGACGCGCAGATCCTTGATTTCGCCGACGGACGCCGTGAAGTCGCGCCAGAAGTCGCGCAGCACGTCCTTCCAGACGAGCTGGCCGTCGGAGATCAGGTCGAGCTTGCCTTCGAGGTCGGCCGTGAAATCGTACTCG
>DAORNH010000198.1:4615-4917 GCA_035440865.1 Hyphomicrobiaceae bacterium | reverse complement strand
GTCGAGGCATAGGTGGACGGCCGGCCGATGCCGAGCTCCTCCATTCGCTTGATGAGGGTCGATTCGGTGAAGCGCGGCGGGGGCTGTGTGAAGTGCTGGTCGGCGTCGATGCCCTTGTCCTTGAGGCGATCGCCGGCCGCGAGCGGGGGTAGGCGGCGGCTGTCGTCGTCATCGCCCTCGGTATCGACCTTGCCCTTCTCGATGACGCGGTGGCGCTCGTCGCGGCCCTCCTCATAGACCTTGAGGAAGCCGTCGAAAACGATGATCGAGCCGGTGGCGCGGAGGCCGTATTTCTTGCCGTC
>DAORNH010000198.1:4317-4538 GCA_035440865.1 Hyphomicrobiaceae bacterium | reverse complement strand
AAAGGGCGGCCTGGTCCTTCTCGAGGTAGCGGCGAACGTCGTCCGGCTTGCGGCGCGGATCGGTCGGGCGGATCGCCTCGTGCGCCTCCTGGGCGTTCTTCGCCTTGGTCTTGTACTCGCGTGCGAAGGGCGTGTAGTTGCGCCCGTACTCCTTGGAGATCACGTCGCGGATCTGCGGCGCGATGGTCGACAGGGTCAGACAGGTGCCCGAGATCATGCCA
>DAORNH010000198.1:348-4261 GCA_035440865.1 Hyphomicrobiaceae bacterium | reverse complement strand
TGGCCGAGAAGCCGAGCTTGCGGCTCGCGTCCATCTGCAGGGGCGAGGTGGTGAAGGGCGCATAGGGGTTGCGCTTCGCCCCCTTCTTGTCGACGGAGACGATGCGGAAATCCTGGCCCTCGATCGCGGCCTTGATGGCGTTGGCGGTGGTGCCGTCCTTGATGTCGAGCTTCCTGAGGCTCGTCCCGGCGACGGTCGTCAGGCGCGCGCGGAACTCTTCGGCCTTGGCGGTGGCGAGCAAGGCCTCGATCGTCCAGTACTCGTCGGTCTTGAATTTCTCGATCTCGAGCTCGCGGTCGCAGACGAGGCGGAGCGCCACTGACTGCACGCGACCGGCCGAACGCGCACCTGGGAGCTTCCGCCAGAGCACGGGCGAGAGCGTGAAGCCGACGAGGTAATCGAGCGCGCGGCGGGCGAGATAGGCCTCGACCAGCGGGCTGTCGATGTCGCGCGGCGCCTTCATGGCCTCGAGCACGGCCTGCTTGGTGACCGCGTTGAATGTGACGCGCTCGACGGGCGTGCCGCTCTTCAGGATGCGCTTCTGGTTGAGCACCTCGAGGATGTGCCAGGAGATCGCCTCGCCCTCGCGGTCGGGGTCGGTCGCGAGGATGAGCTTGTCGGCCTTCCTCACGGCCTCGCTGATCTCGCGCATCACCTTCTTCGAGCGGTCGTCATCGAGCGACCAGTGCATCTCGAAGTCATTGTCGGGCTCGACCGACCCGTCCTTGGCAGGGAGATCGCGCACGTGGCCGTAGCTCGCGATCACCTTGTAGGAGGAGCCGAGATACTTGTTGATGGCTTTGGCCTTGGCGGCCGATTCCACGATAACGACGTTCATGAGCCTTCCGCCGGCCCTGAGAGCGTGAGGCAGGGCCGTTCTTATGGGTTCGGATATCGGCGCGGACCATGGTCGAGGACGGCGCGGCTGTCAAACGATCGCGCCGCCGCGGTGGAAAGGGGGCGCGGTCGGTGCCATGCAATTTGGCGGTGCAATCAGGCGGTCAGCCGGATGTGCTTCGAACACAGCGAACAGAACAGCCCACCACGTCATCCGGCGTCGATCTCATCTGTGTCCCCGGACCGCGGCGGCCTGGGGCGCTGGCCGTTTTCTGGGAAGCGAACGACGACGCTCGTGCCTTTCCCCGGCTCGCTGTCGAGGGACATGTCGCCGCCGTGCAGCTCGACGAGGCTCTTGACGATCGAGAGGCCGAGGCCGGCGCCACGGTGGCGCGAGCCGCGGCTCCGCGAGACGAAGCGCTCGAGGACGCTGCGCTGCTGGTCCTTCGGGATGCCGACGCCCTTGTCCTCGACCGAGAAGGCGATCATGCCGGCTTCGCGCCAGGTTGCCACACGCACCGCGCCGCCCGGGTTCGAGAATCCGATCGCGTTCGAAACGAGATTGAATAGCACCTGGCGGATGCGCGCTTCGTCCGCGATCACCTCGTCGGCCTTGGGGTCGATGGCGATGTCAAGCTTGATATTGGCGCGCTGCGCCCGATCGCGCACGCCGAGGATCGCGGCCTCGACGATCGAGCGCACCTTGACAGGCCCGAGCCTCAGCTCGAGCGCGCCCGCATCGATCGTCGCGAGGTCGAGGATGTCGTCGATGATGGCGAGCAGCGTCTTCGATGAGGCCTGGATGTCGCCGAGATACTCGCGCTGCTTCGGCTGGAGCGGCCCCGTGCGATGGCTCTCGAGCAGCTCGCTGAAGCCGATGATGTTGGTGAGCGGCGTGCGCAGCTCGTAGGACACGTGGCTGATGAACTGGCTCTTCAGGCGGTCGGCGGCAACGAGCGCCTCGTTGCGCTCGATGAGCGCGCGCTCGTAGGAAAGCTTCTCGGTGACGTCGGTGAACGTCAGCATGGTGGCGCCATCGGGGAGCGGCAGCGTCGCATACTCGATCACGCTCTGGTCGGGTCGCGTGATCTTGCCTTCGAGCGAGCGGCGGTTGTCGGAGATCACGGTGACGGCGCGGGACAAATCCGACCAGATCGCGCGATCATCGGCAAGCACGCGGCACTGGCGGATGATCTCGTCGACGTGCGGACCTTCGTCTAGGAGCTGGCGCGAGAGCTTCCAGATGCTCGCGAACGAGGAGTTGTAGAGCTGCAGACGGCCATCGGTCGCGAACAAGGCGACTCCTTCGCGGAGGTGATCGAGCGTCTCGCGCTGCACATCAATGAGCGCGTTGTAGCGGCTGGCGAGTGCAATGCTTTCCGTCTCGTCCTCGTAGAGGTAGGTGAGCCCGCCGTCCGCGCTCTCTTCCGCCATGACGCGGATCGCAGTGCCGTCGGCGAGATGCCAGTAGCCGTCCGCGTCGAGCTTCCCGGTGATGACGGTGGTGCGCCAGTCGCGGTAGCTCGCGGCCTCGGGAAGGCGGGAGAGTTCGCGCAGCCGGTCGAGGATCTCGCCGTGTGTCGGCTTGGTCGCAAGCCAGTCACCGTCGAGACGCCAGAGCTTCTGGAAGGCCTCGTTGTAGTAGGCGAGGCGCTGGTCGCGGCGAAAGCTGGCGATCGCGGTCGAGACGCGGTCGAGCGTGCGCTCTTTGGCGCCCAACTGCCGGTCGAGCGTGCTGGCCGCGGTTTCGATCGCCGTGACGTCGATAGCTGCACAGACGGCGCCGCCCTCGATCGCCTGCGCCATCACATCGTAAGAGCGGCGCACGCCCGCCGTCGTGATGGCGAGGCGCTTCGAGAACGATCCCGACGCGCCGAGCGCGCGCGCGATCTCGTCGCGCTGGCGAGATTCGAGGAACTCGATCTGGCGCTCGCGCACCTCGGCGTCGTCGGCGGCTTCGACGGCCGCGACGTAAGCCCGATTGACCCACTCGATGCGGCCGCTGCTGCCGCGGAACCAGACCGGCATGGTGACGAGATTGAGGACGGCCCGGCTCGCCCGGATGTCGTGGGCGAGCTGGCGGTGCTGGTCGACGATGCGTGCGAGATCGCGCTTGTGGCCGGCGATGTCTCGGAAGCGCAGCATGGGCCGGCCGGCAGCGACACGCCCGTCGGCTTCGAGGTTGCCGCCGCCCACGGTCCGGATCAGCTGGTTGAACGGCCGCCCCGCCGCGAACAGCTGGTCGAGCCCGGCCTTGAGCTGCTGCGCCGAGGTCGGCTCGAGCCAGGCGCCGAAATGCTCGAACTCGACAATGTCCTCGGGCAGGCCCGGAACGTTTGTCAGCGTGTTGGTGAGGACTTTCGGGCCGCCGTCCTGCTCCCAGACGAACAGCACCTGCGGCTCGGCCTTGGCGATCGCCTCGGACGCGGCGAGACTCCGGCGGACGGTC
The DNA here is from genome assembly GCA_035440865.1 of Hyphomicrobiaceae bacterium. Lineage (GTDB taxonomy): Bacteria > Pseudomonadota > Alphaproteobacteria > Rhizobiales > Hyphomicrobiaceae > DAORNH01. The sequence continues at coordinate 975 of DAORNH010000198.1, read as the reverse complement.
GTGAGCTCGCGCTCGAGGCGCCGGACGCGCTCGTGGCGGCCGTGGCTCCAGCGCCAAGCGATGGCGAACGCCAGCGTGACGCCGCCGGCGGCGATCGACATGGCGAGGACATGTGCGAGCCGCAAGCCGCCGATGAGCTCTGGCCCGCTGTCGGCGATCGCGACGGTGAGCACGACCGTGCACGCAAGACTTGCGACGAGCAGCATGATGATCTCGCCGCGCGATCCGATGTCTCTGTTACGGGGCGTGGCTGCCGTCATCTGGGTCCATGCATCGGGAAAGCCGACCCTCCGGCCAACGCGCGACGCACAACAACCTGCGATGGGCTCGGATGGCGGCTGCGCCCATCTCGAGTTGAATTCGAATCAGTGCAGTATGCTGTGCTTCGCCGATGATGACCAGTGTGGATAAAGCACAGTAGGGGACCGCCCGAGCCTGCCGGAGGGGCGATGTTGTACACAGGTGTCTCGGCGCGCGCCGATTGCACTCCAGAAACATCCGGCCGGGTCGGTCGTCGCGGCCGCGCGCTCGAATGCGCTTGAGCGGCGACGGGCCTCGGTCGTAAGGTCCGCGGAACGCCTCCTCCCGCTAGCGAACCACGATCGCCAGGATCACTGCCACATGCCG
>DAORNH010000198.1:0-232 GCA_035440865.1 Hyphomicrobiaceae bacterium | reverse complement strand
CGAGATCGAGACCGACAAGGCCACCATGGAGGTCGAGGCAGTCGACGAGGGGATCGTCAGCCAGCTCCTGGTACCGGCCGGCACCGAGAAGGTGAAGGTGAACACGCCGATCGCGGTGCTGATTGTTGCAGGCGAGAAACCGGGCGCGGGAGGTCCGCCGCCGATCCCCCCGGCGCAGCCCACCGCCGCGAGCCCGCCGCCTCCCCTTCGCGCCGCGACACCGCCCCCACTT
>DAORNH010000197.1:0-8650 GCA_035440865.1 Hyphomicrobiaceae bacterium | reverse complement strand
TGTGGTCGAGACCGTTGCGGCCACGACGAGCGCAACAGTGACGCTGCTTAAGCATCGTCTCGATCCCGACACGCTCTCCGAGCTTGCGGCCCGCGGCCTCGAACGCGGCGAGATCGGCGTCGTCAACCTCTCGTTCGGCGCTCACATGCCGTTCGATGGCCTCGAAGCTGTTCCGCAGACCAGCGCCTTCCTGCTCAGGGAACGTAAGGGCGGACCGGTGGTTGGGCGCGGCGCCATCACCTTCGCGCTCCGGCGGGCGACGAACATCCATCGCCAGTCGCAGCCGGTTGACAAGTTGGCGCGGGTGCGTCTCAAGGGGCACCGACCGGCATGCCTCTGGTTCACGGGGCTATCGGGCTCGGGCAAGTCGACGGTCACGGGCCTTGTCGACAAGGCGCTCAATGCGCGCGGCAAGCACACCTATATCCTCGACGGCGACAACATCCGCCATGGCCTCAACCGTGACCTTGGCTTCACCGACGTCGATCGCGTCGAGAACATCCGCCGGGTCGCCGAGGTGTCGAGGCTGTTCGTCGATGCGGGCCTGATCACGCTCGTTTCGTTCATCTCTCCGTTCCGTGCCGAGCGCGCCCTGGCCCGATCGCTGCTCTCGGACGGCGAATTCATCGAAGTCTTCGTCGATACACCGCTCGCCGTCTGCGAGGCGCGCGACGCCAAGGGCCTCTACCGGAAAGCACGATCCGGCGCGCTCAAAAACTTCACGGGCATCGACAGCCCCTACGAGGCGCCAGAGCAGGCGGAGCTTCACCTCGATGGCACGAAGGCTGCCGACGATCTCGTCGAGCAGGTCCTGAGCGCACTCAGGTCGCGCGACGTCATCTGACGGCCAGCGTCAGCGGGCCGATCGAGCGGCCGGCCTGCTTCGGCATCGGCAGCGACGCATGCGCGCGCTTCAGGCGATCGAGGATGGTCGTCTGCTCGGTAGACCATTGTGCGGGCCGGCGGCTCGTGAGGTCCATGTTGACGATCGCCAGCTCGCATGTCGCGGCGAGGCGCGCTACACCGAGCGCATGCATCAGAAGGATGAGACGCACGCGGCGCTCATCGGCATCGAGGAACTGCGCCGCAACGCTCACGCGATCGCCTGTCCGGAGTTCGGCGAGATAGGTCGCGTGGAGGTCGGCGAGGACGGGGCTGGTCGAGCCGCACATGAGCCGCGCGTCGGTCAGGCCGAGCCCCGGAAACATCGCCATGAAGGCGTCGTCGAAAATCTGCACGTAGTGCGCCGCGCGCAGGTGGCCGAGGCTGTTGACCCAATCGGGCTTCACCTCGGCCTCAATGAGGCGGAACGGCACCTGATCCTCGATCAGGAGCGGCACGGCCGTCAGGCGTTGCGCTGGATGAGGAACTTGTAGACGCCGCTAGCCTCCGAGTGCTCGACGAGCTTGTGGCCGGTGGTGCGGCAGAAGGCCTGGAAATCGGCAACGGCGCCAGGGTCAGTGGCGAGTATCTCGAGCGTGCCGCCCTTGGGCACGTCCGCGATAGCCTTCTTGGCTTTCAGGATCGGCAGCGGGCAGTTGAGGCCCTTGGTGTCGAGTGTCTTGTCGGCCATGATCTGATCCCTGGTTGACTGGCGGCGGTAGATGAGCTGCGGGTCAGTGGGTCCAGGCGCCGATGCGCCCGAACTTGAAATTCTCGGAGTATGACTTTCGGATCGGCTTGCGCCCGGTCGGCTCGACGACGACATAGCCGATGCCATTGCGCTCGGCGTAGGCGATGGCGTCCTCCTTGGTGTCGAAGGTCAGCTTCACCTGCGCAGACGTGTCCGACGAGGCTGTCCAGCCCATCAGCGGGTCGATCTCGCGCGCGGCCGACGGCTCGGCCTCTAGTACCCAGTCCTTGGTGCGCGCGGAGCCAGACTGCATGGCTGTCTTGGCTGGCTTGAAGATCCGTGCAGGCATCGATTTCGTCTCTGTGATCTCGTGACGCGACTTTTCTAGCCGAGCCTTGCGGGTTGCTCAAGGTGGCGAGGTGCCGCCGCGCCTGTGACGTTCGGCCGACAAGCAAATGCCCCGCCATCTCTGGCGGGGCACGCCTTGGACGTCCGATCGTCAGGCCTTCTTCTTCGGCGGGATCGTTACGATCTCCATCGGCGTCGCGTGATAGCGGAAGCCGTCGCCGTGCTTGGAGACATAGCCGTAGCCGGGCCACGGGAAATGGAAGGCAAGGAGCGGGATCTTGTCCTTTGCCAACATGTCGAGGAGCCTGACGCGGGTCGCGGCCGACTGCTTAGGGTCGGTGTCGTAGGCGAACTCGAGGCGTGGCCGCTCGACGAGCAGGATCTGATGGTGCGTGAGGTCGCCGATGAAGCAGAGCTTCTTGTTGTCCGACTGCACCATGAAGATCATGTGGCCAATGGTGTGTCCCGGCGCGGCGATTGCCGTAATGCCCGGCAGGAACTCCTGGCCGTCCTTCACGAACACGATCCGGTCGCGATAGGGCATCAAGTTGTCGCGGGCGTGCTTGACGAAGGCCTTCACCTTGTCGTCGGTGAGCTTCTTCTCGTCCGTCCAGAAGTCGAAATCCTCCTTGGAAATGTAGACCTTGGCGTTCGGGAAGAGCCGCCGGCCGCGCGCATCTGCCATGCCGCCGATGTGGTCGATGTGAGCATGCGAGATGACGATCGCATCGATCTGGCCCGGCTGGATGCCGGCCTCGCGCATGCTGGCGAGGAGCCGCCCTGTGGTCGGGCCGAACATCTTCTGGAAGCCCATGCCCGTATCGAACAGCACGAGGTGCGTGCCTGTGTTGACGATCGGAATGTTCTGCTCGAGCACAACGCTTGTCGGCGAAAGATAGTTGTCCGTCAGCATCTTGGTGATCTCGTCCTTCGACGCACCAAGGAAGTTCGAGCTGGGATCGCCGAGCGGCAGCGGGCCGTCGGAAACCATGGTCACCTGGGCCTTGCCGTAGCCGAAGCGGTAATAGTACGGCGCCTGAGACTTGAGCATCGGGCCTTTTGCTGATGCTGTCGGCGAGAGGCCACCGAGTGCGCCGGCACTCGCGATCGAGGCGGCGCCGACAAGTGCCTGCCGGCGAGATAGATGGAAAGACATTCGAGACCTCCATTTCCTCCAATGCACGTCCGAGTTCGACTGTGAACCAGGGACGCGGAGAGGGCAAGACTCCCCATCATTTCGGCGAAGGTCCTATCCTTGGATCATGTGTGGCACGGGGATGGTTAACCCCTACAGTGATCGGATTAAAACGAGACTGCCGTGAACAACGGTCATTTAGTTGAAGCTGTTCAGACAGCCCGTCTCATCGGCTCTCAGCTTGCTGTCATTCAGGAAAGGATATGCCGTGAAGACCATGATCCCCGCACTCGCATTAGCAACCCTCGCGGTGACGACGAGCCTCGTGTCGAGCACGCCCGCCGAGGCCCGCCGCGGCTTCGGCTTTGGCAGCAGCGCGCCGCGCTGCTTCACGCACTATGAACCGAACATCCGCTGGTGCGGCATCCGCAACGGCAAGAACGGCTGCTGGAAAGGCCGCTACGTCGTCATCTGCAAGTGATAGCGCTGTCTGCGTCCCCGCCTCGTCGTTGATCGCCCGCAAGCCTCGTCTCGCGGGCGATTTTATTCGGGGCGGCAGGGCTCGCGAAATTTCCGCTCTGGGGTGAGCATCTCTGAGGCATGCCGGGAAGTCCCCCTGCTCAACCCCCTGAACGGAGAATTCAAGTGAAGAAGCTCATCCTCTCGATCGTCGCCGCCGCCGCGATCGTCCCCGCCGCCTCGTTCATCTCGACCGACAAGGCCGCTGCCGGCGACTATGGCTACGGCCATGGCCCGCGCTGCTTCACCGTGTGGGTCCGCGGCCACTGGGTGTCGGACGGCTACAGCAAGTACTTCGTCCCCGGCCGCTACGTGACGCGCTGCCGCTAACCGGAGCCGCCTCGACTGCCTGACCGAACGGATCAGGCCGATGGCCACCCTCCGGGATCCTCCTCCCCCTGGAGGGTGGCCTTTCCACTGCCGAGCCCCGAGGCTCGCCCAACTCAACGCCTCATCGATCCCGGTCTTGATCGAAGCCTTGTGCCGCAGGGCACTGCACGATCAGCCGATCTCCACGAATGTGACTACGCCCTGCACTCCGCTCGCCACACCGGCCGCGGAAACGCGCTCGTCGCCGGCACCGCCGCTGCGGCACGAATGACATTGGATGTGGGAAGCCGAGGTCATGTCTGAACTCTACATCACCAGCGAAAGCTACTCGGCGCCGACGCGCCGCGGATCCCGCAGCGTCGTTCTTTGCGTGCCAGGCCCTACGACGGCACAATTGTCAGCCCATCTCGACATCAAGGGGCTTCGCCCTGTCATCTGCAGCCATCCCGACCTCATCGATCACTCGCTGTCCGAGCGCGGCCGCGAGGCCGTGATCCTCGACGTGAGCGGGCTCGGGGGCCTTGCTTGCGATCGCCTGCGGCGCATGCGCGACCGCACCTCGGCGATCATCGTCGCCCTCGTGCCGGCCAACGACAGCCTCGCGCGGATGGCAGCGCTCGATGCCGGCGCCGATGCCTGCTTCTCGAAGCCGGTCGAGCCCGGTGAGGTCGTGACGGTTCTGCGTGCCCTCCTGCGGCGCGTCGGCATGACCCGGTCGGACCAGGCGCGCCAGCCCATCGACCAGTCCCGCCGCGTCCGCTTCGGCCGCATGGTGCTCGACATGGACGCAAGCCGCATGACCGGCCCGAACGGCGCCCGGGTTACGATCACCGCGCTCGAGCTCCAAGTTCTCAAGATGTTCGCGTCTCATCCCAACAAGGCACTGACGCGCGACGAGATTGCCGAGCTGGCGCACGGTCGCCGCTGGTCGCCGCTCGATCGCAGCCTCGATATCCGCATCTCGCGACTGAGGGCGAAGATCGAGGAGAACCCGGACGAGCCGCGTGTGATCGTGACCGTGCGAGGTATCGGCTACCGTTTCGACGCCGACGGCGACCAGTCAACTCAGGAACGCGCCTCGGCCGATCTCACGATCCGGTGAAGTGCCGCCAACTGGCATCGTGCTTGCTCCCCTCGTCGACCATTACCCGTGAGGTAGTGGTCCAAAGTGGGAGCGCAGAGCGCAATGTCCCGAAGATTGCGACAGGGGCTCATCAACGCGGGCCTCGTCGTCGGCTCGCTGGCGGCGATGCTGGCGCTGCTCGAGGTAACGCTTTTCACATATGTCTTGAAACCGGACGATGTGCTCCGGAACGTGACGGTCAACGGCGTCGTCCGCTACGAGCCGGGCACGCGAGCGACCTTCCGCCATCCGGACGGGCGCGAGACGCTCGTCACGATCAATGCGGACGGCTGGAACTCCACGAAACCGGCCTACAAGGTCGAGCGGACGCCCGGCGTCCTGCGCGTCGCCGTCGTCGGCGATTCCTATGTCCACGGCAGCTTTGTCAACGTGGACGAGGGGTTCCCGGAGGTCCTGGAGAAAAGCCTCGCACGGTCATCGACACCAGCCGAGGTCTACCGCTTCGGCATGGATGGCGCACCGCTCAGCCAGTATCTCCACGTGCTCCGCCACGAGGTTGGCCGCTTCAAGCCCGATGTCGTCGTCGTGCTGCTCATCCACAACGACTTCGACGAGACCTATCGCTTCCTCCAGACGCGCTACGCCTCGAGCTTCCTGAAGCTCGGCGTCAACACGGCCGGGCAGGTGATCGAGTTCCCGCCGTCGGACTTCACGCCAGGGCTCGCCGATCGCTTCCGCGACCTCAGGACGTTCCGCTATCTCTACTACAAGACCAATGCCTACCTCCGCTTGAAGAGCCTTGTCAGCCGCTACTGGTGGGGAGGCAACGAGGAATGGTCGCCCGAGTTCGTCTCGTCTGGCGTCGACATCCGCCGTGTCTCCGATCACGACAAGAACGATTTCTACGCCCTTCACGTGATGCGGGAGATGAAGTCGGTCGCGGAGGCGAACGGCATCAAGCTCCTGTTCGTGATGGATGGCGTCCGAGAGGCCGTCTACGAGGGCATCGCGCCTCACAAATACGAGGTCGGCCGGCTCAATCTCATCGCCGCTGACGTGACCCGCCGCCTGGCGCTGCCATTCCTCGACCTGCAGGAGACGTTCCGGGCCGACTACGAGCGCCGCCGCGAGCGGTTCGAGTTCAGCTACGACTGGCACTGGAACGCGCTTGCCAACCGGTTGGCCGGCGAGGCGATCGCCCGCGCGCTCGTCACCGATCCGCGGCTTCTCGGCCCGAAGGCATCGACCGCCGCGAGCGAGACCCTGCCGACGACACGTTGAAGCGCGAAGAGCGGCTCCTCGCGCTCGCCGTCAATCCAGGCCAACGAGCCTACCGGAAGGCAATGGTCGTCGTGATCCAGGTGCGGAAATACTGGACCGACGAATAGACACCTGGCCGGTTGGCACGCGCGCAGCCGATCCCGAACGATGTGACGCCAATCAGTCGCGGGCCTGCCGGCGTGTGGCGTACCATCGGTCTGCCACTGTCGCCCTGACAGGTGTCGACACCGCCCTGGTCTGTTCCGGCGCAGATCATGCCGTCGGTCAGATTGCCGTCGTAGCGCGCCGCACCGTTGCAGTTCTCGAAGGCAATGAACCTCGGTGCCGCGCGCAGCAGCTGGCGCGAGCCTGGGCCGCCCTCGGAAATGGCGCCCCAGCCGGTCACCTCGACCTCGTCGCCGGCGCCGAGAGCCAGCGTGTCATTGGCAAGCTCGATCGGCCGGCCTGACGTCGAGGGCCGCTTGAGCTTCAAGAGCGCAATGTCGTTGGCCATGGTCCCAGGGCCTGGCTTGTCGGGCGTTCGGACGAGGTCGGCGAGATTGCCAGTCGGAAACTGCATCCAGCCTTCGTGGATGTGGATCGTCTCCACCTCGATAATTTCGCCCTCCGTACCTCCGACCGTCGTGGCACCGGCGCGGATCTTCAGCATCTCGGCCGGAACGGGCCCGTTGTGGCGCTGCAGCACCTCGGGCATGGCGAGGCAATGCGCCGCCGTAAGCACCCAATCAGGGCGCACCAGCGAGCCGCCGCAGAAATGGAACTCACGCTCGCCCGACTTCATGATGATCGACACCTGCCAGGGATGACGGGTGATCGGGGACGGCGTCCCTCCGACGATCTCCATGGGCAATACCTTCTTGGCAGGGGCCTGGGCCCCCAACGGGGAGACCCCGCCGACGAGCGCGGCGACTACAGCCGTGGCTGCGAGGATCGGGAGCGGGGATGCGCTCAACAGTGTCCGGAATGCGATCATTGCGGCAGGCTCCAGCTCGATCGGCCTATTGGAAAGTCATCGTCGACGTGATCCAGGCCCGGAAGTGCGTGACGCTCGAGTAGACGCCGGGCCGATTGGCGCGGGCACAGCCCTGTCCCCACGACGTCACGCCGACGAGCACGGCGCCGCGGTCGCTGTGGTGGACCATGGGGCCGCCGCTGTCGCCCTGGCACGTGTCGGTTCCGCCCACGGCGAGACCGGCGCAGATCATGCCCTCGGCTAGTCGGCCGCTGTACATCGCCGTGCCATTGCACGTGTCGTAGGCGACATAGGGAACCTGGGCGCGGAGCAGGACGGCGGACGCGCGGCCGCCCTCGCGCGTGTCGCCCCAACCCGTGATCTCGACCATGGCGCCTGGATTGAGGCTGTGGTCGTCAGGCGCGAGCGCGATCGGCCGGCCGCGCGTCGCTGCCGTCTTGAGCTTGATGAGCGCGATGTCGTTGCGATTGACGTTGGCGCCCGCGCGATCAACCGTGCGCAGGAGATCGGCGATCGGCGCGTTCGGTACACGATAATCGCTATGCACGTGCACCGCCTCGACCTCGTGAACCTCGCCGTCGCGCGCCACCACGTTGGTCGCGCCGGTCATGACGCGCATTACCTCGGCCGGGATGTGGCCGTCGGTTTCCTTGAACTCGTTGTCGGCGGTGACGCAGTGCGCAGCCGTCAGCACCCAGTTGGGTGCGACGAGCGAGCCGCCGCAGAATTGGCGCAGCTGGCCATCGCGGACGAACATCAGTGCGATCTGCCAGGGGTGCTGGTCGTTGCGCGTCGGCGTGCCGCCGACTATCTCCATAGGGAGGCGCTTGCGCATGATGACCTCGCCCTGGGCTGCGGCCGTGTCCGCCTGCAGGATCGCCGATGCAGTGGCACCCAGAATGCCGGCAATCGTCAGTTTGGCGACCATGCCGCTCATTCGCCGCGGACCTGTCATGCTTGCCTCCATGGCGTTCGCCGGAATGTGGTTCGTCGAAATCGAGCCTCAGAATAGCCGTAAGGCCGGTCGAGGGCAAAGGGCCGCTAGTGTGGCGGCCGAATGCCGGCGCTCGGGCTGAGGCTTGACGTGCCTTCATGAATTGTTCATCCCAGAGCCATTCTTGCCGAGGCCAGGGGCCTGGACCAGCGCCTTCGGCCGACGGCGTTACCGGATCGAAGCATCGAGGCCTGCCCCGGCAGGTGCGGTCCGGCGACGCGACAGCACCTGATCGAAGCCAGTCGCATCGAAGTCCACTTCAATCATCGAAGGAGTAAAGCGTGACGCGTCTCTTCGTGAGCCTCGCCCTCGCACTCGCCCTCTGGTTCTCGCCGGCCCCCGTCGGCGCCCAGGTCAATCCCGAGGACACCATCGTCCTCACCCTCAAGACGGGGCGCGTGGTCATCCAGCTG
>DAORNH010000196.1:7911-8711 GCA_035440865.1 Hyphomicrobiaceae bacterium | reverse complement strand
GGACGAGCTGCCGTTCGCGCCGCGCCGTTTCGCCAACGCGCCTGCCGTGGCGCTGGCCAAGAAGCTGGCTTCGATCGCGCCGGGCGGGCTCTCGAAGATGCTGTTCACGACCGGCGGCTCGGATGCCGTCGAGGTCGCTGTGAAGATTGCCCGCACGGCGACCGGCCGGCACAAGACGCTCTCGTTCTGGGATGCCTTTCACGGCGCGGGCTTCGGCGCCGCGGCGCTCTCGGGCGAGGCGCTGTTCCGATCGGGTCCAGCCGCGCCTCTGATCTCGGGTGACCAGCACGTGGCGCCGTTCGCCTGCTATCGCTGCGCCTACGGCCACGACGTCGACGCTTCAGGCGAGCCTCATCTCGAGCGCTGCAAGCTCGCCTGCGCGCGCATGGTCGACTACGTCCTGTCGCGCGAGACCGATGTCGCCTGCGTTGTCGCCGAGCCCGCGCGGGCAGTTCCCTACATTCCGCCACCGGGCTTCTGGCAGTCCGTCCGCGCCGCCTGCGACCGGCATGGCGCGCTCCTCGTCTTCGACGAGATTCCGACCGGACTCGGCAAGACTGGACGCATGTTCGCCTCGGAGCATGATGGCGTCGCGCCCGACATTCTCGTGATGGGGAAGGCGCTCGGCGGCGGCATCCTGCCGATCGCCGCCGTGGTGACGCGGCCCGATCTCGACGTCGGCGCCGACTATGCCTTCGGCCATTACACGCACGAGAAGAATCCTGTCACCTGCCGAGCCGCGCTGACGACGATCGAGATCATCGAGGACGAGCGGCTCGTCGAGAATGCAGCGCGGGTCG
>DAORNH010000196.1:0-7872 GCA_035440865.1 Hyphomicrobiaceae bacterium | reverse complement strand
ATGCCGCTGTCGGTGACATCCGCGGCCGCGGCCTGCTGATCGGCATCGATCTCGTCCGCGATCGCGACAGCAAGGCTCCGGACAACGATCTTGCGGAAGCGGTGCTCTACCGCGCGCTCGACCGCGGCCTCTCGTTCAAGACGACAATGGGAAGCGTGCTGACGCTCACCCCGCCGCTCACGATCACGGAGGATCAGATGATGGCAGCCCTCGGCATCATCGAGGAGGCGATCGCTGCAGGACACGACCGATGAGCCGCATCGAGGGTCTGAGCCACATGACCTTTATCGTCCGCGACCTCGACCGGATGGAGGCGATCCTCGTCTCCGTGCTCGGCGCCGAGAAGGTCTACGACAGCGGGACCGCGACATTCTCCCTGTCGAAGGAGCGGTTCTATCTCGCGGGCAGTCTCTGGATCGCGGTGATGGAGGGCGAGCCGCTGCCGACCCGCTCCTACAATCACATCGCCTTCAAAATAAGCGAGGCGGACTACGACGACTGCCTCGGGCGGGTGCGGTCGCTCGGCCTCGACATACGAGAGGGGCGGGCTCGGGTCGCGGGCGAAGGTCGCTCGATCTATTTCCACGATCACGACAACCACATGTTCGAGCTGCACACGGGCACCCTCGAGGAGCGGCTCGCTCGCTACGCGAAGGCGCGCGCGGGGTGATGGCCGCTTCGCAGCCAGTGGGGCACCGCGCGCGAAGGCGCGCAATCGACAATGCCCCTGCACTCCCGAACCCGCCCCCTTCGATATCAAGAAGGAGATAGGGGTAGGGATCGGCTTTCATCGCCCCCTCCCTCCGAACCGTACGGGCGGCATTCCCGCATACGGCTCCCCAGTCGGTGGCTTCTTCATCGATAGCGTCTCGCGGCTTGCCAGGTTGGGTATAGTGCGAACAGTCCAGCATTCGCGAAGGAGCGCACCGGGCTTGGTCCGGGCTTCACCACAGCTCCGCAGGCTCGCCACGCCACCCGACCGAAACGGGTTCGTCATCCTACTGGCTGCTCGTTCGCCTCCAGTTGCTCTCCACCCCGCATTGCTGCGACGCAGTCACCATCGGCTTCACAGGTCGTGACCGAGTGACCTCATATGAGCTGGACTTGCAACAGCCTGACGACGCAACATCACAGACGCACGGAGCTTGAGGGGCAGCGCCCTCGATCCAATCTGGAGCCGCCATGAAAACCGTCACTCTCGGCCACAGCGGCCTCACCGTCTCCCGCCTCTGCCTCGGAACCATGATGTTCGGCGGGCCGACGCCCGAAGCTGAGGCGCACCGCATCATGGATGACGCCCTCGCCAAGGGCGTCAATTTCCTCGACAGCGCCAACGCCTACACCGAGGGCCGCTCGGAAGAAGTGATCGGCCGCGGCCTCAAGGGCAAGCGCGACCGCTGGATCGTCGCCACCAAGGTCGGCAACCCGATCGGGCCCGGCGTTGCTGATCGCGGACTGACGCGCCGCCACGTCATGATGTCATGCGAGGCGAGCCTCCGACGCCTCGGCATCGAGGCGCTCGACATCCTCTACATCCACAAGCTCGATCCCGGCACGAGCTGGGAGCAGACGGTGCTGACCTTCGGCGACCTCATCAGGCAGGGCAAAATCCGCGAGTGGGCCCTCTCGAACGTGCGCGCGTGGCACATCCCGCATATTCATCACCTTTGCCGCGACGCCGGCGTGCCGGCACCGACCGCACTGCAACCCTACTACAATCTCGTGAACCGCCAGCCCGAAGTCGAGCTATTGCCGGCTGCCCGCCATTTCGGGCTCGGCGTCGTGCCCTACAGTCCGATCGCGCGCGGCGTGTTGACGGGCAAGTACAAGCTCAATCAGACGCCCGAGGCGGGCTCGCGAGCTGCGCGCAAGGACAAGCGCATGATGGAGACCGAATGGCGCCCCGAAAGCCTCGCCATCGCCGAGGCCGTCGACGCCCACGCGAAAGCGCGAGGCACCACGCCGGTAGTGTGGGCCACGGCCTTCGTGCTCGCCAATGCGGCCGTCACCTCCGTGATCGCCGGACCCCGCACCTTCGAGCAGTGGACGAGCTATCAGGCGGCGCTCGACTACCACTGGGACAGCGATGACGAGGCGCTTGCCGCCAGGCTGGTGCCGCCGGGCCACGCCTCGACGCACGGCTACACCGATCCGGCCTATCCGGTCGAAGGGCGCGTGCTCGCCAAGGGCTGATGCAGCCCGGGAGTCTGGCGAACTTGCCGTGACGAACCGCGAGGGGCGCCGGAGCTAGCCTCGTACCCTGACACGGGGCGGCCCTGACGCAGAGATGATGAGCCCTGAAAAGGGCCGGCTTCGAGCCTGCCCGAGTCCCGATCGGGTTGGGGCTCGCGCGCGGATGGCGCTCAAACTCAGTGAGAGGCCCCGTCGCGCGGCGAATTGCGCGCGTCGCTCGCACCCTCTTTGGTTGTCGCGCCCAGCGGTCGATAGACGACGGTAGCGGACGCTGGACGCGATCGGGTCCGGCGGCGACGTCAGTCGGGCCGTCCTCATCAGCTCGGCTTGGCACCGTTCGACGAGACGAGCACGGGTCCGGAACCCTTCGGTCGCGGGTTCTCGGTCAGCACGCCGAGCCGCCGCGCGACCTCCTGGTAGGCCTCGAGCACGCCGCCCATGTCGCGGCGGAAGCGGTCCTTGTCGAGCTTGTCGCCGCTCGAGGCATCCCAGAGCCGGCAGCAGTCCGGGCTGATCTCGTCGGCGAGAACGATGCGCATCTGGTCGTTCTGCTCCCAGAGGCGGCCGAACTCGACCTTGAAGTCGACGAGCTTGATGCCGATGCCGAGGAACAGGCCGACGAGGAAGTCGTTGATGCGCAGCGCGAGCTGCATCACCTCGTCGATCTCCTGCGGCGTCGCCCAGCCGAACGCGGTGATGTGCTCCTCCGAGACCATCGGGTCGTTGAGCTTGTCGTTCTTGTAGTAGAACTCGATTATCGAGCGGGGGAGCGGCGTCCCTTCCTCGAGGCCGAGGCGCGTCGCGAGACTGCCGGCCGCGACATTGCGCACGACAACCTCAAGCGGGATGATCTCGACCTCGCGGATCAGCTGCTCGCGCATGTTGAGACGCTTCATGAAGTGCGTCGGCACGCCGATCTCGCCGAGCTTCACGAAGATGTATTCCGAGATGCGGTTGTTGAGCACGCCCTTGCCGTCGATGAGCGCGTGCTTCTTGGCGTTGAACGCCGTCGCGTCGTCCTTGAAATGCTGAATGAGCGTGCCGGGCTCCGGCCCCTCGTAAAGGACCTTGGCCTTGCCTTCGTACACGCGGCGCCGCCTGTTCATCGCTTGAATCCTTCGTGGCACATCAACTCGAGGTACTTGCCGTCGCGACAAACGCCGTCGCGAGGCATGTGGCGGGCCGACCCCTCGGAGACGAGCGGCCGCCGCAGCGAGCATTTCGCACGTGCAGCATGCCCGTTCGCCGACGTCCCGGATCGATCGCCGGAGATTATCCGAACCGGCCATGGCGTACAATCTTAACAGGCCGCCGTCCATCCGCGATGGCTAAGGAGCGAAATATTCCCGGCAGGTGTGCACACCCCGTTGCAAGCCGGCCTGCCGATCGCTAACTGGTGCGGAAAGGCCTTCGATCGGACACGACTGTCAGTTGCAGCTGCGACAAAAACAGCGTCGATCGCAACCAGGGGTAGCACATGTCAACCTTCGATGAGCGCGAAAAGGGCTTCGAGAAGAAGTTCGCGCACGATGCCGACTTGAAGTTCCGTGCCGAGGCCCGCCGCAACAAGATGGTCGCCGAATGGGCCGGCGCCAAGCTCGGGCTCTCTGGCGCCGCGATGGAGGACTACATTAAGGCCGTCCGCAAGTCCGACCTTGCCGAGAAGGGCAATGACGACGTGATCCGCAAGGTCTTGAAGGACCTGACCGACAAGGGTATCAAGTCGAGCGAGGCCGAGATCGGCAAGCTCATGAGCGAGTTTCTCGCCAAGGCCGTCGCCGACATCGAGGGCGCCAAGAGCTGAGCGCCACCAGCCATCCGGCAAAGACCGAGACCTGTGTCGCGCGGCCGCTAGCAGCGCGGCCTTATTCATGCCGGCGTCGTGCGAGAACTGTGCCGACCGCGGATTAAGCAACATTCGAGCACGGACTTTACGGCCGTGGCCGGCTCGGCCAGGACTGCGGCTGGAGGCGGCCGCAGCGATCGGGCCAGCGCGACGCGTGCCTGCCGCACTCGAGCCTCGGTCGTCCGCGTGTCGTCGATCAGCACAACCTTGTACGAGCTCTCCCGGAATTGGGACGGCATCACCTCGCTCACCATCGTCGTGGCAGCGATGGCCGGCCTCGCGCTCACGTTCTACACAGGCCGGACGCTCGTCGGCCGGCGCAGCGGGCAGCCGATGCGAAACGGCAGAACGCGCACTCCACGCGAGCGTACCCCCAACGTGACGGCACACCGCGAGCAAGTCGCAATCACCGGGAGCGCCGGCCAGCAGTGGGACCGCCTCGACGCGGTTCTACGCACGGCCGCCCGTCGCACGCGGACCGCCTCCGCACTCCAGCACGAGGCCTGGCAGAAGATCGACGCCGCCCGCCACGACATCGACGCCGTGCTCCTCGACATCGACCCACTCCTCGCGCGCGGCCCGGGCGGGGTCACGTCGTCAGAGCCCACCGCAGGCCTCGGCGAAGGCGCCAAGTCCTGACGATCGTGCTACCCCGCGATCCGCTGCGTCAGCCGGTTGATGACGCGTGACTGGAGATCGAACACGGCCATGAGATAGCTCACGCGGTCCTCCGCGGCCTCGGCCATGATCGAGAAGTAGTTGGCCTCCTCAGGCACGATCTCGCCGACCACGTCGCCGAGCTCGAATCGCAGATCCGCCTCGTACTTCTTGGCGATCGCCTGCATGCGCTCGTTCTCGGCGAGGCAGCTCATGTAAAGGAGCCGGACGCCCCGATTCCGCGCCGCGCGAATGACGCGTCCCATCAACTCGCTCCCGATGCCGCGGTCCTGGTAGGCGGCCTCCACCGAGAAGGCCGCCTCGGCCTCCTCGCCCCAGGTCTCGGAAAGCTTGCGGAGTTCAGCGACAGCCCGGATCTCGCCATCGACGATGTAGCCGTAGCAGATCGAGCCGAACTCGAGCATGCGCGTCGCGTAGTCGGCGATGAAGGTGTCGGAGACGGCGTGCGCGAACCGCATGCGCCGCGAGCCCCGGTCGAGGCGAAGGAGATGGTCGCGGAACTTGTCCGTTTCAGATGGCCACAACTTCCGGACTGTGCCGACCTCCTGCGAAGCCTCGAGTGTGATGTCGCTCATGACGGCCCTCGTCTTCTGCGTCCGAATGATGTGTCGGACACCACGAACCTATGCAGCTTCTTCGCATTGCACAATGGGCAGCTCAGATGGCAGAACGATGAAAATGCGTGCAAATACTCCACACATTCGAGTGATGTGCGTCGATACGCTGCAGTGCGACAGGCGCTCGTGCGGCTCCTCGCGCAGCAAGCTCACGGTCGCTTGCCCGCCTCGGGTCATACCTTCGGCCCCTGCAGCAAAACGCCAATTGCATAGCAGTGCTGCAGTGCGGCATAGATGCCCGCCAATAGTCGTATCAGAAAGGCGAGACCATGACCTCGACCGCCGCCAAGCCCCGCGTCCTCATCGCCGACGACCTCTCGCCAGCGGCCGTCGCCATCTTCAAGGAGCGCGGCATCGCCGCCGACATGAAGGTCGGGCTCGACAAGGCCGAATTCGAGCGCATCATCGCCGACTACGATGGGCTTGCGGTGCGCTCCGCGACCAAGGTCACGGCCAAGGTCTTCGAGGCAGCCAAGCGCCTCAAGGTCGTCGGCAGGGCCGGCATCGGCGTCGACAACATCGACGTCAAGGCTGCGACCGAGCGCGGCGTGATCGTCATGAACACACCCTTCGGCAACTCCATCACCACCGCCGAGCACGCCATCTCCATGATGATGGCGCTCGCCCGCCAGATCCCCTCGGCCGACGCCTCCACGCAAGCCGGCAAGTGGGAGAAATCGCGCTTCATGGGCGTCGAACTCTTCGGCAAGACGCTCGGCATCATCGGATGCGGCAACATCGGCGCCATCGTCGCCTCGCGGGGGATCGGCCTCAAGATGCGTGTGATCGCCTTCGATCCGTTCCTCTCGGAGGATCGCGCCCGCGAGATCGGCGTCGAGAAGGTCGAGCTCGACGACCTCTTCAGGCGCAGCCACTTCATCACGCTGCACACCCCCCTCACGGAGAAGACGCGCAACATCGTCGATACGCGCGCCATCGCACTGATGCGCCCCGACGTGCGCATCATCAATTGCGCCCGCGGCGGGCTTGTCGACGAGAAAGCGCTCGCCGAGGCCATCAAGGCCGGCAAGGTTGCCGGGGCCGCCTTCGACGTCTTTGAGGTCGAGCCCGCGAAATCCAACGCGCTCTTTGGCCTCGCCAATGTCGTGTGCACGCCGCACCTCGGCGCAGCAACCCTCGAGGCGCAGGAGAACGTGGCCCTCCAGGTGGCCGACCAGATGTCGGAGTACCTGCTGCGCGGCGCCGTCTCGAATGCGATCAACTTCCCCTCGATCACGGCCGAGGAGGCGCCGCGCCTAAAGCCGTGGGTGAAGCTCGCCGAACAGCTCGGCCTCTTTGCGGGCCAGCTCACCGAGACGAGTATCCGAGGCGTGCGCCTCGTCTACTCGGGCCTCGGCGACATGAACACGAAGCCGCTCTCCGCCGTCGCCATCGCCAGCGTCCTCCGCCCACTCCTCGCCGACAGCGTCAACATGGTCTCGGCGGCCTCGATCGCCAAGGAGCGCGGCATGCGCATCGAGGAGACGACGCGCGGCAAGGAAGGTGCCTTCGAGAGCTACATGAAACTCACCGTCGTCACGGACGAGTACGAGCGTTCCGTCGCCGGCACCGTCTTCTCCGACGGGCGTCCGCGCATCATCCAGGTGCGCGACATCGGCATGGAATTCGAGCTGACCCCAAACATGCTCTTCGTGCGCAATGCTGACAAGCCGGGCTTCATTGGCCGCTTTGGCGGCGTGCTCGGAGAGGCAGGCGTCAACATCGCCACCATGAACCTTGGCCGCGATAAGCCGGGTGGCGACGCCATCTGCATCGTCGCCGTCGACGGTCCCGTGTCCGACGCCGTGATGAGCAAGGTGCGTGAGCTGCCCCAGGTCGTGCGCGTCAACCGGCTGACATTCTAGAGCTGTTACTGTATTACATTCGAGCGCCGCGGCGCTCGATTGAGCGCTGCAGCGTGCGCTATATCCTGGATCGTAGCTCAAGTAATGACGACAGTGGCGGCACCAGACTGCGAGTCCGATGCGCCGGGAGGTGCCACACCACCCTCCGGTGCCGATCGCTCGGCCGACTTGACGTTGCCGGCGACGCTCGAGTTCCTCCCCGAACCGCGCACGGACACAACGGTCGGTGGCACGCGCTTTTCGATCGCCGTAGTGGCAGCACTCGGCCTTCATGCGCTCGCCGTACTTGGCCTCGTCTACGTCGGGGGCACTGATCTCGCCGGCGCCGGCGGACAGACCCTCGAGGGGATCAGCGTCGACGTCGTATCGCTCGATCAGATCATCGCCATCCCCGAAACCCGCGCCGCGGCGAGCAGCGCGCCCGCCGTTGCGAGCGACGGAGCGCCGCATGCAGTCGATCCGCCGCCCCCCCGCCTCGAGGCGAAGACCGATCCCCCACCGGAGCACATGGAACCACCGGCAGACGTGCCGCCCGGGACGCCGGACCTCACAGCAAAGCCCGAGGATACGCCGCCGCCGGACGCGATCATCCTGCCGCATGCGTTGGGTGCTAACATCTGCGGCGTCATCACGTCGGCGATCTTTGCTGCCGTCTTGGTGACGGTTGTCAGGG
>DAORNH010000195.1:8250-8732 GCA_035440865.1 Hyphomicrobiaceae bacterium | reverse complement strand
GAGGAGACGGAGAAGGACAGTAATCTGATTGGAAAGGTTCTCGGGGGCTGACTGGGCTGCGTTTGCAAAGAACTTTGCACAATGGAGAACCATCGTGCCGAGACCGAAGATAGAGCTACGTCATCTGCGCTATATCATCGCCGCCGCAGAGAGCGGCAGCTTCCGGCGCGCGGCACAGGACCTTGGCGTCGAGCAGTCGGCGATCAGTCGGAGCATCCGGGATGTCGAAGATGAGATCGGAGCCCAACTGTTCCGCCGCCACAGTGCCGGCGTTGAGCTGACGGAGATCGGCAAACAGTTCCTGCATCAGGCCAGCCCGGGCGCGCGTCAGATCGGTTCAGCGCTCGAGAGAGCAATGACGACAGCGGCCACGGGGCGACATCTCAGGGTCGGCATCTTCGGGCCACTGACCATGGGATTTCTGTCGGAGCTCTTCGGTACGTTTCGGCGAGAAAGGCCCGGCACCCGTCTGCGGTTCAGCG
>DAORNH010000195.1:4592-8220 GCA_035440865.1 Hyphomicrobiaceae bacterium | reverse complement strand
GCGACGCGGGCAGCTAGATGTCGGTGTGGTCGCCGAGGCTTCGCCGGGAAGGGGCTATGCAGTGACGAATTTGTGGAACGAGTCTGTCTACCTAGCGATGCCGGAGAGCGACCCGCTGGCCGATCAGAAGGCGGTTCGATGGCGTGATCTGCGGGATCGGCACTTCGTAGTGACCGACTTGCCGACGGGCGATTTCGCGAGGGCCTATCTAGAGAGGCATCTGGAGGTCCCGCCCGACGCGCTGCGCATTGAGCAGCTGTCCGTGACGCCGGAGTCATTAATGCAGATCGTCGCGCTTGGCGGCGGCGTTACGATCGCGGGCAGCGCCCATGTCCGTCTCGGCCTTTCCGGCATCACCTTTCGCCTGATCGAGGACGCCATGCTTCGCTACGGCGCCGTCCATTCCAATGGGTCCCTCCAGCGAGATCTCGAACGTCTGCTGGCGCTGGCAAAGTCCCTGTCGGAGAGAGATCAGGCATGGTTCGTCCGGCAGCGACTCATCCGTCCTGAGCATCGGCGTGGGCTGCAAGTAGACTGCCATCGTGGCAAGCGCGGGCGAATCCCCGATCCGATGCAATGAAGCGCTCGAGCAAGGGCAGGCCTGGTCGAGAGATGGGGTAGGCCTGCGCAGTCGTCAGCTGTTCAGACGATTTGACCAATCTTCCACCCGACCGCTTTTGATCCGTCGCCGCGCGAGCACGCGCCAGTTCTCGGCAAGTTCGGGCAGTTCCGCCATGGCAGCAATGTCGGCTCGATTGTCAAGATCGTGGTATAGTAGTTTGAGAAGACGACTTAGCGGCCAGTCGGCACGCGGGCGGTCAACAACCGCAAGTGCGGCGCCCTGCTGGACTTCTCCTTCCTCCAGCACGCGCCAATACCAACCGGTGCGCCCTGTGCGTTGCAAGTCGCGCGCCATGTCCGTGCGCCCGAAGCGCAGGTTTAGCTTGAAGCAGGGTTGGCGCCCTTGGCTGACCTGAAGAAGGGATCTGCCGAAGCGCGCCACGTCGCCGATGCAGATAGTCTCCTCGGTCCAGCCCTTGCCTGACAGATTCTCGCCGAAGGCTCCGGGTGCGGCCAGCAGCGGGTGGGGACCGATCTCGGCCTCCCATGCTGCATAGTGGTCGAAAGGATACTGGTGGATCGCCTTTTCCGGGCCTCCGTGATGCTTGAGATCGCCCTGCGCGTCGCCGGCCAATCCCAGGCGCGCAATCTGCCAGGGTCCAGCGACTGGCCACTTGCCAATGCCGCTTGGAGGGCCGCCCCGGCCTAAAGCAGCGACTGCGCCGACAAGAACGGTGGGCGAGAGCGGAAGCATCAGACGGCTTCGCTGGCTGGCGCGGGGCAGAAGCCGTCCCCGCATCCTTCTTCATACGCGGGTGCGGCACTTGCTATGAGATTTCGCGGCGCAAGCGATCCAATCAGCATACCCAACGCGAGGTCATCAACCTGCCCGAAGGCATGCTCGACGATACTGCCTGCTGGGCCGATGACGATCGTCGTTGGCGTACCCCGCATGCCGAAGCGCCGCATCGTGACCGGGATGGCCTCGCCGTCGGCCGGCTGATCGACGCCGATGGGGAAGGTCAGCCGATATTCGTGGACGAAGGCTTCGAGCGAGACTGGACTCATCGCGGCGTGGTGTTCAAACACGGTGTGGAGCCCGATCACGGCGACGTCGGAGCGGTTCTTGACAAGGCGGTGCAAGCGCTCCGCCTGCGGCAAGGCGTGTGCGACGCAGCCGGGACAGAGCATCTGGAAGGCGTGCAGGACTACGATCTTGCCGCGCAGTGCGGCGAGTGAGAGCGGACGCGGGGCGTTTAACCAACGCGTGACGGAGAGTTCGGGCGCGGTAGCGGTCATGTCGGACTCCGGATCGAGACCTTCGAAGGGGCGGTCGCGGGAAGATCCCGCGACCGCCTGCCGGCTCACGAGGCGCGGCTGAGCTTCACTGCGGGAAAGTCCACCGGCACGTCGAGGGCGACGTTCAGATAGTTGGTGAACAGATTGAGCGCGACATGCGCTAGGATCTCAACGATCGCGCCGTCGTCGAATCCGACTGTGCGCAGGGCCTGCACGTCGGACGCTGACACCGCTGCACGGTTCTCGACCACCTTGATCACAAAGGCGAGCGCTGCCGCAGTCTTGGGGTCGGCCGAGCGGCCGGATTGCGCCTCGACCATCTCAGTCGCGCTTGCGCCGGCCTTTTGGCCGAGTACCGTGTGAGCAGCCAAGCAGTAGTTGCAGTTGTTGCGGTCGGCGACTGCGACGGCGATCTGCTCGCCGAGCTTGGCGCCGATCGAGCCGTCGCCGAGCGCGCCGAACGAACCCCACATGCTCTGGAGCGCGGCAGGCGAGTTCGCGACCGTCTTGAACATGTTCGGGACGACGCCGAAGGCGGTTTTGATCTGGTCGAACGTGGGCTTCACCGCTGCGTTTGCGGAGGCTGGATCGACGAGGTTCACATGTGACATAAGACTTTTCCTTCTCTGATGCTTGGAGGGGGATGATCGGGCGGTCCGGCGATGGCAGTCGTCGGGCCGCCTTTCGTTTCGGCGCGCCTCAGCGCGCAGGAGCCACACGACCGGGCAGGCTCAGATTGCCCGAGGCGACCTTGAAGACATTGATGACGCAAAGAAGCGGCGCGTGCAGGTTGGCGTTGACCTTGAGACCCGCCGTCACGCCGTCGAAACTCGCGTTGGCCAGAGCGCCGATCTCGGCAAGAGGCACATGGACTTCGACTATGTCGCCCGAGAGTTCTGTCTTGTATTCAGGGCTATCAATCAGGATCGGCGCGCCGGGCCAGTCTGGCGGCAGCTTGGGCGTGGTTCCCGCCGGGATGTCCTTAACCTTGAGGCCGCCGGGGCAGGCAATGTCCTCGTTAAGGATAACCCAGTGCGCATGCCATCGGTCGCGGTTGGTCGCGCTTTTCGCTCTCTTCGAGGCATCGTCGAAATCCGGATGGAAGGTCGCGGCGAGCGCCACTATGCCCTGATCCATGTCGAAGCCGACATCGGCCGAGTTCAGGCTTGTTGGCCAGACATAGGCGTAGACCTCGGAGCCTTCGAATTTGCCGGTCGCCTGTGGGATCGCGGCTCCTGCGGCCGCGCGGACGCGAGTGCGGAATATGGCGTGCCCGTGATCTGTGGTGATCCTAGTCTCAATGATATCGAAGGATGCGGTTAGCGTTTGGTTGGAGGCGGCCTTGATCTCATGCGCCGAGACGCTGGCACTGAGGCAAAGCAGAGCCGTCGCCGTGAGGCCGAGGCCCCGCAGGTTGTAGAATCTCATTGGGAGTGTGTCCTTCTCAGGTCATGATTGGGCTTGGAGGGACGACCGCTCCGCGTCGAACGCCATCCAGTTGGCAGACTGGACAGCCGGATCGGCCGCTTCATGCTCGCCGCAGTCGAGCCGGAGATCCCGGTCGCCGATCGCGGCGTTTACGAAGATGCAATGATGGGGCTGGCTCGCGCCCGGATGGGCATTCGGCCGGAAATGGCGGCAGCTGACGCACATGCGCTGCAGCGGAATCGCCTTCATCTGCTGCAAGGTCCGGATGAGCTTGATCTGCACGAGCAGCAGTTGCGCCTGCTCAGCCGGGGCAAGAGCGGCGAGCGCGCTTCTGACCTGC
>DAORNH010000195.1:3730-4436 GCA_035440865.1 Hyphomicrobiaceae bacterium | reverse complement strand
CTTTGGCGCGCAAGCCATCGGACCGCCCCGCCACCAAGGCCAGCACTTGAGCCTGCGTCGGATTGAGGCCCTCTGCGCCGGAAGCGCTCCAAAGGTCAGCACGCAGGACCAGGGCGAGGCGCTCGAATCCCTCGTGCAGGCGGGTCGGAACAGAATCGGGAGTGTTTGCGTGATCCATGAATTTAAGAATAGGACTCCTAAGTAATATAGTCAAGAGGCGTTTGGATTCTAAGCGTTCACGCCTCATGCGCCCTGAGCATTGGCGCGTGCCGCACGTTGACTGCCATCGCGGCGCGCGCGGGCTCGCGCACATTCTTGTCCTCGAAGCACTCGAAGAGATGGGCATCAGGCCGTCGCTCATCGCAGGCACGTCCATCGGCGCGATCTACGGCGCGGCGGCGGCTGCCGGTCTGCCGGCAAAGCTCATCCGGGCGCATACCGAGGAGATTCTGGGCAACCGCTTCGATTTCGTGCGGCAGCTCATCGGCGCCCGTGCCGCACCCGTGCAGCGGCTCTTGAGCTTCATCCCTCTGCGTTCCTCGCTGCTCGATCCGCAGGCCGTGCTCGAGCTCGTGCTGCCCTCGCGCATGCCGGCACGCTTCGACGAGCTTGCGACCCCGCTCAAGGTGGTCGCGACCGATCTCTATGCGCAGACGCCCGCGGTGCTGTCGGAAGGCGCGCTCAAACCCGCAGTCGCCGCCAGCAT
>DAORNH010000195.1:1699-3694 GCA_035440865.1 Hyphomicrobiaceae bacterium | reverse complement strand
CGGCGGCCGTGCTCTCGTCGACGGGGGCCTCGTCAACCCGCTGCCGTTCGACCTCGTCGCCGCCGAGTGCGACGTCACCATCGCCATCGACGTCAGCGCGGCAGCTCTCGAGCCGGAGCCCGGCTCGCACCCGTCGGCCTTCGAGGTCGTGATCTCGTCCACGCAGATCCTGCAGCGCTCGATCGTGCGCGAGAAGCTCCGTGCGACGCGCCCTGATGTCTACATCGACGTCGAGGTCGATCAGTTCAGCATCCTCGCGTTCCACTCGTGGGCCGACATCCTTGCGACAGCAGCGCCGGCCAAGGACCGCCTGAAGCGCCAGCTTGAGCGAGTGCTCGCGAGCCAGACTGCCGAGGCGATCGACGCGAGCGCCGCCCCGGCGGCGGTCGCGGCGCCTGAGGAGCCGAAGCGTCGCCGCTTCCTGCCACCGCGAAAGCGCTGAGCCATCAGCGCTCCGCGGGGCCCGCTCACATCGTGCCCGGATAGATGCCGCCGTCCATGAGCAGGTTCTGCCCGGTGATGAAGCCCGCGTGCGTGGACGCAAGGAATGCCGCCGCCGCACCAAACTCGTCCGGGTGGCCGAAGCGGCCGGCCGGCACCTCGGCCTTGCGATGCTTCGCCATCTCCTCGGGTGAAATGCCCTTCATTTCGGCCATCTTCTTGGTCGAGCCCTTTAGACGATCGGTGTCGAAGGGGCCGGGCAGCAGCGCATTTATGGTGACGTTGTGCCGGGCCGCCTTACGCGCGATCACGGCAACCGCGCCGGTGAGGCCCGCGCGCGCGCCGTTCGAAAGCTCGAGCGAGGCGATCGGTGCCTTCACGGACTGGCTGGTGATGTTGATGATGCGGCCGAACTTGCGGTCCATCATGCCGTAGACGGTCGCCTTGATGAGGGCGATCGGCGTGATCATGTTCCCTTCGACGGCCTTGCGCCAATCCTCGAGCGAGAAGTCCTTGAAGTCACCGGGTGGCGGGCCGCCGGCATTGTTGATGAGGATGTCGGGCGCGGGGCAGGCGGCGAGCAGCTTCTTGCGGCCGTCCTCGGTCGTCACGTCGCAGGCGACAGCCGTCACCTTGCCGCCAGTCGAGGACCGGATGGCGGCAGCCGTCGCCTCGAGCTCGGCGGCGGTGCGGGCGCAGATCGTCACCTCCACGCCTTCGCGGGCCAGCGCTTCGGCACAGCCGCGGCCGAGGCCCTT
The DNA here is from genome assembly GCA_035440865.1 of Hyphomicrobiaceae bacterium. Lineage (GTDB taxonomy): Bacteria > Pseudomonadota > Alphaproteobacteria > Rhizobiales > Hyphomicrobiaceae > DAORNH01. Next base: position 2,495 of record DAORNH010000195.1, on the reverse strand, counting down.
CGACGCCGCGCAGACGATGGCCTTGCGGCCCTTGATCCCGAGATCCATGGGGTTCCTCCGGTCTTGATTTGGGCGACACGGCCTCGGCCGGACGCTTCAGTCGGAAGCATGCGGCCCGCAGCGCTGGCGTTCAAGGGATTTCGCTCTCGTGCGGGTGCCGTGGCAGAGATCGGCGTCTGATGCCCGGAGCTCACTACAACATGATCAGTCGCTCGATCGATTTCAGCACGACTTCCTCGATCGGCGCACCCGGCAGATCGACGAGCTGCTTGCCGCGCTTCAATCGGGCATGCAACGCCATGACGACGACTGGTGGGATCCGGGTGAAATTGTTCTGGACGTACTTGAGCATCCATTCCTTTTCACCCCTAATTGATGTCAGAGAGGCAGCCTGGTAGATCTCCTCGGCGAGAGCCTCCGCCTGTCCCGACAGCGCCCCCATCGGCATACGAACGAATGCATTGAGGAGCTTGCCGCGGGCGTCGTAGGCAGCGGCCGCTTCAGCGTAAAGGCTAGCCGCGCGCATCAGGCTCGCCGTCGTGCCCCGGCCCGTCTCGTAGAGATAGCCGAGCATCGCTTTGCTGCGAGGGTGTCCCGCTTTCGCGCCGCGCTCGAACCACTTGAACGCGGCGCCATCGTCCCGGCCCATGCCGATGCCGTCGAGGCTCATCTCGCCGAGGCGGAACATGGCGTCGGTCGTGCCCTTCTCGGCCGCCCGCTCGTACCAGCGGACAGCCTCGGCGACATCGGCGGCCGTGCCATCGCCACGCTCGATCATGGTGGCTGCGACATGAAT
>DAORNH010000195.1:399-1687 GCA_035440865.1 Hyphomicrobiaceae bacterium | reverse complement strand
GGCGGCGCGCCGAAACAGGCCGAGCGCGACGCCGTGGTCCTCGTCGACGCCCTGTCCGCCGAAATAGAGCACGCCGAGATTGTGCGCGGCGCCGTCATCGCCGCCCTCCAGCGCCTTCGTCAGCCAGCGCGCGGCTTCCGCGTAGTCTGGTATCGAGCCGTGCGTCATGTAGTGCTCGCCGATCTCGGTCATGGCCATCGTGTGGCCACGCGCAGCGGCGCGCTTCAGCATCGCGATGGCCGACGCGAACTCGGCATCAGAAGTTGCGGCATGCAGCAAGGCGCGGCCGAGTTGGTACTCGAAGCGGGCGACGCCCGGATGCGCGGCAATCGCGGCTTCGCAGGCCGCCTTCGCCTCCGCACCAATGTCGGCGCGGTGGTCGCGATCCTTGACGACGGCCTCGCGATCATAGGGGCTCGCGGCGAGGCGGTCGCACTCGTGCACAGGCGGGGAAGCCGACGAGACCGTGGGCATCGAGTGGAGTGCGGCAGCAGCCAAGGCAAGCGCGCACGCTGGATGTCGCATCGCATAGCTCCGGAACGGGCATCGAGATCGGGCAATGACTGGCGCGTAGCGTAGCACTGTGCGACGAGGCGCGAAAACCCATCTGGTGCGTGAGCTGAAGTCCGGCGGGGCAACTGGCGTATTGGCGCTGAGCCGCATCGGAGCGCCCACGGATAGTCCACCGATTTTCTCTGCGCGACCGGGCCTCGGGCCCGGACCCGACCGGGGCTCGGCCCGCCCCGGACCTGGCCACGTTCGATACTCAGGAATTGGGAGCTCCCCGGATGCGCGTCCAGCACGACGCGGCTCAGGGGCTGAGCAAGCGCCGCACACTCGCCTCGACACCCGCCTGCCACTCTGGCAGCGTCACCCCGAACGCCCCCGTCGAGCGACGGCAATCGAGGACCGAATTTTTCGGCCTCCGCGCCGGCGTCGGATATTCGGCACTCGAGATCGCATGCACGGGAACTGATCGCCCGCCGTGCCGCCCGGCGACGGCGAGCGCCTCGCGCGCAAGGCCGCACCACGTCGTCGTACCGCTGCCGGCGAGGTGGTAGGTGCCAAACTTTGCCGCCGCGCCGTTTTCCTTCAGCTGCCGGGCAATGGCGAGGATCGCGGCCGCGGTTTCGGGCGGCATCAGCGAGGGCGTGCCGCCGCCGAAGAAGACCGAGGTGACGACGCGGCCGGGCGTTTCCGCCGCGGCGCGCTCGAGCTCGGCGAGATAGGCGCGCTGCCAGCGCGCTTCCTCGACGCGCTCGCGGACATGCGAATTGAAATCGCAATA
>DAORNH010000195.1:0-246 GCA_035440865.1 Hyphomicrobiaceae bacterium | reverse complement strand
CGAACGTGATCGCGTACCCTTCGGGCACGAACATCGGATCGTAGCCGAAGCCTTTCGCGCCGCGCGGCGGCCACACCAGCGCGCCGTCCACTTCGCCCTCGAACACGTCGCAGCGCCCGTCCGGCCAGGCGAGCGCCAGCGCCGCCACGAATTTCGCGCGGCGATCCCGCTTGCCCTTCAATGCGTCCTCGACCTTGCGCATCGCGATCGAAAAATCCTTCGTCGGCCCGGCCCAGCGCGCCGAAT
>DAORNH010000194.1:8596-8815 GCA_035440865.1 Hyphomicrobiaceae bacterium | reverse complement strand
TCGGCCTTCCGGCGAGCTTCGGCTTCAGCCGCGACGCGCTTCTCCTCGTCAGCCTTCTTGCGGGCAGCTTCTGCGTCGGCGGCGGCCTTCCGGGCGGCCTCGGCCGCAGCAACGCGAGCCGCTTCCTCGGCCTTGCGCTTCTCCTCTGATTCCGCCGCGACGCGCTTTTCCTCGTCGGCCTTCCGGCGGGCAGCCTCTGCGTCGGCAGCGGACTTCCGC
>DAORNH010000194.1:1203-8578 GCA_035440865.1 Hyphomicrobiaceae bacterium | reverse complement strand
CGAGCTGCTTCCTCAGACTTGCGCTTCGCCTCGGCCTCGGCCGCGACGCGCCTTTCCTCTTCGGCCCTCCGGCGGGCAGCCTCTGCGTCGGCAGCGGCCTTGCGCGCTTCCTCCGCCGCAGCAGCGCGAGCCGCCTCTTCGGATTTGCGCTTCGACTCGGCTTCTGCCGCGACGCGCTTTTCCTCGTCGGCCTTCAATCGAGCGGCCTCAGCGTCGGCAGCGGCCTTGCGCGCTTCCTCTGCTTTGCGCAGAGCTTCATCTGCTCCGTGCTTGTCGACGGCCGGATCCGGAGTGGCACCAACCGTCCCGGGCAGCCTGCGCTGGTCCTTCAGGCTCGGCAATCCCGCCGCCGGAGGCTGTTGCGCCGAGGTTGCACCGGCCCATGCAATCGTAAGCGCGAGCGGCAGCGCTGCCGCGCCCGACATCCAAAACCGCGCCCGTGACCGACCCGTCATGTCTTGACCTCTGAAATGAGGCGGCCCGGGATGCGTTGCTGCCCCGGCACCGCGCCATCGCGAACCTCGACACCGCGATCTTCTACATCGCGATCCTCAACACGGACCCGACCGGCGGCCCGTGCACACGTCATCGCTTCAACTTGGCCACCAGATCGTCGAGCCCCTTGCAGCCTCCCGTCTGGCGCGCGAGCTCGAACCACTTGAGCGCATTGCCCCGACTCGCCGGCACGCCGAGGCCGTGCTGGTGCAGGCTGCCGAGGAAGCACATCGCCACCGGATCACCGAGCGCCGCCGACATCTCCCAGAGCAGGCGCGCCCGCTCGTAGTTGGGATCCCCTTCCGTCGGCGCGGCATAGAGCGACCCGAGCTGCGTGAGAGCCCATCGGCTCCGCTCATCAGCGAGCGAGAGCGTAAGCGCGCGCTTGATCCAGAACTCGCCCTCCTTGAGATCGCTCGGCGAACCGGCAGAATGGATGAGCGTATCGGCCATGGCCAGCGCCTTGGCCGCATCGATGCTGGCGGCATTCTTGCCGCTTGGCGATTTCGTGCCAACGCTGAAAATATCGAACAACGTCGATGGCGGCACCGGCAATGCGGCGTCGCCATTGCCGATGACAGGCGTCATCATAGCCATCTGCGGGCCCGCCCGCATGCTGCGCACGAGTTGCAGCACCAGCAGTGAGGAGCCGATGGCGAGGAGCGCCATCATCATGGCGATACCGGAGAGCCTTCGGCCGACCTTGTCGGTCTGCGGCGGCTCGTAGCGCTGGATCGGATAGTAGGGCGCCGTCGCCACCGGCGTCGGTGGATTGGACGCCTCGACGAGCTTGGCGACGACGGAATCGGACACGGACGGCCGCGCCGTGCTCGCTGACGCGGGAGCAGGCTCGGGGAGCGGCGCGGGCCCCGCCTCTCCTCGATGATCTGCGGCAGGCCGCGCCGGGCGACCTCCGTCAGAGGAGAGCGGAACGGCGAGTGCCGCGAGCACCGGCTCGGCTTCCAAGTGACGCTGTGGCTCCATCGACAGGGGTGCGGCTGCCGCGCTCGCCGACAATGCCATCGGCAACGGTACGACGACATCGAGCCGTCCCGCCAGAGGCGCCGGCCCGCCTGCGAGGGCGTGAATTCCCTCGGCGACCTCGATCCGCGGCGCCACCTTCTTCGTCTGATCGCGGGATGCCTGCACGAGAGACAGCCTGCGCGCGGTGGTCATGATGACCGGCTGCTTGCGCTGCCGCGCGAGCGGTGTGATGCTCGGCCAGAGAACCTCGGCACGAACACCGACGGAGGGCACCTCGATCGCCACGGGCGTCCCTGGCAGCAGCGCCGGGTTGTCGACAACGTCAGGACCGACGACCAGTTCGGTCCCCTCGCTCGTCTCGCGGGACGATATGGGCTCGTACTGATCGGTCACGAGACGCTGCGACGGTCCGTCTCCGTCGAGCGGGTGGATCGAAAAGCTCGGCTTCGTTGTGAGGCCCGCCACGCCATGCAGGCGGATGATGGCGTGGCCGCCTTCAGGGCGGGACTTGTCCTCGGCGACTTCAAGCCAAACCTTGCTCATGGCTCGTACTCCAACCCTGTGACACCCAATACGGACAGCAATTCGCTGATCTGGCGCTCGTGCTCCGCATCTCCGCGGCCGCCCTGACCTGCGACGCTGCTCCTGACCATGCCTGCGTAGGCGACCTGCCAGTCATCGCCGCCTTCGCCGACCCTAGCATAGGCCGACAACGGGGAACCCGCCTCCCCGTTATGCCGGCCACTGAATATCGGCTCCCGATTCCGGCCCACGCGCCGCGGATGCCCTTCGGCGCGCTGGTCGTCGTAGCCAAGCGTCGCGACGAAACCCGCGATGACGTGCGCTGCGTGCACAGCCGACCTGGCGACACGCTCCTCGACCGTCATCCGGTCGCTCGACATCCAGCTTAGGCGAGTTGCCAGCTGTCCCACAAGCCCCATGGCGCGGGCCCCCGCGGCCATCTCTTCGACGATCTGGGTCAGCACAGGCCCGGGGATGCCGATACGTCGCTGCAATGCCTTGGCTTCCGAGAGCAGCCTCACATGATCGAGCCAATAGCCGACCGCCGCGGCAGCATAGAGGCGCACCAGACCACCCGGTGATTTTTCGGCCTTTGTCGCCTCGGAGCCCGGTTTGCCGTCGCGCGTCGAGGTCTCGATGTGCTGGAAGACCTCCGCGAGCTCCACCTCGGAGACCTGGAGCTCGCGCATGAGGTGGCCGAAGCGCTGCGAGCGCGCCGCCTGCTTCAGCCTGGCCAGCGCCACGCGCTGATCCCTGAGCCGCCACAATCGCTGGCGCTGCGGATCGGCACCCGGATATTTGCGCAGCAGCACGTCACGCAAATGCAGCTTCAGCCGCCGCAGGCTTTGCGCGAGCTGGCGTTGGCGGAGGCCCGACTGGAGCACCTCGGCAATCGAATCCGAGAGATAGCTGATGCCGCCGTCAGCCGGATCCTCGGCTTCGGCCACGGCTTTGACGATGTCCTGGAAGTGCCGCTCGGCGATCGGATGGGCAGCGACCTCACGCATGCCCGTCGTCAGCGCGGGTAGCCCGGCACTCGCGCGCGCAACCAGAGCATTGCGCACCCGCTGCCCGGCAGGCGCCGCCCCATCATCGCCTGCGCGCGCATGACGAATGAGGAAGACGTTGTCGAAGGCCTGTCCCGACGTCCATTCCAGCGGCCAGCGATGCGAGCGCCCGAGCGTCGCGACCAGCATGCGCCCGATGCCGTCGAGGACGCTCGAGCGTCCATCCGCTGCGGCAGTCACCGGCACCGAGAGGTTTACCTTGGTCGCAGCGATGAAGAGCGCCGTTTCCGACGCCTCGCGCTCGGCCGGCTCGTCCCCATGCATGGCCTCGACCCAATCGCCGACAGCCGCCGAGAGCGTGTCGGGATCGCGTCCCGAAGGGTCGAGGCAGACAACCAGGGCGTTGAGGTCGGAGCGGTCCGTCGCCCGCTCGAGGAGATAGGCGGACTTCTCGCGTGCGAAGAGAGCAATGGCCGTCTGCTGATCAAGGCGAGCCCCCGACGGAACGCCAAAGGGACGCGGCGCCGGCGTCGGCATCTCGACGAGCGCGGCGAGATCTGCCGCGAGAGACCGGGGCTCGGCGAGCGTCAGCCGCAGCTCGGCAACGAGCAGTGCCAGCACGCTCCGCTCGATGCTGGCGAACTGGCCGAGCTTGGTGCGCACCCCGAGCGGGGCCTCGCGGTGGTCGCCGCGATGGAGCGTCTCCGTGAAGGCGATACTGGCCGGATGCGGCGCACTCGGGCCTGCCATCCCTTCCGGCGCAACCAGTGCCTCGAGAGGGCAGTGTATCTCGCTCGCGTGGGCGAGGGTTTCAAGGGCGCCGGCGGCCTTGAGATAGATCGTCGTCAGCGTCGGGCTGCCGCCCCAGAGCACCGAGAGGAGTGCGGCCCGCGCCCCCTCGGGGAGATGAGATATGATTGCGCGGCAATACTCCCAGTAGCCCGAGGCCGTGAGAGCCTTGACCAGCGGCTCGTCATGATATCGGCGCTCGATGTCGTCGCGGAGCGCCGCTATGTCGTCCTCGCCGAGCCCCCGCATCTGAAAGAGGCTCATGTGCTGGCCGGCCTCAAGCGCCATGACGCGCACCTGCTCGGCCTCAGGCACGAGATCGGATTTCAGCGGGCAATTCGAGAAATAGGCGCGGGCGAGCACCTTGACGACGTCGAGCTGGCTCATGAGCTCGAATGTGAGGGGGAAGCCCGGCGGCCCGGCCGTCGATTTGACCAGATAGCGCACGGCGAGGCCGACGCCTGAGCTGCGGTCGGCTCGGGTGCCCGGAACCGCCGTGCCACCGGCGAGCATCGTCAGTGCATCGACCGGCGGTATCGTCTGATCGAGCGCCACGGAGAGGCGTGCGATGCCGGCGGGCGCACCGGTAGCGACCGCCGCGATGAGCGAGGACTTGCCGGAGCCCGCGGTACCCACGAACCCGATCGACGCCGGCTGCAATGCGGCCGCCGCCAGGACATCGATCCGCTTCAGCGAGCGTCTCAAGCTGCGGCAGAGGGGGCCGTTCTCGGCATCGAGTTCGTCGGAGCGCGCCTCGAGCCAGTCAATGATCTTGGCAAGCGCTTCGCCCGACTGCCGGCACTCGATTGCAAGCCGGCGCTCCAGAAAGCTCATGAAGCCCTCGCGCCGCTGCGATCACGCCGAGGCTCCAACACGACCGCCGCGGCCCGGCGGGCCTCGCCTGCGGCACCGGCGGGCGAGAACGTCTCGTCGGGACGGGCTGCGAGCGGATGGTCCTCGGCCGTATCGAGATCGATCGGCGCATCATAGCGCGTATCGACCGGTGGAATGTCGTCGAGAAAATGCGTAGCCTTCACGCGATGCACCCGGTCGAGCGGAGTTGAAATTCGGCCGATATCCAGGCTGCCGAGCAGCGCACCCATGACCACGGCGGACTTCGGATCGTCGACCCGTCGTGACGGCGAGCGGAACGGATACCAGCTGCCCACCCGGTACTCGTGGATCGGCACGATCCGGTCGGGCCGGAGCGGCAGCTGGTCGAGCAGCATGGCCATCACATCGCCGAGGCGAGTCGACCAGCCGGACAGCAGCAGCAGATCGCAGTCGAACGAGCGCACCACCGGCGTCACGGTGGCGATCATCGGCCGCAGCACCTCGCGGACCGCGGTGGAGACGTCGCTGCGCAAGATCTCGAGCTCGATGTCACCCAGCAAGAAGCCGACCGCCCCCGCCTGCTTGGCCCTGGCATCGAACGCCGTGACGACAGAGGCATTGACGCCGTGCGCGTGTCCCATGAGATCGCCGAGGCGCACTGAATACTGGTCCGTGTCCTGGTCCGTTCCGAGGCTCTCGTAGCGCGACATTAGCGCCTGGGCGACCGGCACCGCGAACCGCTTCACGAAGCGCTGGCGAAGCTGTGTCTGCTCGTCAGCGGGCGCATAGGCCCCGCGCGCGGATGTCCCGAATGTCTCGGCCAGGAAGTCGCGCGGTCGCGCAAGCCCCGCACGCGCGAGCGCGCGCTCGATCGTCGGCAGGATGAAGCGCGCGACGACCGCCTCGACGATGGCATCGCCTCCGATCCGACAGGCCTCCGCGATGGTGAGCGTCGGCGTGATCGCTCCGTCGTTCGAGGCCGCATAGGTGACGATCGTGAGCGTCGACGACTGCGCACCGATGTCGAGGCCGGCAATCCTCAGCGTCGGATGCAGCCCGTGCTCGACCCGCGGCTTGCCCATCAGGTTGAAGTAGTCGGCCGGCGCACCTTGGAAGCGCTGCGTGATGGCGTCGTAGATATAGACGAGCTGCGTGCACATCGATTCATCGAACCCGAGCCGCACCTCGGGACGCGGCGGCAGGAGCCGCTCGCCGTCCGCCGCCTCGACTGAGGCGCCGTCGACGCCCCAGCCGAAGGCCTGCCACACGAGATCGATGGCCCCCTCGACGCGCAAGCGCAGCAACTCGCGGGCATCCGTGGACATGGTGAGCGGCGTCGTCAGCACGATCCGGCGGAGCTGGCGCGGCGCATCGGCCTGCCGACGCTCTGACCGCCGGCTCGGAGAGTTGATATGCGAGATGGCCTGCAGCAGCACCTCAGTCATGAAGAAGCAGAGCAGCGATGAGCGCGAGAAGCGCGGGCGAAGCGCGGGAACGCGCGTCCTCGGCGACCGCGCCAGCACATCGCCGCCTTCCGTGAGGCTCGCGAGCAGCGGTCCCGCCACCATGCCGCCGGGCTCGTCCCCGTTTGCGGCGAACCGCCAGACATATGGTGTTGCCTCGGTCTCGGTCAGATGGCGCTTCGGGCTCGCGAGCCCCGTATGGCCGTCCGCCGCCCCGCTCTGGTTGGCGATCCGCTCCGCCTCGGCGCCGATCCTGACGAGGCTCGGCCAGAGGAAGGCGTTGGTGCGCCCGCTCCGCCGCGACAACGCTTCGCTGCCGAACGACGGCCGGGCGAACTCGGTATGGCTCGAGAAGGACCCGGCATGCGTGACGGTCGGGCGGCCGAGATCGCGCAGGCTCAGCAACGTCGCGGAGGAGATGTCGTCCGTCGCCTTGGCGCCCAGTGCCTCGACCAGGATGCCGGACGTGCGGCTCGCGCCGACGTCGAGCACGAGATCGACCGGAACCACGTTGGTCTGCCGTCCACGTGCCGTCGCGCCCGCGAACCGCAGCCTCGGCAGGACAGCGGCTCCCGCGAGTACGGACAAAAACGTCATGTAGTAGGCGAGCGCCCCGTGCGTGAATGTGGCTTCGCCGAGCCCAGGCAGACGGCCGACCGCATGGCGCTCGAGTTGACCCTCGATCCACGCGATGAGCCACGGCTCCGACAGCACCGCGGCCAGCTGGTCGCTCTCATGGTCGAAGACGAAGCTGCTCTGGAAATGGGCGTCCTCGTTCGTCGGCGCGGGATAGGCGTCACCCGGCTCGCGGGCCTCGGTATCGAGCAGAGTGTCGATGGCAAGCGTGAGAAGATACTCGCCGTCAGCACTGCGGTCGAGGAAACCGCGAACCCAGTTGGTCGGGCCTTCGTCGAGAGCCAGGCCGCCCTGCCGGCGGGTCTTCAGAATGCGCAAGAAAGGGAGCGGTATCCAGGCCCCCCTGAAAGCCTCGAGCGCCTCGCGGCCGGTGATGCGGTGCGTATCCTGCGGCGCGATCGGTGTCCTGAGGATCGGATGATAGATCGCCCCGATCGCGAGCCCGTGCAGGACGCGGACGGACGCGTCGGCGGGATCCGGCTCCTCGAGGAAGCGCAGGACGACTGCAGCATACGCCGTCGAAGGGACAGCCAGATCAATGAATTGAAGGCCGCTATTCGGAATGAGAGTGACGACGGCGTCGGCCGGCGCGCGTGGCCCCGCTCGCTCCCCGGCAGAACCATCCTGTGCAGAACTCCGGCCGGC
>DAORNH010000194.1:0-1165 GCA_035440865.1 Hyphomicrobiaceae bacterium | reverse complement strand
GCCCCTCCGCGGACGCGCGCGTGACAGGGTCTCGTGCCCCTTTTACTCCCCCCGAGCCATGCATTGTCATTCTACTCAATACGCACACTCCCCCGCGTCTTTATCGCACTTTCCTGACGGCTGGAATAGCGTGCTGAGCCGTGCTCGCGACAAAAGTCGTAGGTTGCGCGTCAGGATGGACACACTCGACCGGAGGCCGCTGCTGGTCGGCACGAATAGTACGGTCCGTGAACGCGCTTCGCAATTCACGGCCGCAGAAATCACTAACGCTTGCCGGACGCGCGCGCGAACCGGATCGAGTGCACCTCGAATCGGCTTGTCGCGCAAATTGAGGTCACCTCGATCCGCCCGCCGGAGACAAAAGCCTCGGGGCGTATGCGCCGCTGGATGACGAGCAGCACTTGCCCGGTCGGGGTGAGCCGTTCTGGCGCCTCGGCGACGAGCGTCCGAAGCACCGTCAGGTCCTCGCGGATGCCATCGTGGAGCGGCGGGTTGGAGACGATGAGGTCTAGGTCTCTGAGATCAGTCTCGGAGAGCCCTCGGCCGGTCCGCGCCGCGAGCCCCGCAACATTCTCTCCGGCAGCCAGGACGGCCAGGGCATCGTGATCGATTGCCTCGATGTGCGCGTCCGGCATTAGCCGCCGGATGGCGTGAGCGATGACACCCGTGCCGCAAGCGAAATCGAGGACGCGAGGCTCGCCGCCGAGTGCCGGCAGCGCCGAGATCAGCAGTCGCGTGCCGTCGTCTAGCCGGCCGCCAGCGAAGAGGCCCGGATAGGAGGTCCAGTCGGGCACCGGCGGGTCGACCTCGAGAGGTGCCCTCCGTCGCCAGTCGGCGAGCTCGCGGCCCGCTCCAGCGAGATCGGCCCTGCGCCGGCCGGCAATGATCCGGCAGTGGTGACGCGTATCCACGGTCTCGATGCGGTTGGCGAACCGCTCGAGCTGGCGACCGGCCGAGCGTGCGCCCTCGGCGTTCTGGCCCGCGACCGCGATCACCGCACCGGCCGGTACGCGCGCCGCGGCACCGCCCAGCGCGAAGGCGAGCGCCTCCTTCTCCTTGGGGATGCGAACCAAGGCGCCGGAGTGCGTGCCGGGCTCGGGCCAGGCTCGCGCTTCGACGGCCTCGCCGGCGATCCGGGTCCAATGCACGGGCCTCGCGCCCAGCC
>DAORNH010000193.1:8581-8836 GCA_035440865.1 Hyphomicrobiaceae bacterium | reverse complement strand
CCCGGCACGGCGGGGATGGTCGGCGGCGGACCAGGTGGAGGCGTGGCAACCGCGGTCCGATCCGGTCCGATGGCGATCGTCGCGACTTTCCTCGGCGCGCCGTCCGAGGATGCAGCCGCGGGCGCCGCTGGCGTCGGCGCCGGCAACGCAGCATCGTCGAGCTTGTTCAGGAACTTATTGTCCTGATGTGGCACCTCGCTGCCGCCGGGATCGGCCGGCTTGGTCTTGATCGGCGCCTTTAAGGCGGCGACCACC
>DAORNH010000193.1:4462-8550 GCA_035440865.1 Hyphomicrobiaceae bacterium | reverse complement strand
GACGAAGCGCTTGTAGGCGACGGCAAGTGCGCCGCCGGCCACAATGGCGCCAATGAGCGCGCCGACCAGCACGATAGTCCGCTTGCCGCGGCTCTGACGCTCCGGCTCCTCGGCCTCGTCTGGATAATGCTCGACCGAGCCATCATGGCCCGGATCGGCGGGATGTTCGGCTGGCAACTGACCATTACCCCAGCCGGGATCAATCGGCGCCGCATCTCGCGGCGAGGCCGGCAGGCCGGGTCGTGCCGCTGGACCCGCATAGCTGGCGAGATCGTAGGGCGCCCCCGGCTGCCCCATAGGCAGCGCGAACGGATCTTGACCGGGCGCGCGGGGAGGAGGGGCAGCGAGTCGAGGATCGCGCGGATCGAACGAAGGCTGCGGCTGTCCGAGCGTCGCGCGCTGCGGCTGCACGTAGGACGGCGCGCCTGGCGGCTGAGATGGAGCACCAAAGGCCGGCGCACCGTATGCCGGACCTGCCGACGCGGGATGTCCGGGGGCCAGCCCGATGCCCGCAGGCGCCGAAAGGCGCGGGTCGTGGCCGGACGGCTGCGCATAGGGATCGAATGCCGGCGCGTAGGCCGGCCTTGGCTGTGGTGCCCCACGCGCCGTCTGAGGAGCCGCGAAGGCGCCGTAGCGCGGGTCATGGCCCGCAGGCGGAGCAGCAAAAGGATCGTGCGAGGGAGCCGGCGGCTGGGTCCGCGGATGCGGTGCGGCATGGCCGTTGGGCTGGGGTTGCGCGGAATGCCGGTATGCGGGCTGGGGCGCGGCATGCCCGAATGCGGCGGGATCGGTGGGTTGACGTGGCTGGCCGTGATACGCGGGCGCCGGCACGGGGCTTCCCGGATGTGCCGACTGGGGCTGGGCGGGCGGCTGCCCATAGGGCGGGGCGTGCGGTAGGACATGTCCAGCAGCGGCACCGCGCCGCAATGCTGCCAACTGGGCAAGCCGTGATGCCGCTTCCGGATCGTGGGCTTCCGGGCGGGCGGGATGGCCCGCATGGGGCGGCAATGGGCCATTCGACCGAGACATCTGCCGGTCTCCTTCAACTTTGTCAGTTCATTCGTCGCAGCTCGAGTCCCGGTCCCGACCAGCCAACGATCAGACGCCGCGAGGTCGCCGCCCTACTCCAGTGATCGCATCATCGTCGCGCTGCTCAAGCTTCAGTAGTCCAAACCTACGAGAATCGTAGATTACCGCATCTCGCTCGGTGCTTGCACCCCCAGAATCCCCAAACCGGAAGCGATGACGTGTCGCGTGGCCTGGATCATTGCGATCCGTGCGGCAGTCGAACTCCGATCATGGCTGTGGATAAGCCGCAAATGTGGCGAATCAAGGCCTCGGTTCCAGAGCGAATGGAAGGCCGAGGCCAGATCGTAAAGATAGAAGGCGAGCCGATGGGGCTCGGCGGCACGGGCGGCGCCCTCGATGAGCTTCGGATAGCCCGCGATCAGCTTGATGAGGTCGAGCTCGGCCGCATCGGTGAGGCCCGACAAATCGGCCCCTGCAATCTCGGCGCCATCGGCGTCGAGGTCGGGGAATGCCTCCTTGGCATTGCGCAGCACCGAATGGATGCGCGCGTGAGCGTACTGCACATAGAAGACGGGGTTGTCCTTCGACTGTTCGATGACCTTGGCGAGATCGAAGTCGAGCGCCGCCTCGGCCTTGCGGTAGAGCATCATGAAGCGCACGGGATCGCGCCCGACCTCGTCGACGACATCGCGGAGCGCAACGAACGTGCCGGCGCGCTTCGACATCTTCACGGGCTCGCCGTTGCGGAACACGCGGACGAGCTGGCAGACTTTGATGTCGAAGTCGGCCTTGCCGCCCGACAGCGCATCGACCGTTGCATGCATGCGCTTCAGGTAGCCGGAGTGATCCGCCCCAAAAACGTTGATCAGCCGGGGAAAGCCGCGCTCGAGCTTGTCGAAGTGATAGGCGATGTCGGAGGCAAAATAGGTGTAGCCGCCATCCGACTTGATCAAAGCGCGGTCGACATCGTCGCCGAATGAGGTCGAGCGGAAGAGCGTCTGCTCGCGGTCCTCCCAATCGTCGGCATCGTGCCCCTTGGGCTTCTCGAGCCGGCCTTGGTAGATGAGGCCCTTCTCGCGCAACAGGTCGATGGCGTCGGCGACCTTGTCGCGATTGCCATTGGTCAGCGAGCGCTCGGAAAAGAAGACATCGTGACGGACGGCGAGCGCCGCGAGATCATCCTTGATCTCGGCCATCATGGTCGAGACGGCGGCAGCGCGCGCCTCGGCCAGCTGCTCGGGGAGAGGCTTCTCTAGGAGCTTCCGGCCGAACCTTGCCGCGAGCGCCGCGCCGACGGGCTTCAGATAGTCGCCGGGGTACAGGCCTTCGGGGATCTCACCGATCGCTTCGCCGAGCGCCTCGCGGTAACGCAACAGGGTCGACTGGGCGAGCTTGCCGACCTGAGCGCCGGCATCGTTGATGTAGTACTCGCGCGTCACCTTGTAGCCGGCGAAGGCGAGCAGGCTTGCGAGCACGTCGCCATAGACGGCGCCACGGCAATGGCCGACGTGCATTGGGCCGGTCGGGTTGGCCGACACGTACTCGACATTGACCGCGCTGCCCCGGCCGAGGTCGGATCGGCCGTAGTCCGGACCTGCCTTGACCGCCGTCTGGACGACGCCGTGCCAGGCCGCGGGCTTCAACTTGATATTGAGAAAGCCTGGTCCCGCGACGTCGGCCTTGGCAATCAGCGGGTCGGCCGCAAGCTGCCTGGCTATCGCCTCGGCGATGTCGCGTGGCTTCTTCTTCGCGGCCTTGGCGAGCACCATTGCCACATTGCTCGCAAGGTCGCCGTGGGATGGATCGCGCGGAGGGTCAATGTCGCCGGCGGACGCAACGAGTTCGTTGGGAAGCTCGCCACGCGCCTTCATACCGTCCACGGCCGACAGGATCGCGCGCTCGAGATGCGAATAGACGTTCATGTTTGCCTCGCGCCGGAGGCGCCGGTTGGAGACGTGCTGAAACCTGGGTCCGGCTAGACCAATTCGGGAGTAGCGTCAAACAGGCGCCGGTGCTCGCCGATGGCAAAGCGATCCGTCATGCCGGCCACGAAGTCGGCAACGTGGAGCGCGCGGCCGTCCTCGGTGAGGGCGAGCGCTTCGGCACGGCGCGGCTCAGGGATGTCGCCCGGAACGGCCATATAGCGGCGGAAGAGGTCCTCGACGATCCGCTCCGCGCTCGCCATCACGCGCATGACGCGCGGGTGGCGATAGACGCGGGTGAACAGGAAGCGCTTGAGATCGGCCAGTCCGACCTTGAGCCCATCGGAGAACTCGACGATCGGCCGACCGGCACGGCGTACATCGTCGACGCTCGCGCACCCGTGCGCCGAGATCCGGCTCCGCGCCTCGGCGACGACATCGGCGATCATCAGCGTGATGAGCTGTCGGTTGACCTCGTAGATGCGGCGCGCCCGGTCGATCGCCTTGCACTCCGCCGCCTCGACCAGCGGCCCGACCAGGCCGACCGAGGTGAGTTCGTCGAGCGTGAAGAGGCCGGCGCGCAGGCCGTCGTCGACATCGTGATTGTTGTAGGCGATGTCGTCGGCGATCGCGGCGGCCTGGGCTTCCAGAGGGGCAAAGAGATCGAGCGACAGGCGATCAGCGACACCCGAGTATGCCAGCACGCGCCCGAGCGCCCGGTCCGGGGTGATGAGCGCTGCCGCGATCGGCCCATTGTGCTTGACGAGCCCTTCGAGCGTCTCGATCGAGAGATTCAGGCCGTCGAAGGCCGGATACTTCCGCTCGAGCCGAGTGACGATCGCGAGGCTCTGCGCGTTGTGATCGAAACCACCGTGCCCTGCCAGCATGCGGTCGAGCGCCCGCTCGCCGGCATGGCCGAATGGGGGATGGCCGAGATCGTGGGCGAGTGCCAGCGCCTCGGTCAGATCCTCGTCGATCTCGAGCTGGCGGGCGATCGCCCGGGCGATCTGAGCGACCTCGAGCGTGTGCGTGAGCCGTGTTCGGAAGTGATCTCCCTCGTGGAAGACGAACACCTGCGTCTTGTAGGTGAGCCGGCGGAAGGCGGTCGCGTGGATGATGCGGTCCCGGTCGCGCTGG
>DAORNH010000193.1:0-4444 GCA_035440865.1 Hyphomicrobiaceae bacterium | reverse complement strand
AAGCCGGCTCGGATATCGGCCGCCCGCGGCTCATGGCCGCCTCGGTTGCATGGGCGGCGACGGCACGGCCGCGTTGTCTGAGCATGGCGTCTCGCTCGTCACGTCTGCTCAAATCGAGCCCTCCGAAAGCGGCCGCGGCGCAGCAGGGCTGTGCCGCGACAGGCTTTTGTCATCGGCTGCCATTTGACAAGAGGCGCCGTCCACCTATCTTCCGGATGACAGTGGCCGTTCAACATCCGGGCCTCGCCATGAGCATCACCGTGACAAGCCGGGCTGCAGCCCGCATCTGCGACATCGGCCGTGCCGAGGCGGCACCCGCGATCCTGCGCGTGAGCGTCGACGGCGGCGGTTGCTCGGGCTTCCAGTATCGCTTCGATCTGGTCGGCGCCAGCGATCCGGATGATACCATCGTCGACAACGGCGGCGCCAAGGTCGTCGTCGATCCCGTCTCGCTGCCCTATCTTCTCGGATCCGAGATTGATTTCGTGGACGACCTCATCGGCGCGGGGTTCAAGATTAAGAACCCGAACGCGACAGCCTCCTGCGGCTGCGGCACCAGCTTCTCGGTCTGAGGCAGGTCATACCCGGCACGCCTTGACCAGCGCCACTGCACTCGCACGGATGTCGGCGAGGGCCTTACCCGGGCTGTAAAGTGTCGAGCCAATGCCGAAAGCGTCGGCGCCGGCCGCGCGGTAAGCGGGAATGTTTGCCGCCGAGATGCCGCCGACGGGAATGAGGATCACCTCCTTCGGCAAGACCGCGCGCAGTGCCTTAACAACGGGCGGCAGCATCATCTCAGCCGGGAAGAGCTTCAGGCCGTCGACACCCGCAGCAATCGCCGCAATGGCTTCGGTTGGCGTTGCCACACCCGGCGTCACGGCGAGGCCGGCATCCCGCGCCGCCTCGACGACATCGAGATCGGTGTGCGGCATGACGATCAGGCGTCCGCCCGCTGCAGCAACTTTCTCGACGTCGTCGATCGACATCACAGTGCCGGCACCGATGACAGCGCGCTTGTCCAGACGCCGCGCCAGCCGCTCGATCGAGCGCAGCGGCTCGGGCGAGTTGAATGGCACCTCGATGACGCGGAATCCGGCCTCGACGAGCACGTCGCCGACCGGCTCGGCCTCGTCCGGCCGAATGCCGCGCAGGATGGCGATCAGCGGGCATTGCCGCAAGGCGTCGGCGAGGTTCATCGCGATGGATCTCCGATCAGTCCGGCCTGGCGGGCAATCGCACGATGCCCCGCCGCCACGCAATCGGGCGGCGCGAGCTCGGCCTGCAGTCCGATCACTGCCGCGGCGCGCCGATAGTATTCAGCGAGGCTCTCGCTCGCCACGATCAGGATCGGCTTCGCCTGCGGTCCCCGATCGGCGAGCTCGGCGCCGATCAGCAGCCCCGAGAGATATGACGCAACATCGTCGGCCGGCAGGCGATCGAAGAGCGCGAGCGTACGCGCCGAGAACAGTCGATGCAGAAGCGAGCCGGGTGCGCCTGAGCGCGCGCCGGCCTCGACACCCCTCTCGAATGCCGCCTCGCGATCGGCGCCGGTCGTGCCCATAAGGCGGCCGAGGATTGTGTGATCTCGCGCCGCCGAGAACATCTCGCCGGTCATGTAGGTCTCGAAGGCAGTGATCCTGCCGTCGCGCACCTCGACCCACTTCGAATGCGTGCCGGGCAGGACGATCGAGCGCGGCTCGGACGGCACCGTGACCAGTGTGCCCACGATCTGGGTCTCCTCGCCGCGCATCACGTCGGGGATGCCGTCCGCCTCGATGGAGAGGCCTGGCACGATGGCGATGCGCCCGAGCGGCCCGCCGTCGATCTCGATCAGGGCCGCAGCGATCTCTCGGAGTCCCGCCGGGCACGGCACGTAGGGCGCCTCGCGCCAGCCTTGCCGGCTGCCGATCATTCCCGACATGACGATGGGACGCGCGCCGTGCAAGCGTGCCCAGTCGCCGAGCTCGGCCACGAGCGTCTCCCGGAACGCGGCATTCGTGACCGAG
This sequence comes from Hyphomicrobiaceae bacterium, assembly GCA_035440865.1. GTDB lineage: Bacteria > Pseudomonadota > Alphaproteobacteria > Rhizobiales > Hyphomicrobiaceae > DAORNH01. The sequence continues at coordinate 2,438 of DAORNH010000193.1, read as the reverse complement.
AGAATGCCGGCTTTGCTCTCGCGACGCGCCATGACGGCGCCGTCCGCGCCGATCAGGTAGGCGCGAAACGAGGTCGTCCCCCAATCGACGCCGATCAGCTCCGCTTCAGCCATGGTCCCGTCCGCAAACCTCAAAGGAACCCCTGTAGCGTGCCCCGAAGGGTGCCGTCTATCGACTTGGGGCTTGAAAGGCGGAGCCCTCCGAGGAGCCGGATGAGGCCGCCTGCGCGGGCCTGACGTGACGGCGGGTTGTGACACCAGAGTGCATGGTAGGGCCCACGGCACCATCTGCGCAACCGACAGCACAGGGCTGCACTGGCTTGGTTGCGTGGGCCCCCCCTTGCCCCTATAGCTTGCCTCACATATCAGCGCGAGGCAGGACGGACAGCATGGCAGGCGCAGCGAAGCTCTCGACCGGCGGCCCGCAAGGCGATGTCGCGACCGCAATCGCCGTTCTTCGGCAGCGCTTCCCCGACCGCGTGCAGACGGGCGAGGCGATCCGCCACCAGCATTCCCATACGCTGACCTGGATCGCGAGCGAGCCTCCCGATGCAGTGGTCTGGCCGCACTCGACAGAGGAGGTCGCCGAGATCGTGCGGATTGCCGCGACGCACCGCGTGCCGATAATCCCGTTCGGCGCCGGCACCTCGCTCGAGGGCCACGTGAACGCGCCGCATGGCGGCATCTCGCTCGATTTCCAGCAGATGAACGCGGTGCTCGCCGTCAACCAACTCGATCTCGACGCGACGGTGCAGGCGGGCGTCTCGCGCAAGCAATTGAACGACCACCTGCGCGATCTCGGCCTTTTCTTCCCCGTCGATCCCGGCGCCGAGGAAGCGACCATTGGCGGCATGGCTGCAACGCGTGCATCAGGCACCACAGCCGTCCGCTACGGCACCATGCGCGACAACGTCCTCGGTCTCACGGCCGTCATGGCCGATGGCTCGATCGTGCGCACCTCGCGGCGCGCCCGAAAATCGTCGGCCGGCTATGACCTGACGCGCCTCCTCGTCGGCTCCGAAGGCACGCTCGGCGTCTTCACCGAGGTGTCGGTCCGCCTCTACGGCATCCCGGAATCGATCGTTGCCGCCGTCTGCCCCTTCGAGACGCTCGAGGGCGCGGTCAACTCGGTGATCCAGGCAATCCAGCTCGGCCTCGGCCACGCCCGCTCCGAGCTCCTCGACGAGATCCTGATCGGGGCGATCAACAAGCACGCAAAGCTCGGTCTCGAGGAGCGACCCACTCTCTTCCTCGAGTTCCACGGCACGGAGGTTTCGGCGCGCGACCAGATCGCCCGCTTCGAGGAGATCGCCAAGGCCGAGGGCGCCATCCGCTTCGACTGGGCGGAGCGCGAGGAGGACCGCCGCCGCCTCTGGAAGGCGCGGCACGAAGGCTACTGGGCGATCAAGAGCGCCTACCCCGGCCGCGATGCGCTGGCAACGGACGTGTGCGTGCCGATCTCGCGCCTCGCCGAGTGCATCACCGAGACCAAGGCCGACATCGAGAAAACCGGGCTCATCGCCTCGATCCTCGGCCATGTCGGCGACGGGAACTTCCACACCCAGCCGATGATCGACATGTCGAACCCGCGAGAGGTGGAAGCCACCAAGGGTTTCGTGCAGCGACTCACCGAGCGTGCCATGCGCATGGATGGCACCTGCACCGGCGAGCACGGCGTTGGCCAGGGCAAGATCAAGTATCTCGAAGCGGAGCATGGTGTCGGCGTCGAGGTGATGCGGCGCATCAAGGCCGCGCTCGATCCGGACGGCCTCCTCAATCCGGGCAAGATCCTGCCCGAGCGTTGAGACGACCCCTCTTTCGATAAGGCACGCCATGCAGCGCGGCATAGGTTCCGGCGCGGTCGATGCTCACGCCGAGGTGCAGGATTCGCTCTATTCCTGGGGCCGCCTCTTCGTGTGCCTCCTGCTCGGCGCGATCGGCAATATCGGGATGTGGTCGGTGGTCGTCGTGCTGCCGACCGTGCAGGACGCGTTCGGCATCGCGAGGAACGGCGCCTCGTTCCCCTACGCGATGTCGATGATCGGCTATGCCGTCGGCGGCTATGTGATGGGGCGGCTCGCCGACCGCGTCGGCATCATGATCCCGATCCTGATCGGCTGCGTCTCGCTGTTCGCGGGCTTCATCCTGATCAGCCAGGTGACGAGCATCGTGCAGTTCGCCATCGTCCAGGGCGTGATGATCGGCTTCTTCGGCAGTGCCGCGGTGTTCGGGCCGCTGATGGCCGACATCTCGATGTGGTTCGAGCGCCGGCGCGGCCTCGCCGTCGCGATGGTTGCGAGCGGCAACTACATTTCCGGCACGATCTGGCCGCCGCTCATCCAGCGCATGGTCGAGACGATCGGCTGGCGCGAGACGCACGTCGTGATGGGCATCCTCTGTCTCCTCATCATGCTGCCGTTGGCCTTCCTGCTCAACCGG
>DAORNH010000192.1:4827-8863 GCA_035440865.1 Hyphomicrobiaceae bacterium | reverse complement strand
CGGCGCTCTGCTCTTGCGCAGCGCGCCGTGTCCCCGGGCCCGACATCGCCGCAGTGCTCCGGCCGGATCACTGTGCGGAAGTGCCGCCTTAGCTCAGTTGGTTAGAGCACCAGATTGTGGATCTGGGGGTCCCCCGTTCGAGCCGGGGAGGCGGTACCAATAAAATCAAGCACTCGAGCCAGGCTCAGAGATCGCTGCGGCGCACGTTCGGGGCGGCGATGCTTTCCGTCATGACGTTGAGGCAGGCGGGTTTGCCGCTGGCGATCGCGCGCTCGATCGCCGCGGGGATCTTCGCCGCATCGTCGATCATCTCGCCGTAGCCGCCGAGCGCCGTCACGACCTGATCGTAGCGCGTCGGCAGGAGATCGCAGCCGATCGCCCGGTTGGGCCCATAGTCGCGGAGCTGGATCTGGTACTCCGCATTCCATCGTGCATCGTTCCCGACGATGCACACGAACGGCAGGCGGTGTCGCACCGCCGTATCGAACTCGGCCATGTGGAAGCCGAAGGTGCCATCGCCGACGATCGAGATCACCGGCGCGGCTCTCTCGACCGTCCTCGCGGCAATCGCCGAAGGAATCCCCGGCCCGATGGCGCCCGCGACCGAGTTGATCATGCGACGGCCGACGGGCAGGGCTCCCTGCGCCCATTGCGAGAACTCGCCGCCGTCGCCGACGAGTACGGCGTCGGCATCACGCTCGAGGACGGGTGCCAGCGCACGGAACACTTCGAGCGGATGCACCCTGCCCGGCGTCTTCGATCGCGTCGTTGCCCAGGCCGGGGGGCGATGCGCCACGAGCCGCTTAACCTCGCCCGCCCAAATCGCATGCTTCGGAGACGGCTTCGCCCGCGAGATCAGCGCATCTGCCGCGGCGAGCCCATAGGCAATCGTCGACAACACCAGGCGATCGCCGAGCTCGCTCGCGGCCCGACCGATGATATGCGCCTCCGGATCGACCATTAGCACTCGGCAGGTCGCGCCGAGCGTCGGCACGGCACCGAACTTCAATGTGAAGTCGAGCGGCTTCCCGAGAAGGAGCACGGCATCCGCCTCGCCGAGCGCGTCCCCGAAAGCGCCGATTGTCGCGTCGCGCAAGCCGCGGACCGCCTCCATCAGCACGACGGGCACGCCGGTTGCGGCCTCGAGACGAGCGAGCAGCGAGCGACGCCCGGCATGCGAGAACATCGGCCCCGCGATGATCACCGGCCGCTCCGCCCGGCCGAGCTCGGCAAGGATCGCGTCCACGACCACGCCGCTCGGCGCTCCTGCGCGCGCGGCTGAAGGCACACCAGGGGAGACGCGGCCCGGCGTCAACGCCACGGCATGATCAAGGAGATCGGATGGCAGGCTCACGTGCACGGGCCCTGGTCGGCCGTACACCGCCAGTGCCATCGCGCGTGACACGTCCGCGCCGAGGCCCTCGGCACTCGCCGCGGTCCATGAGGCCTTGGCGACGGGCGCGGCCATTTCGGCCTGACGGATCTCCTGGAAGCCGCCGCGGCCGATCTCGTCGGTGCCAGCATGACCGGATAGCAGCACCATCGGGCTCTCGGCGCAAAGCGCCGTGTAGAGGGCGCCGACGGCGTTCGCGTGGCCAGGGCCTCCGGTCACCATGGCGATGCCGGGCTTCCCCGTGAGGCGGCCGTAGGCATCCGCCATGTGCACCGTCGCCGCCTCGTGGCGCGTGTGGATGAGCTCAAGCGGCTTGCCGACCGCCGCGTCGAAGATCGACATGATGTGATTGCCGGAGAGTGTGTAGATCGGCCCTGCCCCGGCATCGATGAGCGCGCGCGCCACGAGGTCGGCGCCGCGGAGCGGCGTGTCGGCTGATCTGGTCATGTGGGGTTCCAGCGACGATGGGATCGGGTCTCATCAGAAGACCTAGCCGACCTTTGGCCCTGGTGCCAACGCTCTCGCGATCCCGCCGCACCGGCGGCAGATCAGTCGCGCCGGGCGGACATGGCTCGAACCTTGTGGTCGGGCGCGGGCCCCGTGAACGGCAGCTTGAGGCTCCAGCCGAGCCCCGTCGGCGCCTCGCTCTGCCAGGGCGGCAAGCCGATCGTCATGGCCTCATGGCCCGCTGCGGGCTGAGCGTTGTAGGTGCCGAACAGACGATCCCAGACCGACAGGTTGAAGCCGAAGTTCGAGTGATGCTCGCGAGGGGAGATCGAGTGGTGGACGCGGTGCATGTCCGGCGTCACGATGAGGCCGCGCATCATGCGATCGATCGGAAGGGGCAGCGCAAAATTCGCGTGATTGAACATGGCGAGCGCATTCAGCACAACCTCGAAGATCAGCACCGCGAGCGGCGAGGCGCCGAGCGCCACGACCCACACCACCTTGTAGAGCATCGAGAGCCCGATCTCGACCGGATGGAAACGCAGCGCCGTCGTCACGTCGAAATCGACGTCAGCGTGGTGCATGCGGTGGAAGAGCCAGAGCAGCTCGATGCGATGGGCGAGGAGATGCTGCAGCCAGATCGCGAAATCGAGGATGACGACCGCGAAGAGCACCTCGAGCCCGGCCGGCCAGGCGACCATGTTCAGGAGGCCGATGCCGCGCGCCTCGGCCCAGGCGGCTGCGAGCGTCGCGACGATCGGCACGGCTGTGAGCGCGGCAATGGCGCTGAAGACACGCACGAGTGCAGCGCCTAGGCCGACGATCGACAGATTGGTGACCCAGCGCTTCGCTTTCGACCAGCCGAGACGGCGCCGCGGCCAGGCGAGCTCGAGAGCCGCCATCAGCACAAATACGGAAATGAACGCCGCGAGCCGCGCCGTCGGCTCGCTCCACGACAAAGTACTGACGTCGGGCATGCGTGCGCTCGCCTGCTATTCCTTCCGGGGCGTCGTGTCACGCCTGAGACCATCCATCAAGGCCTTGAAATCCTCGCGGGCCTTGGCAAGCGCCTCCGCGCCGATGTCCTTGGCCTTCTCGACATGGGGCTTTGCCGCCTCGACGGCCTGCTTGCCCGCGGCGATCGCCTTGTCAACGTAAGGCTGCGCCTTGACGCGCGCCTCCTCCGACAATCGGATGAGTTCCTCGACGCTCGCGCCCGTCAGATCGCGCGTGCTCTTCATGTAGCGCGCCACGCGCCCGTCACGCGGCGTGAGCGCCTCGGGTCGCATGGTCTCGATCGTCGCGATGAGGTCAAGGTGGTCCTGGCGATCGCGCTCGGGCACCACGGACTGGGCTGCCGCGACGATGGCAATCGGCGAGCACACGGTCGCGACCTTGCGCGCGGCTTTGGTCCAGGTCGCGGGCGTGACCTCGACCTCGACGGGCAGATAGATGCGCCGGCCGAGCACCTCCTTTCGCAGCAGCGTGCGGTCCGCGAAGGCGACGAAACGGCCGTCCGCCTCAAGCACCGCTTTGAGCCGCGGGCTCTCCGGGTCCGGCCACTCCGAAACGAGCGTCACGATGTCATCGGCGCTCATCGCCTCCTTGACGGCGTCTTCAGCACTCGCCGCGTGGCTGATCACTCGCGCCTTGCCGAGGCCATCGGGATCAATCGACTGAAGGTATGCGAACGCCTCGGCACCGGCGCTGCTCCGCGGGGGCAGAATGACGCGGACTTTGCCGATCTGGGCGGCAATGTCGCCGTAGCTCTGGAGCGTGGAGCTTCGCGTCGCAATGAACAGGCAGACGCGGGCATCGCTGCGGCCGAGAATGGTGAGCCCGGTCAGCTCGACCCCGCCGCGGCTCGCGTGCGCAAGCTGGTCGAGCGGGACGAAGCCGACCGACAGGGGGCTGCGGGCGATCCGCGCGATCGTTTCGACGGCTCCGGACGAGGTCGCACAGGCATGGCGGAAGCGCGCGTCCTTGAGCTCGCTCTCAAGACGCGGGCAGAGCTGGGCATGAACCGGCTCGCCGGCCGGTCCCGAGATGATCTCGCCTGCAACGGCCGCCGATACCGTCATGCCGAGCGCTGCTGCAAACGACAAGGCCGAGAGTGCGCGTCCTGCCACCATGGCCAAACTCCCAGAGGCGCGCCGCCGCGGGCCCGCGTTCTCGAACCATGCCGGCTCGCCCGAC
>DAORNH010000192.1:2008-4795 GCA_035440865.1 Hyphomicrobiaceae bacterium | reverse complement strand
CAGGTGGCGCGCATCGACGCGCACCTGCTCAATCGCAGCGGCGTGACGCGCCTCAATCGTGGGCGACCCAGATCTGATCCGGACGCGGCTCCTCGAGCCAAGGCTGGCCACTCTTGCGCCATCCGGGCAGCGTCGGCTCATCTGTCCCATCAGTACCGTCGATGACGGTATAGACGTTCGCGAAGCCCGCACGTGTCAGGTGATCCGCGGCAACGGCCGAGTAGGGCCCCGCCCAGCAGATCAGCAGAACCGTCGTCGCCTTCCCCCGCCGCCCGCTCGCGAGGGCCTCGACGGCAGACAAGAACTCGGGGTTCAGCGACTGCTCGACAAGCTCGTCGATCTCGCCCTTCCGATGCACGACCTCGCGATAGATGGGAATGTTGCGGGTCACCGGCGCCGGGAGGCCTTCTGCAACGACGCGCGGAAAACGGACATCCACGAGCAGGAGATCGGGGTATCGCCGGATGGCCGAAGACGCCTCCTTCGCCGTCAGATAGAGACCCGCAAGCGTCCGAGATTTTTCGGCGACAGACGTCGCGGCCAGCCGCGTCTTGAGGCGCGGATCCTCGGCCGTGGCTGCTCCAGCAATCAGAAAGCAGCCGATGGCTGCGACAATCGCTCTGTCCAGTCTCTGGACCATGGTTCGGCCCCTTGTCAGCCCGTAACCGACCCCGACCGGCCGAGCACACTCAATTCGCGTCTCTCAAGCAATGGAAGCCACAGACGCGAATATGCGTGAATCCGCGCCGCGGGGCCAGAGGCATCGACCAGCGGCAAGCCCGCATTGTGCCAGGCAAAGAGACCGCCCGCGAGATTGCGGCAGCTTTCACGTCTGACCAGTCCCTGCTTGATCAGCTCCGCCGCGACCGCGGCTGAGCGCAGACCGACCGCACAGGCGCAGACAACAAGGCTCTCGTCGTCGAGCGCGCGCGGCAGCCGGGGCCAATCCGGATCGACGCGATGAGCGCCGGCGATATGGCTCACCTCGTGCTCCTCTGTGGAGCGGCAGTCGAGCACGATGACATGCGGCGTGCCGAGAACGTCGCTGAGCTCAAGGGGATCGATCTCCGCGAGGCCGCCCGCTGCGCCGTTCGCTGCTCGGGCAATCGACGCGAGCACCTGCCCTCGTCCTCGCCACCAGGGCGCGATCGCCAGTCGCGGCAGCATGCGCGCGACGATCCGGCGTCGCCTGCGGGCAGCCCCGGTCGTGGTCATTGCGCGCCTCCTCCGACGTGGGTTCTCGGGATGATCCCGGCCTTCATACGTTTTTTCGATCTATTCCATCGGAGACCCTGGCAACACGGCGGATGCGATCCTATTTCTTCGGTGCCTGATGACCGTTGCCTGCTCGGGGGGATCACTTGGCCGAGACCGTAACCCCATCCAACGAATGGGGATCGGAACAGCGTTCGCGTCGCGTCAACGCGTTCCATGCGCCTTACCGCCGTATCATCGCCGACTTCACGTCACGTGAGAAGGCACTCGAGGATCTGGCGGAGAGCTTTCCCGCCCTGCTGTTCGCGCTCGCCACGGGTTACGGACCGCTCGAGCCGAGGACCGCCGCCACGGCGATGGTGTTGGCCGGCCGGTCGCTGCGAGAGGCAGCCGCGATGGCCGGCCTGCCATTATGGATGAAGCGACTGCCACCCGGCGCATTCATGCGGCCGCTGCTGCCTGTTCCCAATGTCCCCTCGCTCGCTTCGCTGCTCGGCTCGAGCCTCACACGCAACGCGCAGATGGCGGCGATCTGGCTCGACCGGCTACTGCTTGCCCACGCCATCGCTGGCGTCCCGGCGGCCGAATGGATGGCCCGGACCGGAATGCGGATGCATGCCCATGAGACGTCGTGTCCGCTGCCAAGTCTGATGGCCTGGATATGGGCGAGCGCCAATCGCGCAACCGAACTCGGTGCCCTCATCGAGCAGCCATGGCATCCAACTCTCTCGTCGGGTCAATGCGTCGAGCGTGCCACAGCCTGGCGCCGCCACATTGATCTCGCCTGCGCCATCCCGCACCGGATCGGCGATGCATGGGTCAAGGAAGGCCCGTGCGGAGAGTTCGAGGTGCGCGCACTACGTACCCCGCGCGACATCATCAAGGCCGCGCGCGACCTCGACAATTGCCTCGTCACCTGGGGTGACAGGATCGGCTACAGTTGCTCACGAGTGTTCGCGCTTTGCCGCAACGGCGTCACTGTCGCGGCCTTCGAGATCGTGCACGACTCAGACGATCCGCCGGTGCCGCGCCTGAGCCAGATCCTCGGCTATTCGAACCGCCAGGTCTCCACGGAGATCCGCAACACGGTACTTGCCTGGCTCGGTGAGCAGGCCTTCCGTCGCTATGATACACAGCCGATTTCTCCCGCCCTTCAGCTCGCGCGCCAGGACGAGCTCTTGCGCCCCTTCTTCCAGCAGCTCCTTCAGATCCCCGGCTGCGATGCCGAACTTGTCGAGCGTTTCCGGCGCGAACTCCGGCGCGATCCGCCAACCGAGCGGATGCGCCGCCAAATTGAGTACGAGCGCCGCCTCTTGAACGAGTTCACGATCCGCAGGCAAGCCTATCTGAACTTGCGCCAGCTCCTGCGGCCGACGTGACCCGCGAGATGCCTACCTCAAGCCGTCCGTCCCCTTGATCTCGCTCGTCGTGAGACCGCCGATACGCGGCTGGGGACGGCCACTGTCGGTCACGACGATCGCCACGAGAATTTCGTTCGAGCGAGGTGCATCCACCACGCGCACCTCCATGGCGTCGAAGTGGCTGCGCACGAACGCCGCGTCCTTGTGCCCG
>DAORNH010000192.1:888-1869 GCA_035440865.1 Hyphomicrobiaceae bacterium | reverse complement strand
CGATCGCGGCCTTGCCGTAGCTCTCCGCCTTGCCGCCCTCAATGCCGAGCGCTGCGACCGCGCGGCGCGTCAGCAGTCCGCCGAGTTCCTCGCCGATGGCGACGAGTGCCTCGAGGTCCTCGACCCGGCGCCCGGCGAACGGGTTCTCGATGACGGCGATTGCCGCCGCCTTGCGCGTTGCAGGCGCGATCGTGATGCCGGCCTCGCGGTGCGTCTCTTCGACGGTCACGACGATCTTGCGGATGACGGCCGCCATGGCACCTCTCAGGATTGCTTCGCGTCGCTGACGTGGAACGGATTGAAATCCGTGTCGCGGTCGTAATGGTCGAAGCCCTCGGCGCGCTTCAGGAATCCGACGATCCAATACGTGAAGGGCGTGAAGGCGACCTCGACGAGCGTCTTCAGGATGAACTGGGCGAGCATCACCTTGGGCAGCGCCTCGTTCGGGATGATGCCCGTGCCATAGAAGGCGAGCGGATAGAAGAGCGCGCTGTCGACAGCCTCGCCGAACACTGTCGAGCTGATGGTACGCAGCCAGAGGGCCCGGCCCTCCATCCACACCTTCATCTTCGCGAGCACGAAGGAGTTGACGAACTCGCCACAGAAATAGGCGAACATCGATGCGGCGACGATCCGCCAGGTGTTGCCGAACGCGGTCTCGTAGGCGGCCTGGTTCTTCCAGAAGCCGGCTGGCGGCAGCGCGACGACGATTGCCGCCATGACCGAGGCGAAGAGGAGCGCGCCGAACCCCGTCCAGATGACGCCCGGCTGTAGCCGTAGACCTCGGTCAGGATGTCGCCGAATACGTAGGAGATGGGGAAAAACATCACGCCCGCGCCGAATACGAACGTGCCCCACAGCGGCAGGTTGACCTCCGCGATCTTTGCCGGCCCGACGAGGTTCGAGCAGACCAGCACGACGACGAAGGCCACCATGACCAGGTCGAAATAGCGGAGCGGGCGTTGCGGGGCGGGTGCTGGC
>DAORNH010000192.1:0-733 GCA_035440865.1 Hyphomicrobiaceae bacterium | reverse complement strand
CGGATGGCGATCATCCGCCGAAGGATTTGTCATGCGCTTCGCCACCATTCGCCCGCTGGCCGCCGCCGCCCTGCTTGCCGTCGCCGGCGCTGGCCTCACGGCCTGTGCGGGCTCCGGCCCGAGCTGGAACGAGGGCCCTGGCTGGCGCCTTTCCGGCAGCCCGACGACCATCCCGCCGCCTAAGCCCGCAACACCGGCTGCAGCGCTGGCACTCGCGCCGCCACCCGCTCCTCATGCAGCCCCCGCCCGAAAGGCTGGCCAGTCCGTAGCGATCGTGGTGCAGCCGGGTGACAGCTTGACGGGCCTCGCCATTCGTCACCGCACGTCCATCTCGGCGATCATGGCCGCGAACCGCATGTCGGACCCACGCATCGTGCCGGGCCAGCAGCTCATCATTCCCGGGAAATGAACGCGCCCATCAGCGAGTGACGATCAGGGCGTCGGCCAGCGTGACGCCCTTCCCTGCCTCGTGCACGATCACCGGATTGAGGTCGATCTCGGCAATGAGATCGGCGTGATCAACCGCGAATTGGCCGAGCCGCACGATCACGTCGATGAGTGCTGCGACATCCGAGGGCGGGGCGCCGCGTACCCCATCGAGCAGCTTCGCTCCGCGCAGGCCCGCGATCGCGCACTTGACCTCGTGGGCGCCGCTTGCCGCCGGCAGGATCGCCACGTCCTTCAGCACCTCGACGTGGATGCCGCCGAGGCCGATCGCCAGCATCGGTCCGAA
>DAORNH010000191.1:7148-8863 GCA_035440865.1 Hyphomicrobiaceae bacterium | reverse complement strand
CACCGAGCAGGATCGGGCTCACCGCGACACCGCCCGATATGACCTTCAACAGATTGAAGGCGATGTTGGCCGCATCGAGCCCCGGCATTATCAGCAAGTTGGCGGCGCCGGACAACCTCGAACTCGGGAAGATCTCCTCGCGGATGAACGGCGACAGCGCCGCATCTGCGTGCATCTCGCCTTCGACCTCCAGCTCCGGCGACCAGTCGCGCAGGATAGAGAGCACCTCGCGCATCTTGCGCGCGCTTGCCGTATCCTCGCTGCCGAAATTCGAGTGGGAGAGCAGCGCCACTTTGGGCGTCACGCCGAAGCGGCGAACCTCGTCGACGGCGAGCAGCGTCATCTCGGCGATCTGCTCGGCACTCGGATCGTAGGAGACGTAAGTGTCGGCGATGAACAGCGGCCCTGTCGGCATGAAAGTCGCCGAGAGCGTCGCGAAGCCGCGCACGCCCGGCATCCGCCCGATCACCTGCCCGACGTGGCGAAGCTGCGTGAGGTAGCGCCCGACCGCGCCGCAGATTACGGCATCCGCATCACCTCGCTTCAGAAGGAGTCCGGCGATCACGGTCGAGCCGTTGCGTACTACGCGGCGCGCATGCGAGGGCGACACGCCCTTCCGCTCGACGAGTGCTTGATACTCGGCCTCGAGCTGGCCGATGCGTTTGTCGGTCTCAGCGTCGAAGATGTCGAAGTCCTGCTCGGGCCGCATGCGGAGCCCGAGATGAGGAAGCTGCCGCGTGATGTGAGCGCGCCGCCCGACGAGGATCGGCCGGGCGAGCCCCTCCGAGATGATCTGCTGCGCGGCCTGCAGCACGTACGGGTGATCGCCCTCGGCAAAGACGAGCCGCTGGCGCGTCTCGGCCGACGCGCTGCGCGCCAAATCGAACAGCGGCTTCATGAGAAAGCCGGATCGATAGACGAACCCCGTGAGCCGCGCCCGATAGGCGGCGAGATCGGCGACCGGCCGCGTCGCGACCCCTGTCTCCATGGCGGCTTTTGCGACGGCCGGCGCGATCTCGGTGATGAGGCGCGGATCGAACGGCTTCGGCAGGATATAGTCGGGACCGAACACGAACGTCTCTGCCCGGTAGGCGTTCAGCACGACGTCGGAGGCCTCGCTCTCGGCAATCGAGGCGAGCGCGGTGACGGCCGCCTTCTTCATCGCCTCGTTGATGGTCGTCGCGCCGACGTCGAGAGCCCCCCGGAAGATGAAAGGGAAGCAGAGCACGTTGTTGATCTGATTGGGATAGTCCGTCCGGCCTGAAGCAATCACGGCGTCCGGGCGCACCTCGCGCGCATCCTCCGGCATGATCTCGGGCGTCGGGTTGGCGAGCGCGAAGATGAGGGGCTTTGCCGCCATCGCGGCGACCATCTCCTTGGAGACAATCCGGCCGGCGGAAAGGCCGAGGAAGATGTCGGCACCCGGCATGATCTCGGCGAGCGTGCGCTTCTCGGTCGGTTGGGCGAACGGCTCCTTGTAGGGGTCCATCAGCTCCTTGCGGCCGGCGTAGACGACACCCTTGATGTCGGCGATCCACACGTTCTGGCGCTTGAGGCCGAGGCTCACGAGGAGATTGAGGCAGGCGAGCGCCGCGGCACCCGCGCCCGAGCAGACGAGGCGGACGTCCTCGAGGCGCTTTCCCACGACTTTGAGACCGTTCAGGATGCCGGCGGCAACGACGATCGCAGTACCGTGCTGGTCGTCGTGGAAGACG
>DAORNH010000191.1:0-7125 GCA_035440865.1 Hyphomicrobiaceae bacterium | reverse complement strand
GCCCGCTCGATCTCGAAGCATTCCGGTGCCTTGATGTCCTCGAGGTTGATGCCCCCGAAGGTCGGCTCGAGCCGGGCAACCGCCTCGACGAACTTCTCCGCGTCTTTCTCTGCGACCTCGATGTCGTAGACGTCGATGCCGGCGAACTTCTTGAAGAGGACGGCTTTCCCCTCCATCACCGGCTTCGACGCGAGCGGCCCGATGTCGCCAAGACCGAGCACCGCCGTCCCGTTGGTGATCACGCCAACGAGGTTTCCGCGCGCCGTATAGCGCGACGCAGCAGAAGGGTCGGCGGCAATCGCCTCGCAGGCATGCGCGACGCCCGGCGAGTATGCGAGCGCCAGATCATGCTGGTTCGCAACGGGCTTCGTCGCGTGGATGGCTATTTTTCCGGGGGGGTCTGCTTCGTGATAGTCGAGTGCTGCGCGCTTCAGGTCCTGCTGTGGCATGGCGCAATCCGCGGTTCCGGGCCTAAGGCCGGCGCCTTGCCCTGCGCAAGCCGCCCCCGGCCAATCTAGCGCGGTGCGGCGCGGGATTGAAAGCTCCGAAGCACTCGAAGCCCGCGTACATCAGAGGCCCCCGGCCCCGCGTGGCCCGTGTCCAGGGGCGCCGGGGTGGCGAAATTTCTGCCGCCAGACCTTGTAGAGTTCGCGTTCATCGGGCGTCATGCCGTTCACGATCTCGATGAGTAGTGCGTGGAATGCCGCCCGCGCCTTGCTCTCGGCCTCGACGATGCGCTCGGCCTTCGCCTTCGCGCCGGATTGATCGAAGGGCTCTGTATCCATCAGGCGGACGAGCTCAACACGGGCGCCTCGTGCCTCGCGCCTGAGTGCCTTGACCGCCTCCCAGCGCTCCTTTGCCGCGCCGAGCAAGCTATCGCGCCGCTCCTTCGGCAGTGTCTCGACAAAGGCGAGGCTGCCGAGCTGTGCCACGGCAGACGCCCGACCCTCGGATCCAGGAGCACCTGCCAGCCCGATGGCGTGCCACATGCGCCGCTCGCGCATCTTGGCGCCGGCGATGAGACCGACCGTCACGAGATTGAGGGCCAGAGACGCGACCAGCAGGGGCTTGCCCCAGCGCGCAAAGAAGCCACGTGGTTGCGGCCCTGCAGCATCCGGCCCCTCGGCGACGACCCGCATCAGAGCGCCTCCTCATCCGGATCGACATAGAAACTCGCGACCGCGACTGGGGCCCCGCTCGGCTCAGACACGCCCGCCAGCAGCTGCGGCGCGGGCGCCAGATCGTAGACGCCAAGCGTCACACCGATCGCCAAGGACGCGGCCAGCAGGCCACCAATGCCCCAGCGTCGCGAGGCGCCGACGGCCTGTCGGACCACCTGTGCTGGCTCTGGTCCCGCGACCGCGGTGCCTCGACCGCCCGGCCAGGCGATCACATTGCCAGTTGTCATTGTGGCGTCCGCGCGTCCGCGGTCACCAGCCATGGCGGCGGCCACGATCCGCTCCTCGAGCGCGGTGAGCCGGCCTTCGGCAAGATGTGGCTCCGCGCGGGCCGCGCTGATCACGCGTTCGAAGGCTGCAGCCTCCGTCCAGTGTGCCCGGGCCTCGGCGTGGGTCGTGAGGAAGGCGTCGAGACCCTGGTCCGCTCCGCGCGGCCAGCGGCGACGGTCCGTGCCGTACGTCTCGAGCAGGAAGGTCAGGCGTTCGATCGTCAGCATGTCGGTCGTCTCTCGATCAGCGGCGGCATTTGCGGCCAGTTCAGGCGTCTCGGCAAGGTGCAGGTGTCCGTCTAGATATCCGGCGCCCCTGGCAACAGCTCACGCCATTGGCCTTGGAGCTCGCCCTTGAGTGTGCGCCGGGCCCGCGCGAGCAGCGATTCGACGGCTTCGTCCGACACACCGAGGGCTCTTCCCACCTCGATCTGGCTCAGGCCCTCGAAGTGGAACAGGGTCAGCGCCAACCTCTGTCGCTCGGGGAGATGGGCGAGCGCCCGATGGACGGCGGCCGACATCTCGGTCTCCTCTATCTCGGACTGCTGGCGCGCGGCGACCGGCACCTCGGGCGGCTCGTCGACCACGTCCGTGCCGCGCCGCGCGCGGATGCGATCGATCGCGAGGTTCGTGGCGACACGCCGGAGCCAGGGCCGGGTACCGGATTGTCCGACCTCGAGAGTTGCAGCGCCCCTCCAAAGTCGAAGCAGCGCCTCCTGGGCGATGTCCTCCGCCTCCGCCTCGTCGAGCACGATACGACGCGCACTCACAAGGATCGCTGGCAGGTGACGCCGCACCAGGGTGCGGAAGGCCTGCTGATCGCCGCCGGCCACGCGACGCAGCAAGTCGGCCTCGTCCGTACCGTCCCCTGACGATCCCGTCCGCCGTGACGGACCATCCTTCGGCGTCTCGGCCAATCTCAACCTCATCTCTGGCCGCTCCCTGCTGGCTCCGGCGACCAACGCCGCTCAATCGGCATCAGTCTCCTCGGGAAGGGCGGCGGGTCGCAGGCGGCCCTCACAGGCCGCCCGCCACTCCGCGCAACCTTACTTCAGGATGCCCCGGCCGCGCATCATCGGCGGCAGGTCCGCCTCCGTGATCTTGCCGTCGCCGTCGAGGTCGATCATGGCGAAGCGCTCGCGCGCAAAACGCAGGAACTCGTCCTTGCTGGCCTTGCCGTCCTTGTTCTGGTCATAGCGGTGCATGAACCGCTTCACCCAGTACTCGGTGCGCTCGGCCGCGATGACGTCGAGGTCCTTGGCATCAATCACGCCGTCGCTGTTGCGGTCGAGGCGGGCGAACTCGGCGTCCGACCGGCCGAGAATGCGATCAAGATTGAAGGGGCCGCCAAGTCCGGACCGAGGACCCTTGCCATCGGGCGGACCCTTGCCATCGCCCGAGCCCTTGCCGTCGGGTGCCGTCGCATCGCGGTGCTTGCGCCAGGCATCCATGCGGCCCTTCATCCCGGGCGGCAGGTCGGCGTCCGTGATCTGGCCGTCGCCGTCGAGGTCACGCATCGCGAAGCCGTCACGGGCACGCTTGCGGAACTCCTCTTTGGTGACCTTGCCGTCGCGGTCTGCGTCGAGGCGGCGCATGACGACCTTCATCCAGTAGTCGACGCTCGCCTTGGATCGGGCACCGGCCTCGGCCGCGTCGATGCTGCCGTCCTTATTGGTGTCGTGCTCGCCGAAGCGGGTCTCGTGCGGGACGAGAAACTCGGCGAGCGTCACCGCGCCGTCCTTGTCCGTATCGAGGGCCTTGAGGCCCATGCCGGGGCCGCCACGCATGCCGCGCATTCCGCCCATCGGTCCGGAGCCCATCGGGCCAAAACCCATGTCGCCCATCGGGCCCATGCCGTGTCCATGCCCGCGGCCCATCCTGCCACGGTGATCCTGGGCCGCGACCGCCGCTACGCCCGCAACGAGCACGGCGGCGCCCACCAACACTGCTTTTCGCATCTGCTACTCCCTTGAGAGGCTGACCGGATCGCATCGCGCGCCGGCCCGTTCGAGACTAAGAACGGGCCGGTTCCGGCGATCCGTCGCGCCTCACTGAGGGAGCGGGAACGGTCCTCGGGCCGCCTCGAAAGCCCGTCCGATGCGCAGAGCCAGGGGGTCGTCGAAACGGCGCACCACGATCTGGAGCCCCATCGGCAGACCGCCTTTGCTCAAGGCCGTCGGCACGGAGAGACCGGCAAGTGCGAGGTAGTTGACCCAGCGCGTCGTGCCGAGCGGCGAGACCGCCTCGTCCACGTCCGACACAGGGATCGCCGGGAATGCCATGGTTGGCAGGACAACAGCATCAAAGCCATCGATCGCCGCGAGCAGCGCCGAAATCCACTCGCGGCGCTCGCGCCGGGTCTGGATGAGGTCGGCAGCGCCGATGTTGCGTGCTGCCTTCATGCGGTTTCGGATTGGTGCCGCAAGCTTGGAGGCCTCGTCATCGACGAGGGCGCGGTAGTTCGCATAAGCCTCCGACGCGATGATCGTGCCGCAGCCCCGCGTCATCGCATCGAGCGATTGCGGGAGCCGCAACGGCTTTGCGAGCGCGCCGAGATCGGTGAGCCGCTTCACGGCCACGCCAAAATCCGCGAGCACCTCCGGGTTGATGCCAGGAAGGTCGACGGCCTGGAAGACGCCGAGCCGCAGACCGTTTACACCCTTCTCAATCCCTGAAAGCGGGTCGACCGGCTTCACGCCGTCCGTGCTCGGATCGTCCGGATCATGACCCTGCATGGCCGCGAGCATGTAGGCAGCCGTCGTCACGTCGCGGGCGAGCGGACCGACCGTGTCCAGCGTCTGGGAGAGCGGTGCCACGCCGGCCCGCGACACGAGCCCGATCGAGGTCTTGAGGCCGACGCAGCCGCAGAGGCTCGCCGGTGTCCTGACCGAGCCGCCCGTGTCCGTGCCAAGCCCCGCCGGCACGAGGCCTGCGCCGACCGCAACGCCAGTCCCCGACGACGACCCACCCGGGATGCGATGCACCTTTCGGTCCCACGGATTCCAGGGCGTGCCGACGGTGATGTTGGTGCCGTAGCCGCCGAAGGCATACTCGACGGTATGCGTCTTGGCGACCACCACCGCGCCTTCACTGCGCAGGCGTCGGACGACGTGGGCGTCGCGAACGGCGGGCGGGGCTCCGGCGCGGGGGCCGCAGCCACTCGTCACGCCGGCGACATCGATGATGTCCTTGACGACAATCGGCAGGCCGTGGACGAGGCCGTTTCCGGCGCCGGCCTTGGTCAAGCGGTCGGCGCGCTCGGCATCTGCAATGCCGTCGGCCCTCAGGACATGCGTGAACGCCTTGAGGCGCTGGTTCTCGGCCTCGATCCGATCGATGATGGCCTTGGTCTCGGCAGCTGTCGCGGGTTTGGGTCTATTCATGGCGGCCTCCTGCTCCCGTGTGATCGGATTGCTCACTTCTTGGCCTTACTCGCCTCATAGCGCGCCTTGGTCTCCGCATTCATCGGATAGAGCCCGGGGAGTGCGGCGCCCTTCTCGACCTCGCCCATGATCCAGCCCTCCATGCGCTCCTGCTCGGGCGCGGCTGCGAGGAGATCGGCGAGATGCGCCTGCGGGATGAGCACGGCGCCGTCGTCATCGACGACGACGACATCGTTCGGGAAGACGGCGACGCCGCCACAGCCGACGGGCTGCTGCCAGGCGACGAATGTAAGGCCCGCGACCGACGGCGGTGCCGCCCCGCCCTGGCACCACACGGGGAGCTTCGAGCCGAGCACGCCGACGAGATCGCGCACCACGCCGTCGGTAACGAGGCCCGCGACGCCCCGCTTCTTCATGCGCGCGCAGAGGATATCGCCAAAGATACCGGCGTCAGTGACACCCATGGCATCGGCCACGGCAATTGAGCCCGCGGGCATCGCCTCGATGGCGGCGCGCGTGGAAACAGGGGACGACCAGGATTCGGGTGTCGCCAGATCCTCGCGCGCGGGGACGAAGCGGAGCGTGAATGCGCGCCCGACGAGGCGGGGCTGGCCGGCGGCGAGCGGCCGCGTGCCGCGCATCCACACATTGCGTAGGCCCTTCTTCAGCAGGATCGTGGTGATGGTGGCGGTCGAGACACCCGCGAGCGTGTCGATGACGCTCTTCTCAAGCGGCAGAACTTTTACGGCGTTCATGGCATCGGCGGCGGCTTTGTCGGCGGACATCGGGTGCTCCGGTTGGCTGGCGGTCGAGCGACACATAGGTGTCTCGACCCAGGATTAGCGCAACCTTAGCGGTCGCGACAGGCGGCGGACAGACGGAAGATCGACGACATTGCTGCCGTGCAGGCTGCGGCAGCCCGGCTCTTCCACGCGCTTCTCACATGTTGCCGTGCCAGGAAAGTCATGCGATGGCGGCGGCTAAGCGAGCATCGAGCGGAGCGCAACGTGGTGAACATTCCAGATAAGAGCCGGCGCGCCGAACTCGGCGCCAGGGTAGAGCACGGCGTCGAGACCGTGATCTTCGCGAGCCGCTGGATCCTGGCGCCGATCTACCTCGGCCTCGCGGGCGGTCTGCTCATCCTGCTCCTGAAGTTCCTGCAGGAGTTCTGGCACCTCGCCGTGATCGCGCTCAAGGCTTCGGAAGCCGACGTCATTCTCGGCATACTCTCGCTCGTCGATCTCGCCATGACGGCCTCGCTGCTGATCATCGTGATGTTCGCCGGGTACGAGAACTTCGTCTCGCGGATCGCGCACGAAGGCCATCGCGACTGGCCGACCTGGATGGGCACGATCGACTTTGCCGCGTTGAAGCTGAAGCTCCTCTCCTCGATCGTCGCCATCTCGGCGATCCAGCTGCTCAAGGACTTCATGAGCATCTCCAAGCTGCCGATCGCGGCGACACCGGGTGTGCCCTCCTTCGACGAGCGGCGCCTCTTCTGGTCGGTCGTGATCCACGTCGTGTTCGTTGTCTCGAGCCTCATCCTCGCGCTCTCGGACCGCGTCTCGGGCGACCATCACGGCGATCCGCCGCCGGTCCCGCCAGCGGAGCCTGCGGTCGGCTCCTCGAGCGCTCCCGACGCCAAGCCCTGAGCACCTCGCTGTCGGGCGCGCCTTGACGCCGTAGCCGGTCCTTGCAAAGCCATGGAGACCAAACAGAGATTATCATGTCGACACGAACCAAGAGCCGGAACTTCCCGGCACCCGAGCACAATCATGCGGCATGCCTCGCCGGGGCGCACGCCCGGGCGTTCGCCGCGCTCGAAGCGCGCGGGCTGCGCATGACACCGATCCGCGAGAAGGTGTTCGCCGAGATCGCAGCCTCCCATGCCGCGATCGGTGCCTACGAGGTGCTGGACCGGCTGGCCGCCAAGGGAACGCGGCTCGCGCCGATCTCGGTCTACAGGGCGCTCGACGTGCTGGTCGAGGCGGGTGTCGTGCACAAGCTCGAATCGCAGAACGCGTTTTTCGCCTGCCACAGCCCGGACGAGCACTCCGGCCCCCTCGCCCGCGGCGCGCAGCTGTTCCTCACCTGCGATACCTGCGGCACTGTCGCCGAGGTCGCGGCGCGCCCGACCGAAGAGGCCATCCTCGCCGCCGCCATCGCACATCGGTTCACAATCACCCGCAGTGTGATCGAGGTGCGCGGCACTTGTGCGCATTGCGTTACCACCCGCCGCTGAACCGACGATCGAGATCAAACCGGATAAGCCCCCGATGCACCGCCTGCCACTCT
>DAORNH010000190.1:7596-8890 GCA_035440865.1 Hyphomicrobiaceae bacterium | reverse complement strand
CGGTACTCGGGACGGGCAAGGTCGACTTCATGGCGACGCTCGAGCTCGCCCGCTCGATGCGTCCGACGCTTTGAGCGCAACGGGGAACATCCCGACGGATCGCCGGGGCGTCATCGAGCGCGCGGCGGACTCCGTCCTCGCGCCGGCGCGCGCCTTCCGGCTCGCGTACTTGCCGCTGCTGATGGTCTATTTCGCCTCGGGCGCGCTCGGCATCATTGCAGTCGCCGACAGCTTCTGGGTGAAGAAGTCGCTCACGCTCACGCCCGCCGATCTCGCCTCGCTCGCCGTCTGGCTGCAGCTCCCCTGGTCGATCAAGATGGTGGTGAGCGAGGTTGTCGACTGCGTCGCGATCATGGGCTCGCGGCGGCGCGTCTACATTTTGCTCGGTGCGGGCCTCATCGCCTCGGGACTGCTGCTGCTGGCCGCTGCCGCCTCCGGTGCGGTGACGGCAATCCCGCCTGAACGCGCCTACGTGATCGCTCAGTTGCTGGTGGTCGCAGGCGGCATCATCCAGGAGGTGGTCGCGGATGCGTTGAGCGCGGAGGTGGTGGCCCGCGTGCGGCCGGACGGCGC
Organism: Hyphomicrobiaceae bacterium; assembly: GCA_035440865.1. Lineage (GTDB taxonomy): Bacteria > Pseudomonadota > Alphaproteobacteria > Rhizobiales > Hyphomicrobiaceae > DAORNH01. The sequence continues at coordinate 8,317 of DAORNH010000190.1, read as the reverse complement.
CCCGCGCAGCCCCGCAGACGTCGACAGCGACCTTGCCATGGTGCAGGTACTCTCGCGGCTCACCTACTCGATTGGGGCATTCCTCGTCGGCTTTCTCGCGGGACGGCTGGCCGAGAGCTTACCCTATCACGTGGTCTTCCTGATCGGGCTCGCCGTGCCGGCGATCTCGATCCTCGGCGCGCTGGTCGTGAGCCTGCCGAACGTGCTGGCCGCAGCCCATGCGCGCCGGATCGATTGGCGGATCCTCGGCGGCGGACTTGCCTTTGCCGTGATCGCCGTCGCGCTCGGGCTCTCGGAGATGCCCTTCGGCCAGGAGGCCCTCTTTCTCATCGCGCTCGGTGTGATCCTGGCCATGGCGCGGCTCGCAATGGCTGAGCTCGATCCGGCGATCGCGCGGCGGATCGCGGCTGCGGCGGCCATGATCTTCGCCTTTCGCGCCGCGCCGACGCTTGGCGATGGCTACCGCTGGTTCCTGATCGACCGTCACGGCTTCGACGAGCGCTTTTTCGGTGTGCTGCAGGTGACAGGTACCGGTATCGGCCTCGGCGCAATGTGGCTGCTGACCGACACCGTGATGCGGCGCACGGTGACGGTGGTGCTGCTCGCGCTGACGATTGTCGCCGCAATCCTCTGGCTGCCGAGCCTCCTGCTGGTGAGCGGCGGCCATCGCTGGACCTATGACATGTTCGGGCTCGGCCCGCGCGGCATCGCGCTCTTCGAC
>DAORNH010000190.1:7048-7558 GCA_035440865.1 Hyphomicrobiaceae bacterium | reverse complement strand
GCCCAGGTGCCTCTGCTGACGCTGATAGCGGTCCACGCCCCGGCCGCAGCGCGGGCCACCTGGTTCGCGCTCACCGCCTCGCTTATGAGCCTCGCGATCGTGGCCAGCCAACTGCTCACGAAGTACTTGAACCTGCTCTTCCCGATCGAGCGCGGACAGTACGACAATCTGTCGGCTCTCGTCGGCGGCGTTCTGGGCTCGAGTCTCGGGCTGCCGCTGCTCGCAGTTGCCTTTTTCTGGCGGACGGCGCGCAAATAGCCGGATGTGCTGACGATCCGCCCCGGGATGTGGCCGGTTGAAGCGTGCTGTGTGGCTGTCGTGCACAATGCCCGGCAATTCGCTGCTGCCGCCTTGACCCTGCCTGTGCTCAGCCTCAATACCGTCTCCTCCGTCACTGATGAAGGGCGCGCGCAAGCGCGCGATTGGCCGCCCGGTCCCGGCGCGGATGGATCGGCGACCGAGTTCCGGCGGCGGATACGATTGAGGAAGTGACACCGTGACGTCATCGAC
>DAORNH010000190.1:0-7020 GCA_035440865.1 Hyphomicrobiaceae bacterium | reverse complement strand
AGTCGCGCCGCGGGCGCCCGCCTCGACAGGCTGGTTCCTGCGCCGGGCAGCGATCGGCATCGCCGTCCTGGCGCTCGCGATCGCGGGCGGCGCATGGCTCATGCATTCTGCGATCGATCCTGAAGCCGAAGGTCCCGCCGTCGAGGCGCGCAACGACGCCCTGGCCGGCGTCGCGAGTTGGGCATTCCGCGACGTCGGGCAGACGGCGGAGGTCGGCGCTGGCGACGATCTGGTCGTCGTGCCGGCCACACGAGACAGGCAGCTGCTGAGCCGGGCCGACGTGCAGGCCTTGCGGCACCGAACCGGTGGCGGCGACAGGGTCGTGCTTGCGCATGTGAGCCTCGCCGAAATTGCCGACAGCAGCGATATGTGGCGCTCAGACTGGGTGGTCGATGTCTCGCCGGGCGACAGCAGCCGCTCGGGCGTCACGTTTCCCCGCGTTCCGGCGGCAGGCGCGCCGGCCTGGCTGGCGCGCGAGAATGCCGTGCGCAGGACGACGTTTCCGGTGCGGTTCTGGCAGTCGGACTGGCAAGCCCGGCTCATCGGGCGCTCGTTCTCTCTGATCAACCGGCTCGTCGCCATCGGAGTCGACGGCATCTACCTCACGGGCGGCGATGCGGCGCAAAGCTGGTCGCTCGAACGACCAGGAGCGCGTGATGATCTCGCTGCCCTCGTGCGCAGGATCGCAAGCCACGTCCGCCAGCTGAAGCCTGAGCTGCTGATCGTGCTCGAGAATGGCGACGAGCTCGTCGATGATCGGCGTATCCGATTGGCAGTAGACGCTTTTGCCATCACGGAGCTGTTCTATTCGGGCAGTGGGGCCGGCGAGCCGATTGCTGACGAGGCGATTGACGCGCGGCTTGCGAGGCTCCGTCCATTGCAGATCGATGCACGCCCGATCCTCGTGCGTGAGCAGCTGCTCGATGCCCGGAGCGTGGCAGCCGTCTCGGCACGCGTGAGGCGGCTCGGCCTCGTGCCAGCGGTCGAGGCCCGATCGACGGGTGTGAGGCCGTAGCGTCCTCGGCGGCAAGCCGTGGCCTGCGCATGCTTGGTTTGCGATATCGGCCTCAGGGATCGCTTGCAGGATGCGGGACAAGTGTCGATAGTCGTGCGCCGCTGCAACGGAGGCCGGCGGTCGCCGGACCGGAGCTGCCAGAAGCATTCGTCAATCCAGGCGCCGCCCATCCCGATCGAGAGCCGAGCATGACCAAGCCCGCCGCAGGTCCATCGTCCAATAAGAAGCGCGTTCTCTACATCAGCCACGGCACCGAGGACCTTTATCAGATGGTGCGGGCCGCCGTGCCGCAGGGGCTCGAGCTGATCACGCTCAAGAGCAACGACGAGGCCGAGCGGCTCGAGGCATTGTCGAGGGCCGACGCGGTGATCGTCGCGGGCGCCAAGCTCACACGTGAGCGCATTGCGGCCGCGAAAAACCTCAAGTTCGTCCACCACCAGGGCGTCGGCTATCACGATACGGTCGATTGCGCGGCGCTGGCTGAGCGCAAAGTGCCGCTCGCCATCACGCCCGGGGGCACGGAGCAGGCCGTCGCCGAGCACACGATCCTCCTGATGCTCGCGACCATGAAGCGGCTGCCCTATATGGATGCCGAGATGCGGGCCGGCCGCTTCCACAACTATTCGATGCGGCACAACACCTACGAGATCGGCGGCAAGACGATCGGCATTGTCGGCCTTGGCCGCATCGGCAAGGGGTTGGCGCGCCGCCTGAAGCCGTTCGGCGTGCGCATCCTCTATCACGATCTCCTGACCTTCCCGCCCGAGCTCGAACGCGAGCTCGAGGTGACGCGTGTGCCCTTCGACAAGCTGATCGCGGACAGCGACATCGTCACCATCCACGTGCCGCGGACGCCGGTGACGCAGGGCATGTTCAACGCCAAGGTGTTCGAGCGCATGAAGCCGACAGCGTTCCTCATCAACGCCGCCCGCGGCGGCATCGTCAACGAACCGGACCTCGTCGCGGCGCTGAAGGCGGGCAAGATCGCCGGCGCCGGCCTCGACGTATTCGACGTGGAGCCCGCACCGAAGAACGACCCGCTCTACCAGTTCCCGAATGTCGTCCTGACCCCGCATGTCGCCGCCGGCTCGCGTGACGCCTTCACGGCCAAGATGCGGTTCGTGTTCAAGAACCTCGAGGCCTTCTTCGACGGCAAGCCGATCGAACACGGCGTTGACTACGTCGCCGAGATGCGCGCCGCAGGCTTGAAGATCGGGTGAAGTCTGCGCTGTTGTGATATGATCTGCTTCGATTTGTCGGAGCCGATCCCATGACGCTGCAACTCTCGGCCGAGATCGAAGGCCTCGTCCGACGCATTGCCAAGCGAACCGGCAGGGCGCCGGACGATGTCGTGCGCGAGGCCATCGAGGCGGCGGCGCGTGCGGCCGGCGTCGACAAGCGCCTTGCCGTAGGGCCCGGCGAAGTGATGGAACTCGCTCGGGAAAACTCGGGGCGCGTTGCAGCGCTTCCTCTGCTCTATCCACGAACCCCTGATGAGATCATCGGATACGACGAGTCCGGATTGCCTCGATGAATGTCGTCGATACGTCGGCCATCATCGCGATTCTCGAAGGTGAACCCGAGCGCGATGCTTTTGCTCGCCGGACCAGTGAGGCGTCGTACGCAATCATGTCCGCCGTGTCCATGCTGGAGGCGTCGATCGTCATGTCCGGCAGGCGTGGCCGTGCGGGCGTGCAGGCACTCGATGAGTGGTTCGTTGGCGCCCGGATCATCATCCGGCCGTTCGATCGTTCGATGGCGGAATCTGCGGTTGCAGCGTACGAGCGCTTTGGCAAGAGCTCCGGCTCGGAAACCCGCCTCAACTTTGGCGATTGCTGCAGCCACGCGTTCGCAAGCCTCGAGAGGGCGCCGCTGCTCTTCAAGGGCGCCGATTTTGCCGCAACCGACATCGTGCCGGCCACGACCATTCCCTGAGCGGAGCATCACATGAAGAGCCTCACCTCGAAGTCGAGCATCCTGGTGCTTACCGGCGCCGGGATATCGAAGGAAAGCGGCCTCGATACCTTTCGAGATGCGGATGGGCTGTGGGCTAAGGTCAGGATCGAGGACGTGGCGACACCCGAGGCCTTCGAACGCAACCCGAGCCTCGTCCAGGATTTCTATAACAAGCGTCGGCAGGGCATGGCCGGCGTCAGACCAAATGCCGCCCACCTGGCGCTCGCCCGCCTCGAAAAGGCCTGGCCGGGAGCGTTCCGGATCGTCACGCAGAACATCGACAACCTGCACGAAGCGGCGGGCTCGCGGCGCGTCGTCCACATGCACGGCGAGCTCTTGAAGGCGCTCTGTCGCAACTGCCGCGGGCGACATCCCTGGATGGGCGATCTCGGCGCTGACGTTTCGTGCCCAACATGCAGGAAGGCCGGCGGCATGCGCCCCGACGTCGTCTGGTTCGGCGAGCAGCCCTATCACATGGAGGAAATCAGCTGGGCGGTGATGCGCGCCGATCTCTTCATCTCGATCGGCACGAGCGGCAACGTCTACCCCGCGGCGGGCTTCGTCGCGACCGCGCGCTCGGCCGGTGCCTATACGGTCGAGCTCAACCTCGAGCCGTCGGACGGCGCCTCGAGCTTCCACGAGTGCCGGCACGGCAGGGCGACAGAGATCGTGCCGACGTTCGTCGACGAGGTGCTGGCCGCACTCAAGGCCTAATCGAGAGAGCGCGCTCCTTGGCGAGGCGGAGGCCGAGCAGGAGGCCGGTCAGCGGCAAGAGCAGCGCCGCGACGAAATAGATCGGTCGCGCGCCGTGGCTGTCGATGAAGGGCGCTGCCATCGCGACGCCCACCGACTGCGACATGAAAAGGACAGCCGCGAACACCGCGACGCTGAGGCCGCGCGCTTCGGGCGCCATCTGCGTCGCGTTCACCTGCAATGTGTTGTGGAGCAGGTAGAATCCGAAGCCCATGGCGAGCACGGCCACTGTGATGATGGCAAGCGACCCCGCAAACGCGAGCGCCAGGTACGATGCCGCGAGCACGAGGCCGCCCGATATGGCAAAGCCGCGCTCGCCGATGACGGCGAGGAGGCGGGGCGCAAGGAACGCATAGATGAGCCCGCCGAGGCCGAACGTGCCGAGAATGAGGCCGATCAGCCCGTAGCCGATGCCGAAGCGCGCCTTGAGATCGGCACCGACATAGGCGAAGGCGCCGTACATCGCCGCCGCTTCGAGCGCGACCGCCGCAAGGACGAGGCGCGGATAGCTCCGCGTCAGCATCGAGCGTATGCTGGCAAGCGTCTGGCGGAGGGAGGCCGGTGCGCTGCTCGCCGCGCCGAGCCCGGGGGTCGCGTGGAGGTGCTGGACGAGGACGACGGTCGCGCCGGCATGCACGAGCGCCAGCATGGCGAAGGCGCCGCGCCAGCCGAGGAGATCGCCGACGATGCCGCCGGCGGCCTGCCCGAAGATCAGTCCCGACATCTGCCCGGTCAGAAATCGCGCGAGCACGGGTTGGCGGCGCTCGAAGGGGACGCGGTCGCCGACCCAGGCCATCGACAGGGGGATGATCGCCGCCGCCGCCGCACCGGCAAGGAAGCGCCCGGCGGTCAAAGCGGCGAGGCTTCCCATGATCGCGCAGGCGCCGGTGAAGACCGCGGCGAGCGCTGATCCGAAGGCGACGACGCGGAGCTTGCCGAGCCGATCGCCGACCGGGCCGTACACGGCTTGGAGGAGCCCATACGAGACGGCGAACGCGGCGACGATGCTCGAGGCCTGGCCGACCGTCACGCGGAAATCCTCGGCGACCTGCGCGAGCAGAGCATCTGCTATCCGCAAATTCGCCGAGCTCGCAAAGCAGACGAGCGCAAGCAGCCAGATCGTGCGCCATGGCACGTCGGCAGGGGCGGCGCTCGGGGCCGGATCGCTCATGACGCCTTGATGAGAACCATGCCGGCGCCGATCGCGAGCGCGGCGAGAATGCGCCAGCGCGTCACCGGCTCGCCGAGGACGATGATGCCGATCAGCGCGGCGAACAGCACGCTCGTCTCGCGGAGCGAAGCAACGAGTGCGATCGGCGCCAGTGTCATTGCCCAGATGACGATAGCGTAAGCCCCCATCGAGAGCGCGGAGCCCGCGAGCGCGGGGCGCCAGGCGCCGGCAACGGACGTCCATACGGCCGGGCCGCGCCAGAATCCGGCGATCACTTGCATGGCGAGTGCGTTTAGAAAGAACATCCAGACTGCGAAGCCGATGCCTGAACCGTTGGCGCGCGCGCCAAGCCCGTCGACGAGCGTGTAGGCTGACGTCGAAGCGGCCGAGAGCAATGCGAAGCCCGTCACCTTGCCGTCGAGATTGCCGAGCCGGCCGCCCTTGAGCGACATGAGCACGACCCCGAGCGACAGGAGGGCGATTGCAATGTAGCCGGTCGGAGCGATGGTCTCGGCGATGAGCGCAAAAGTCGCGATCGCCGTGACGAGGGGCGCGGCCCCACGCGCGATCGGATAGACGTGGGTGAGGTCGCCGAGGCGATAGGCATTGATCAGCAGCAGCCGGTAGGCCGAGTGGATGACGACGGAGGCCACGAGCCAGGCCCATGTTTCGGGCCGAGGCCAGGGGACGAACGGGATCACGGCGAGCGAGATCACGGCGTTCATCATCGACATGTGCGTGAGCGTCGCGAAGGGATCGCCGCCACCCTTGATCACGGCATTCCAGCCGGCGTGCATGATGGCCGCGAGCACGACAGCGAGGAAGACCATCGGCTCCAAGGCACGCTCCAGGCCAATGAAATGAGGCGCGAAGTCTTAACCATCGGCGCCGCAAGCTCGGCGTGACGCATCGCCGCTGGAGGCGTGGTTGATGCCATGTGCCTGCAACTCGCTTGGCGCGGCGGTCTCGTCCTGGTACGCAACATTCATGCGTGTTTTTGTCGGCATCTGCACTCTCGCCGCGCTGCTCGCCGTGACCGCGAGCACGTCCGGGGAGGCGCGCTCAGGGCCGCGTGCCCCGTCCACGACCGCAAGTGCGCCGCTGACATTTGCGGCAGGTTGCGCGACGGGCGACCGCGCCACCTTGGCCGCGGTCGGTGATCTCCTGTTCCATGATGCCGTGCAGGCGCGGGCGCTCGCGCCGGGGCGCTCGTTCCGCGCGCTCTGGGCGCCGCTGCTGCCTGTGCTCGAAGGTGCCGACCTCAGCTATGGCAATCTCGAGGGGCCCGCGGCGCGCGGCGTTCGGATCGGCGGCATCGCCGTCGACGATCCCGGGCGGCGGCTCGACGGTATCGTCTATGGCCGTTCACGCGGAGCGCTTGTGTTCAACTACCACCCCTCGGTGATCGGCGATCTCGCGGCGAGCGGCTTCAAGGTGCTCTCGACCGCCAACAATCACGCGGCCGATCGCGGACCGCTCGGCATCGACCGCACCATCGACGAGCTTGCGGCGCATGAACTCGCCTACTCGGGCACCCGCCGGCGCGGTGATGCCTTGAGTCCGTGGGGTACGATTGTTGCTGCGGCCGGCATGAAGATCGGCTGGCTCGCCTGCACCTATTCGACCAACGGCATGCCCGACAAGCTTGGACAGGTGCTCAACTGCTACGCCAACAAGGCGGCGATCCTCGACGAGGTACGCCGGATGCGGGCGGGCGGTGCGGCTGATGCCGTGATCGTCGCACCGCACTGGGGTCATGAGGGCTCGCACGTTCCCCTCAAAGCCGACCGCGCCTGGGCTCGCGAGATGATCGAGGCGGGAGCCGCGGCTATCGTCGGTACGCACCCGCACGTGCTCCAACCATGGGAGAGGGTCACGGCGAGCGATGGCAGGGAGGGCCTCGTCATCTACTCGACGGGCAACTTCATCTCCAACCAGCGCAGTCTCACGCAGCGCACCGGCATCGTTGCGCTCGTGGAACTCGTGCGGGGCGCTGGAGGCGCCGTCGTATCAGCCGCGGGCTTTATCCCGACCTGGGTCGACATCGAGGGCGGGCATGTGGTGCGCGAGATGCCTGTCGATCGCGCGGACGCGCTGAGGTCGGCACTTCGCCTGCTGGCCGCGG
>DAORNH010000189.1:8684-8921 GCA_035440865.1 Hyphomicrobiaceae bacterium | reverse complement strand
CGCCCTGGAACTTCCCGATCGCGATCTTCACAGGCCAGGTCGCGGCGGCGCTGGCGGCCGGCAATCCGGTGCTCGCCAAGCCCGCGGGGCAGACGCCGGTCACGGCCTTCCTCGCGACCGAGCTCTTGCATCAGGCGGGCGTGCCGAAAGGCGTCCTGCATCTCCTCCCAGGCGGCGGTCCGGTCGGCGCGCAGCTCGTCAAGGACCGCCGCGTCAAGGGCATCGCCTTCACCGGGT
>DAORNH010000189.1:0-8603 GCA_035440865.1 Hyphomicrobiaceae bacterium | reverse complement strand
GGCGGCATCAACGCCATGATCGCCGACAGCAGCGCGCTCCCCGAGCAGGTGGTGCGCGACGTCGTGCGCTCGGCTTACGATTCGGCTGGCCAGCGCTGCTCGGCGGCGCGTCTCCTGTTCCTCCAGGAGGAGGTCGCCGACAAGACGATCGAGATGCTGGTCGGCGCCGTCGAGGCGCTCGAGATTGGCGATCCGATCGAGATGAACACGGACATCGGGCCGGTCATCGACCAAGGCGCACAGGACGCCCTCGAGGCGCACAAGGCACGGATGCAGCGCCAGGGCCAGCAGCTCGTCGACCGCCGCCTCCCCGAGGCCTGTCGCGTCGGCACCTACGTGACGCCGGCCGCCTACGAGATCGCCTCGCCGGCCTTCCTCGAGCGCGAGGTGTTCGGGCCGATCCTGCACGTCGTGCGCTTCTCGGGAGGGCATCTCCTGCGCGTCGTCGAGAGTCTCAACGCGATGGGCTTCGGATTGACCCTCGGGGTGCACTCGCGCATCGGCGCCGTCGCCGATCTCGTCGCCGAGCATGCTCGCGTCGGCAACCTCTACGTCAACCGCAACCAGATCGGCGCCGTCGTCGGCGTGCAGCCGTTCGGCGGCGAAGGCCTCTCCGGCACCGGCCCGAAGGCCGGCGGCCCCAACTACGTCGCCCGCTTCGCAACCGAGCGCACGCGCACGACCGACATCACCGCGACCGGAGGCAACGTGCAGCTCCTGGGCCTCGGCGTCGTCGACAAGACGGGATAGGGTTGCGGATCGCTGCCGCTCACGCGCCCGTCTCGATCGGCAGGTCCTCGCGGGCGCCCCATTCGGACCAGGAGCCGTCGTAGACGGCGGCGTCGGGGCGGCCGAGCTGGCCGAGGGCGAAGGCGATAACGCCCGCAGTCACGCCCGAGCCGCAGCTCGCGACCACGGGACGGTCGATGTCGACGCCCGCCTTCTCGAACACGGCGCGGAGCTCGGCGACGCTCTTCAAGGTGCCGTCAGTATTGAGGAGGCTCGTGAACGGCAGGCTCTTCGATGAGGGAATGTGGCCCGATCGGAGCCCTTTGCGCGGCTCGGGTGCGGTGCCGGCGAAGCGGGCCGCGGCGCGGGCGTCGAGGATCTGCGTCGACTTGTGGCCGATGAGGCCCTTCACGTCCTCCCAGTCCTTGACCAGCGCGCCGTTGAAGCGCGGAGTGAAGTGGCGCGGCGTGCGCGGCGCTGGCGGCTCGCCGCTGATCGCGCGGCCCTCGGCCTTCCATTTCTTGAGGCCGCCGTTCAACACGGCGACATTGTCGTGGCCCATGGTGCGGAACATCCACCACACGCGCGCCGCCGAGTAGAGCCCCTCGCTGTCGTAGACGACGATCTGCAGGCCGTCGCCGATCCCCATCTTCTTCATCTGCGAGGCAAACTGAACGGTCGAGGGCAGCATGTGGGGGAGCGGGTTCTTCTTGTCCGAGACCTCGTCGATGTCGAAGTAGAGTGCGCCCGGTATGTGCGCGGCCTTGTACTCCTCGCGCGCATTGCGGCCCGAGGTCGGCAGGTGCATCGAGCCGTCGAGGACGACGACGTCGGGGCTGTCGAGATGGTCGGCGAGCCAGCCGGTTTCGACGAGCCAGCGGCGGGGGTTGGATGGCATGGGCGATATCCTCGGGTTGGTCTCTTCGCTTTGACCGGAAGGATAGCGCGGCCGCTCACGATGTCTAGCTGTGGGGTGCGCGCTGCATCACGGCCAGGTGCCATCGAGAAGACGGCGCGAGCGCGAGAAGTAGTCGCGGCGGATCATGATCGCGAGCACGCCTGTGGTGCAGGCCATGAAGAGCAGCGGGTGATAGAACCAGGTCAGCGCCGCGAAGGCGTAGTAGAACGACCGGAGCCCGCCATTGGCATGCTCGGCCGCGATGCCGATGAGGCGCGCGGTGCGGCGCGCATGCAGCTCGCATTCGTCCGTGTTGTCGGCCTTCGGCAGAGGTGTCGAGCCGATCATGATGGCGACGTAGTGCGAGAGGCGGAACGCCCAGACGAATTTGAAAAAGGCATATACAAAGATCGCCATCAGCAAGATGAGCTTCACCTCGTAGAGCATCGCCGTGCTCTTCTGCGCATAGGGGAGGCGCTCGATGATCGCCTGCGCCTTGTCGCCCGTGCCGAAGAGCGCTGCGAGACCGCCGATGCCGATCGCCGCCGTCGAAGCGAAGAAAGCGTTGCCATGACTCAAGCTGCCGAGCAGCACCGCGTCGAGCACGCGCGGATCGCGCAGCGCCATGTTCTTCATCCAGGCGATGCGGTGCTCCTGCACGGCGCCGACGATCGAGCGGCGTTCGAGCGAGGCGCTGCGGAGCGTCAATCGATAGAGCGAGATGGTGACGACGAACCAGGCGAAGGCGGTGAGGTCGAGATTGGTTGTGAGCGTTTGGAGCACGCGGAGCCTTCTTGTCGTTGTCGGGTGCTTGCCGGGCAATCAATCGAGGCGCGCAAGAAGCTCTGCTAAGAGGCGAGAGCGTGGCAGCGACGAGACGAGCAGGTGCTCCTCGAAGGTGTGGGCGCCAGCGCCGTCGACACCGAGGCCGTCGAGCGTGGCGACGCCTAGCGCGCCTGTGAAATTGCCGTCACTGCCACCGCCGAAAGAGCCGTGACGGAGGTCGAAGCCGAGCTCGGCCGACATCAGCCGAGCGCGCTCATAAAGCGCCATCGTCGCCATGTGGGGCGACCAGAGCGGACGCACAGGGCCCTGCGTCACCGAGATCGTGACACCGTCGTGCTCGATCGCAAGGGCCATCATGCGCTCTCGCACCTCGTGGAAGATCGGCTCGTTCGGCGCGACCGTCAGTACCTGTGCGCGGCACGAGATCGGCATCACGTTGACGAAGGTGCCGCCCTCGATCGTGCCGACGGAGAAGGTCATGCCGCGCGTGAAGTCGGTCATGCCCTCGATGCGCTCGACGAGGCTCGCCATGGCGCGGATGGCGCTGCGGCCGTCGCGGTTGTTGGCGCCGGCATGTGCGGGGCGGCCCTTGGTCTCAACCCAGAAGCGCTGGAAGGCGAAGCGGCCGGTGACGATCACGCCGTTCTTGCAGGGCTCGGTGACGAGCACGTACTTGTGCGCCTTGGCCTCGGCCTCGATGCGCGCCCGCGATGTCGGGCTGCCGACCTCCTCGTCGGGGACGAACATGAATGTCACCGGGAGCCGGGGACTGCGGTCAAGGCGGCGCACCACGTCGAAGGCGTGCAGTGCAATCCTGACACCACCCTTCATGTCGTAGATGCCGGGGCCATAGCAGCGGTTGCCCTGGCGGCGGATCGGCAGCTTGTCTGCGAGCGTTCCGACGAGGTGCACCGTGTCGAGATGCGAGAGGACCAGGATGCCTTTTCCCGCAGTCGGATCGGCGCCGGGAAACCGGCCGATGACGATGTCGCCTGCGCCATCGACGCCCGGAACACGCTCGATGGTGCCGCCGAGACGCTGCACCTCGGCTGCCGCCAGATCCATCATCCGGTTGACGCCTGCGACATGCCACGTCGGGCTTTCGACCTCGACCCAGGGCAGGATGCCTGCCAGCAGGGCCTCGGCATTGAACTCGCTCTCCGGGATCATCTCCGCTCCCTACGGTCCCGCCCGGGTCTCGGCTTGGCACCATCAGTGCCGCGGACCTCTCGACCGCCTCGCGCAATTGTCGCTCCGGAAGCTGGTAGATGCAATGCGCCTTTGTGGCAGGGGCACAAGCCCACGAAATAAGTGAGGAATGACGCGTGATTGACTTGGTCGGGGCATGAATTCGGGCTACCCGCGCGAGGCAATGGCAATGAGATCGAGTGGTTCGGGATCGGATGGGCTCGTGGGCCGCAATGCAATCATGACTGGGCCTCGGAACGGCGAGCGGGCAGCGGGCAGCCTGGGCCTCTCCCTCGGGCTGGCGCTCGCCCTCATTCTGGTGTTGCGCATCGTGGCGCTCTGGTTCAACCGGACCGACCTCTTCTTCGACGAGGCGCAGTACTGGTCGTGGGGGCTCGAGCCCGCCTTCGGCTACTATTCGAAGCCGCCGCTGGTCGCCTGGATCATTCGAGTGTCGACCGAACTCTGCGGGACGAGCGAATTCTGCGTGCGGCTCCCCTCGCCCCTCATCCACACGGCGACAGCCATCGTGCTCTATTGGCTCGGGCGGCGGCTCGCGGGGCCTGCTGCTGGCTTCTGGGCGAGCCTCACCTTCGCGACGCTGCCCGGCGTGTCGTTCTCGGCGAGCCTCATGTCGACGGACGTGCCGTTGCTACTTGCCTGGGCGGTGGCGCTCCTGGCGCTGAGCATACTGTTGACGGGCCGTTCCTGGTGGCCGGCGATCGTCCTTGGACTCGCGATCGGCGTCGGCCTCAACGCCAAGTATGCGATGGCGTTCTTCGGCGGCTGCCTCGCCGTCTATCTCGTGGCGACCCCGGAGCAGCGCGGCTTTATGAAGGACGGCCGGCTCTGGCTCGCCATATCGATCGCCGCGGCGCTGATCACGCCGAACATGCTTTGGAACCAGGCGAACAGCTTTGCGACCTTCTCGCACACCGCCGACAATGCGAACTGGGCGGGCCGGCTGCCTAGTCCACTGCGATTGGTGGAGTTCCTGGGCGCCCAAGCCGGCGTGTTCGGGCCAATCCTGGTCGGCGCGCTCATCGCCCTCATCGTCAGGGCGTGGCGCGAGGGGCTGCCGGCGGTGGAGCGGCTGCTGCTCGCGTTCACGCTGCCGGTGATTGCGTTGATCTCCGTTCAGGCGTTCCTGTCGCGAGCGCACGCCAATTGGGCGGCGACCGCTTACGTGGCGGGCTCGGTGCTGGTACCTGCGACCCTCGTCCGCCTCGGCAGGGAGGGCTGGCTCAAGGCGTCGCTCTGGCTGCATCTCGCGATCGCTGCGATCATCGGGATCACACTCGCATTTGCCGGCGAGTTCAAGCTGCCCGGCATCCCCGATCCGTTCGCGCGCACCCTCGGCTGGAAGGCCACCGCCGAGACCACCGCGCATAACCTCGTCAGGGGTGCCGCAGAGGGCAAGCCATTCGCCGCCGTGGTTACCGACGAGCGTGCAGCTACCGCTGAGCTTCTCTATTATCGACGGGACATCTCATACCTCGTCTACGCATGGCGGGCCGGGCCGCGGCCGCTCGATCACTACGAGCTGACACGGCCGTGGAGGCCCGGGACGGAGCCGCTGCTGCTCGTAAGCCTCAGGTCCGAAGCCGAACCGATTCTCAGCAGGTTCGAGAAGGTCGAACTCGTCGAGGAGGCGGCAATACCGACGGGCCGCCATGCAACGCGGCGCGTGCGCTTCTACAGGCTGAGCGGCTACAGGCCGTCCGCCGTGCCGACGCAGCCCAAGCGATAGCGCGCTCCGCCATTAACGTCGCCTTAAGTAAAATCGTCGATTTATCAATTGTCTAGTGCGCGTCGGCTGATGGCGACTACAGTCGTTGCTCCGTTTCGCGACTGATTGAGTTTCCCCCGTCATGCCGGTTGCGTTCAGCGTTCCTGTCGCCGCCGAGGCGCGCCTCCGCGGCCCACGTCATCGGGTTCGTCATGCGCTCGTCGTCTCCCAGCATCGATCAGCACGCCCGGCGGCCCCCGCGAGGGTCGGGCGTGCTCGGCATTCTGACTGTCGGCCTGATCGCCGGCTCGGCAATCGGGTTCGCCGCGCTCGTGCACAATCGTCAGGTTGCCGAGGAGAGCGCCGCGCGTCTCCTCGCATTTGCCGCGGAGCGGCGTCAGGTGGCGGAAAAACCCGCGTGGGGCGCGCTGCGGCGCCATCGCGCGCCGGAGGTCGCCGCACCGGTTGGCGAAACGGCACCTGAGACGTCACCTCCCGCCATCACACCCGGTCTGATCGTACGGACGAGCTTTCCGACGATTGATCCACCGGCGCGCTTCAGCTGGCTCGAACCGGGGCGATTCGCTCCGATGGCGCCCACCGGCTCGAGCATCATCGCCCCCGTTGCGCCGACGCCGATTGTCGAGCCGGCCGCCATTGCGATGCCCGCTCCTGCGGCGGTCAAGCAGCCGCCCGAGCCTCAGACTGCTCCAGCGACGGCTCCCGTGACCGCGTCGCCGGTTGCTGCTCCGGCTGCCGACCAGTCGCCGATCATCGTTGCGCCATCCGTCCCGGCCCCCGCTGGCGCGGTGGCGAGGCCGGCCCCGGCCCTCGACCCAGGTCCGACCATCGAACCCGTATCGCCGGCGCCCACGACCGTGGCGCCGCCTCCCATGAGGCTCGGCGCATCGATGATGCCGCCGATGGCCACCGATCCGCCGCCAGGTCCAGCACCGAAGGCCCTGGTCAAGGCCCAGCCGGTCGAAGCGAAGCCCGCGCCCCGGGCCGCGTCCGAGTCTCACCCGCGGCGAAGCACGCCGTCGTCGGCGTCCGAGCCCGCCGCGCCCCAATCCAGGCTTCCCAAATTCGTGGATCAGGACCGCCTCTCGCCTTGATCGACCTCAGGACGGGACATCTCCTGTCGGCTATGGTGCGCCTGCGAAATGGGGAGCGTGCCATTGGCAGAGCGTGAAGTCACCGTCGTTGGCGCCGGCATCGTGGGGCTTTGGCAGGCCCTCACGCTCTTGAAGCGCGGCCACCGCGTCACGCTCATCGAGGCGGGCGACGCAACGTTTGCCCAATCCGCGAGCCGGCTTGCAGGCGCCATGCTTGCGCCGTTCTGCGAGGCGGAGGCCTCCGAGCCGATCGTGACGCGGCTCGGCCTCGAGGCCCTGTCGCTCTGGAAGGCAGTCTATCCTGGCATCACCTGGCGCGGCTCCCTGGTGGTCGCGGCCGCACGCGACCAGGGCGAGCTCACCCGCTTCCACCGCATGACCGAGGGGCATCGCTGGCTCGACGCGTCCGAGGTCGGCGCCCTCGAGCCCGAGCTGGCAGGACGCTTCGGTCGTGCCCTCTTCTATCCGGACGAAGGACACGTCGCGCCGCGCGCGGCAATGGGCCATCTGCTTGCCGAGTTACGCGCGGGCGGCGCCGATGTGCGCCTTGGGATCCGTGCCGATGTCGCTGCGCTGACCAATGACGGCGGCATCGTGATCGATTGCCGGGGCAGGGCGGCGATCGGCGAAGTTCCAGGGCTCAGGGGTGTGCGCGGCGAGATGGCGCTCGTCAAGGCGCCGGACCTTGCGGTCTCGCGGCCGATTCGCCTGCTCCATCCGCGCCTCTCACCCTACATCGTGCCGTGGGGCGATGGGCACTACATGATTGGCGCGACCGTCATCGAGCGCAGCGACGCGGGCCTCGTTACGGTGCGTTCCGCGCTTGACCTGCTCGGCGCCGCGTTTGCGCTGCACCCAGGCTTCGCCGAGGCCGAGATCGTCGAGCTTGCGACCGGGGTCCGGCCGGCCTTCGTCGACAACATCCCCAAGGCCGTGATCGGGCACAACGGTTCGATCGTCGTCAACGGCGCCTATCGCCATGGCTTCCTGCTGTCACCGGTCCTGGCTGCACGGGTCGCGAGCTATATCGAGACCGGCCGCATCGACAACGCCGTTATGTCTGCCGCCTGATCGGCGGGCTGGAGAGGCCTCGCTATCCTCGCGCCAACCTGCCGCGCTTACCCTTCTTTCGTTTGGCTCGCCATCCGGTTGCCGCTGGCGCTATTCTGGTTTACGCACATGCGAGATGGTGGCGTAGAGGCTGGCCAGCGACAGCTTGCCGGCCGAGCGAAGGACGGGACCCATGAGTGGACAGAGTGGATCGGCGGGCGGACCGGCACGTAAAGCCGAGGCGGATCGCACAGCGACCGTGATCGTCAACAACAAGCAGGTGCAGATGCCGATCCGGTCGGGCACCATCGGTCCCGACGTGGTCGACGTCGGCCGGCTCTACCGCGATACCGGCTGCTTCACCTACGATCCGGGCTTCACCTCGACGGCCAACTGCTCGTCCAAGATCACCTATATCGACGGCGAGGAAGGCATCCTCCTCTACCGCGGCTACCCGATCGAGCAGCTCGCCCAGAAGTCGAATTTCATCGAGGTCTGCTACCTGCTCGTCAACGGCGAGCTGCCGACCAAGGCCGATCTCGACAAGTTCCAGAGCACCATCACGCGCCATACGATGGTGCACGAGCAGATGACGCGCTTCTATTCGGGCTTCCGGCGCGACGCGCATCCGATGGCGGTGATGTGCGGCGTCGTCGGTGCGCTGTCGGCCTTCTATCACGACAGCACGAACATCGATGACCCCGTGCATCGCATGATCGCCTCGCACCGCATGATCGCCAAGATGCCGACGATCGCGGCGATGGCCTACAAGTACTCGATCGGTCAGCCGTTCATCTATCCAAGGAACGACCTCGACTACGCGTCGAACTTCCTGCAGATGTGCTTCGCGGTGCCCTGCGAGCCCTATGTCGTCAACCCCGTGCTCTCACGCGCAATCGACCGCATCATGATCCTGCACGCCGATCACGAGCAGAACGCCTCGACGTCGACGGTGCGTCTCGCGGGCTCCTCGGGCGCCAACCCGTTCGCCTGCATCGCGGCCGGAATCGCGTGCCTCTGGGGTCCCTCGCACGGCGGCGCCAACGAGGCCGCGCTCAAGATGCTCGAAGAGATCGGCAGCGTCGACAAGATCCCCGAGTTCGTGAAG
>DAORNH010000188.1:5418-8922 GCA_035440865.1 Hyphomicrobiaceae bacterium | reverse complement strand
CGGAGATCGTTTCGGCGTCGCTGCGTCAGGCGCGCGCCCCTCGCCTCGCAAAGACCGGCGGGCGCACCGGGCGCAGGTGCGGCGGCGCGACCGGCTTGAACGGCCGGGTCGGTCGGCTCGAAGCGGAGCATGCGCCCTCCTCCTTCTGCGTCTTCGTCTCGGTGCCGATAAGAACATCCTTTCCGGTCCTCGGGTCGCGCCTGCAGACGGGTGTGCTGAACTTGGTCACGCACCACTTGCCGTCACTGGACGTTGCACGGCTGATCTGCTTGCTTGGTCCGCAGTGATGCTGGCCCGGCGGCAGTGCTGCCGCCTCCTCCACGGTCGAAACCATGGCGATCGCCGCGACAAGAGCCAGGCCCCAGCCTTGCTTCGAAAGGGTCATCACTTGATCTCTCCATCTCTCCAGGCTCGCAGCGCCATCGCACGAGCCGTCAGACAGGGAGATGCTGCGCCCAGACAGTGATTTGAACATCGTCCACAGCTTTTGCTCCGGGAACTGAAGGCCGCAAAGGCCTCGACCACGGAACCGGCGCGCGCCCCCGATGTCGCGCCCGATGAGTGGTGACCGGAACATGAGAGCCGCAACGTCCAAAGGGAGGACACATGACTGATCTCATCGACCGCCGGTCGCTCATCGCTGGCGCCGGAGCCGCAATCGCGACTACTGGATCGCTCGCTGCCCCGGCCCTGGCACAAGCGAAGTTCCCGAGCCGGCCCGTCACGCTCATCATCCCGTGGCCGGCGGGGAGTGCCACCGACCTCTGGCATCGCGCGATGGCCGTTCCCGCCGAGAAGGCGCTCGGCCAGCCGATCGTCGTCGAGAACAAGGCTGGCGCCGCAGGCACGCTCGGCCCGGCGACCATGGCGGCGAGTGCGAAGCCCGACGGCTACACCATCTCGCACATTCCGATCACGGTGCTCCGCCAGCCCTCAATCCAAAAGGTGACCTGGAACCCGCTCACGGACTTCAGCTGGATCATCGGCATGTCGGGCTTCCTGTTCGGCACGGTCGTGCGCGCCGACAGCCCGTACAAGTCGCTGAAGGATCTCATTGAATACGCGCGCGCCAATCCGAGGAAGGTGACCTACGGCTCGCCCGGCGCCGGCACCTCGCTTCACCTCGGCATGGAGCAGATCGCGCGACACGCCAAGGTCGAGTGGACGCAGGTCCCATTCAAGGGCAGCGTCGAGAGCGTCGCGGCGCTCGAGGGCGGGCACATCACCTGCCTCGCCGGCGGCACGGACTGGATCCCGCTCGCGCTCGCCGGCAAGCTCCGCGTCTTGGCCGTCTGGAGCGAGAAGCGCATCCCCGAGTTCCCGGAGGCGCAGACGCTCGCCGAGCAAGGCTACCCCTTCGTCTTCGACAGCCCGTTCGGCATCGCAGGGCCGAGGGGGATGGATGCCGCGGTCGTGAAGACGCTGCACGATGCCTTCAAGGTCGCGCTCGAGGACGAGACGGCGAAGGTCGTCATGAAGAAGTACCAGTTCGTGCCCCGCTACATGGCGACGGCCGACTACGCGAAGTTCGTCGCAGAACTCTACGAGAAGGAGAAAGCGGTCGTCACCGCGCTCGGCCTCGTGAAGAAGGACTAACCACCGCCACGTCACATTCGAGGAGCTTTCGCCCATGAAGCGCCGCGACTTTCTCGCCTCTTCGGCCGCCGCCGCCGGCATGCTCGCCGCAGGCCCAGCCTTTTCGCAGGACAAGTTTCCGAACCGGCCGATCACGCTGATCGTGCCCTGGCCCGCGGGCAGCGGCGTCGACTTGTGGCATCGCGCCCTCGGCGAGGCTGCGGGGCGCATCCTCGGCCAGCCAATCACCGTCGACAACCGAACCGGCGGTACCGGCACGTCCGGTCCGGCTGCGATGGCCGCCAACGCCAAACCCGACGGCTACACGATCTCGCAGATCCCGGTCACCGTGTTCCGCTTCCCCTTCATCCAGAAGGCGACCTACGATCCGCTCAAGGACTTCAGCTACATCATCCATCTCTCGGGCTACACGTTCGGCGTCGTCGTGCGCGCCGACAGCCCGTTCAAGACGTTTCAGGATCTGATCGCCTTCGCACGCGCCAATCCCAACAAGATGACGTATGCGACGCCCGGCGCTGGCAGCTCGCTGCACCTCGGCATGGAGCAGATCGCGCTGCAGGCCGGCGTCAAGTTCACGCACGTGCCCTTCAAGGGTGGGCCCGAGGGCTGGGCTGCGCTCGAGGGCGGCCACGTCATGGCGGATGCCGACGCGACCGGGTGGGCGCCGCTGGTCGACTCGGGCAAGTTCCGCCTCCTCGTCCTGTGGACCGCGGACCGCAATCCACGCTGGCCGACGGTGCCGACGCTAAAGGAGACCGGCTTCAACTTCGTGATCGACAGCCCCTTCGGTTTCGCCGGGCCGAAGGGCATGGCGCCGGAGGTCGTGAAGACGCTGCACGACGCCTTGAAGGTCGCCGTCGACGATCCGAAGGTGCTCGAGCTCATGAAGAAGTACGACTATCCGAAGCGCTACATGGGGACCGACGACTACGTGAAGTTCGTCACCCAGCAGGTGGAGATCGAGAAGGGCCTCGTCGAGAAGCTCGGGCTCGCCAAGAAATAGGGTCCACTCGGTACTGGTCTCGGGAGGAGATACGATGCGCCGTCGACAGTTCATGTTCGGGGCCTGCACCGCGGCGGCAGCATCGTCACTGCTGCCCGGCGAGGCTCTCGCGGAAGACCCGAAGGATTTTCCCTCGAAGCCGATCACACTCATCATGCCGTGGTCGGCGGGAACCGGCATCGACCTTTGGCATCGCGCCATGGGCGAAGTCGTGTCCGCGCGTCTTGGACAGCCCGTCGTCGTCGAGAACAAGACGGGCGCCTCTGGCACCGCAGGACCTGCCGTGATGGCCGCGACGGGGAAGCCGGACGGATACGTGATCTCGCACATTCCGATCACGATCTTCCGCCTCCCCTTCACGCAGAAGGTGACCTGGGATCCGATCCGCGACTTCAGCTACATCATCCATCTCTCGGGGTTCCTGTTCGGTGTCACCGTCAGGACCGACAGCCCCTTCAAAACCTTCAAGGACCTCATCGACTTCGCCCGTGCGAACCCGGGGAAGCTCACCTACGGCTCGCCCGGCGCCGGCACCTCGCTGCACATCGGCATGGAGCAGATCGCGCTGAAGGCGGGTGTGAAGTTCACGCATGTTCCGTTCAACCAGGGGTCGGAGGCCGCCCTCCTCGGCGGCCACATCATGTGCAATACGGGCGGCGCCAGCTGGTGGCCGCACACCGATGCCGGCACGATGCGCGTGCTCGTGATCTGGACGAAGGCGCGCAATTCGCGGCTCCCCAACGTCCCAACGCTCGAGGAAGAGGGATTCCCGTTCGTCTTCGACAGCCCCTTCGGCATCGGTGGGCCGCGGGGCATGCACCCCGACATCGTCAAGAAGCTTCACGATGCCTTCAAGGTCGCGTTGGCGGATCCGAAGCCGCGTGAGATCATGGCGCGCTACGACT
>DAORNH010000188.1:1104-5408 GCA_035440865.1 Hyphomicrobiaceae bacterium | reverse complement strand
GAGCGCTACATGGACAGCGCCGCTTACACGAAGTTCGTGGCCGAGCAGGTCGCGGACCAGAAGGCAACGGTCGAGCGTCTCGGGCTCGGCGCCAAGAAATAGCCCGGCTGAAAATGGCCGGCTCGGGGGAGACGACGGTGGGACGCTTGATCTTGAACTCCGAGGTGATCGGAGCGGGTTTCTGGTTCATTCTCGGCGGCATTGTCGCCTGGCTCGGCTACGATCTCGGAATCGGCAAGCTCAATGAGCCGGGTCCGGGCGGGGCCATCTTCTGGCTCGGCCTCGGCATGGTCGGCCTCGGCGCGGTGGTGCTCGTCCAAACGCTCGCCTCGGGTGCCGGCCAGCCGGTGACCACACTCTGGCACGGCACGCGCTGGCCGAAGATCATCGCGATCGTCGCCGCGCTTCTGATCCTCGGCTACTTCTTCGAGACGGTCGGCTTCATCATTCTGGTGCTCGGCCTCCTGCTGCTCTGCATGTTCTTCATCGACCCCGTACGTTGGTGGGTGGCGATACCGGTCGCGTTAATCGCCACGGTCGGCATCTGGGGCGTGATGACGGAAGTTCTGCGCATCCAGCTGCCCGGCGGCATCCTCGCCGAACCGATCAAGCTGCCGGGCGGCATCGTCATCCCGGCGATCGAGGATCACCTGCGCGCCCATTTCCGCGTCTTCCTCAAGTTTGTAAACCTCGGGCTCGGCTACATCACCGCCGTGCTCGCGTTCGTCGGCGGCAAGCTCGCCCTGCTGAAGTTCTGGTGAGAGGCTAGCGACCCGTGGACCTTCTGACGAATTTCTTCGCCGCCATGCAGGATGTCGGCACCAGCCTGAAGCTCGGCTTCACCGTGGCGACGCTCGGCAAGAATCTGATCGCCTGCTTCATCGGCGTGTTCATCGGCACGCTCGTCGGCGTGCTCCCCGGCATCGGGCCGGTGACGGCGATGTCGTTGCTGCTTCCGGTCACGCTCAAGTCGGACCCGGCGGCCGGCATCATCATGATGTCGGGGATCTACTACGGCTCGATGTACGGCGGCTCGACCACGTCGATCCTCGTCAACATCCCGGGCGAGGCGGCATCCGTGGTCACCTGCCTCGACGGCCACGAGATGGCAAAGCGCGGCCGCGCCGGACCCGCGCTCGGCATGGCCGCGATGGCCTCGTTCATCGCCGGCACGTTCTCGATCGTACTCCTGATGCTGGTCGCGCCGATCCTCGCGCGCTTTGCCGTGGCCTTCGGTCCGCCCGAGTACTTCTCGCTGATGGTGCTCGGCCTCACGCTGCTCGCCTTCATGACGCAAGGTTCGCTCGCCAAGGCGCTGCTGATGGCCTGCCTCGGCACCGTGCTCGGCCTCGTCGGGCTTGATCCGATCACAGCGCAGGCGCGCATGACCTTCGACCGGCTCGAGCTCGTCGACGGCGTCGGCCTCGTGCCGATCGTCATGGGGTTGTTCGGCGTCGCAGAGATCCTCGCGAACCTCGAATCCAAGCTGAAGCGCGAGATTATCACGGCGCGCATCGGCAGCCTCTGGCCCTCGGTGAAGGACTGGGCAGCCTCGAAATGGGCAATCGTGCGCGGCACGGTGCTCGGCTTCTTCCTCGGCGTGCTGCCGGGTGGCGGCGCCGTGATCGCGGCCTTCGCATCCTACGCGATCGAGCGCAAGGCTTCGAAGAACCCGGAGAATTTCGGCAAGGGCGCCATCGAGGGCGTCGCAGGCCCCGAGGCTGCCAACAACGCGCCTTCATCCCTCTGATGACGCTCGGCATCCCGCCGAACGTGGTGATGGCGCTGCTGCTCGGCGCCTTCGTCGTGCACGGCGTGCAGCCGGGGCCGATGATGATGCAGAACCAGAAGGACATCTTCTGGGGCATTGTCGCCAGCATGTACATCGGCAACATCATGCTGCTCATCCTCAACATGCCGCTCATCGGCATGTGGGTGCAGGTGCTGAAGGTGCCCTACAACATCCTCTTCCCGCTTATTCTGATGTTTTGCGTCGTCGGCGTGTTCGCCTCGGAGAACAAGGCCTTCGACGTGCTCGTCATGACCGTGTTCGGCGTTGCGGGCTACCTCTTCCGCAAATTCGGCTACGAGCCGGCCCCGCTCGTGCTCGCCTACGTGCTCGGTCCGCGGCTCGATACCGAGCTCAGGAAGTCGCTCACCATGTCGGCGGCGGAATCGGCCGGCGGCTTCTGGATCTTCCTCGAGCGCAAGATCTCGCTCGTCTGCCTCGTGCTCGCCGCGATCGTGCTCATCGTGCCGCTGCTGCCTGGCATAAAGAAGACTCGTGACAAGGTGGCGGTCGACACGAATTGACGCAACGGCCCGGCGCATGCGGCAGCAACGCGGCGCTCAAGCCTTCCTGCCGCGCGACTGCGCGGTGAGGCGCACTTGCGCGTTGGTCGCGCCGAAGCCCTTGTAGCCGCCGCGCCGCTCGACGATCTCGAAGAAGATGAGGTCGCCGAAGGTCTCGGTGTAGACCTGGAAATACTCGCCGCCGCCGTCGCGCTCGTAGAGGATGTTGTGCCTCTTCAATCGGTCGAGCGCCTCAGGCGATAGGTCGGTCTTGGCTTCGAGGTCGTCGTAGTAGTTCTCGGGGATCTGCAGCACCATGACGCCGGCCTGCTCGAGCCGCGCGACGGTCGCGAAGATGTCGGACGTTGCGAAGGCAATGTGCTGGACGCCCGAGCCGAACGCTTCCGCGAGGAAGCGCGATGACTGCGTCCGGCCCGACTGCGAGGCATTGAGCACGAGGCGGAGCGCGCCGTCCGCCGTCTGCACCACCTGGCTCTTCACGACGCCGCCCGGATCGAGCACATCCTGCTCGGGCGGCTTCATCACGTCGAGCAGCGAGTTGTAGAAGAGGAGCCAGGTCAGCATCTCCTCATAGTGCATCGACTGCGAGATGTGGTCGACCGCGATCAGCCCCGCGTCCGCGCCCAGGCTTGTCTGCGCCACCGGTTTGAACTCGATCTCCCAGACCTTTGCGAGATCGCCCTTCCGATCGAGGAAGTAGACCATGCTGCCGCCGAGCCCGCGGATCGCCGGAATCTCGAGCTCGCCCGGACCGACTGCCTGCGTGAAGGGTTGATCGAGCAGCGCCGTCGCGCGGGCGAGCGTGGCCTCAGCATCCTCGACTGCCAGGCCGATCGCGCATACCCCCGTGCCGTGGGTCAGATGGAACGCGTGAGCAAATCCGTCCTTGTCGGTGTTCGTGACGACGTTGATGGCCCCTTGCGTCCAGCGCATCACCGCCTTCGAGCGATGCTCGCCCGATCTCGCAAAGCCGAGACCAGAGAGCAGCGTCTCGAAGCGTGGTAGTTCGTCCTCGTCGACCGCGAACTCGATGAAGGACGTGCCGAGCAGGCGCGAGCGGGGCGGCAGCGGCTCGGGCAGGTTCTTCTGCGGACCGGCCTCCGCCCGCGTCTGGTCGAGCATGAAGATCAGCGAGCGATGACCGTCGACGGCCACGCTTCGCGCCGAGCCCGCCCGGAATCGGTCATTGAAGATCTCGAGCGAGAGTGGCCCGTCGTAGCCGGTCGATTGCAACGCCTGCATGAAGGCCTGCAGCGGCAGGTCGCCCTGGCCCGGGAAATTGCGATAGTGCCGGCTCCAGCTCAGATAATCCATGTCGAGGAGCGGCGCGTCCGCGACCTGCACGAGCGCAATCCTGTCCGGCGGGATGGCGCGGACCGGACCCAGGTCCGTCTTGCGCACGAGGATGTGGAAAGTATCGAGCACGAGGCCGACGGCCGGATGATCGGCGCGCCGCACCGCCTCCCAGGCATCCCGATAGTCGTTGATGTGGCGCCCCCAGGCGAGCGCCTCGAAGCCGATTCGACAGCCGCGCTTCTTCGCGCGCTCGCCGAGTTCATGGAGGTCGGCCGCCGCCCGCTCGATGCCACCGAGGCTCTCGGGCGACACGTTCGAGCAGATCATGAGGAGGTTGCAGCCAAGCTCCTGCATGGTGTCGAGTTTGCGCTCGGCGCGCTGGAAGACGCGATCGCGCCGCTCGGGCGGCATGCCCTCGAAGTCGCGGAAGGGCTGATAGGTGATGATCTCGAGGCCGAGGTCGGCCGCCATGCGGCGCACGTCCTTTGCCGTGCCGCTATAGGCGAGGAGATCGTTCTCGAAGAGCTCGACACCCTTGAACCTGGCGGCGGCGATCGCTTCGAGTTTTTCGTTGAGGACGCCGCTCAGGCAGACGGTCGCGATAGCAGGGCGCAAGGTCGTATCCTTCGACGGCTCGAGAGCCTATGGTCGGCCACTGGAACGAGCACTATGGGGCAGGACGCGGCCTTGCAACA
>DAORNH010000188.1:0-1070 GCA_035440865.1 Hyphomicrobiaceae bacterium | reverse complement strand
GATCGCCCATCTCGGCGTGCCGACGACGGCCTTCAAGGCGCCGATGATCTACAATCCGTATTTCGAGGCCGCAGGCATCGATGCCGTCGTCGTGCCGATGGGTTGCGAAGCAGTGGACTATCCGGGCTTTCTCCGCCTCGTCGTGCGGCTCACCAATTTCGCCGGCGCACTCATCACCATGCCGCACAAGGTGACGACGGTCGCCCTGCTCGACGAGGCGACGACGACGGTGAAGGTCGCGGGCTCGTGCAACGCCGTGCGGCGGGGCGCCGGCGGTCGGCTCATCGGCGACATGTTCGACGGCGAAGGCTTCGTGCGCGGCGTCGCGCGCAAGGGTGTGAGGGTCGGAGGTGCTTCGGCCCTGGTCGTCGGCGCGGGCGGCGTCGGCGCCGCGATCGCTGCCTCGCTCGCCAAGGCCGGCGTTCGCCGGCTTGCCCTCTACGATACGAGTGCCGCGAGCATGGGTGGCCTCGCTGGCCGCCTTCGCGCGCACTATCCGGCGATCGAGCTCGTGGTCGGCTCGAAGGATCCGGCCGGTTTCGATGTGGTGGTCAATGCGACGCCACTCGGCATGAGCGAACGTGATCCGCTGCCCGTTGATGTCGATCAGCTGTCGCCGGCGACCTTCGTCGGCGAGGTCGTGATGAAGCAGGAGATCACGCCGCTGCTGGCCGCGGCCCGGGCGCGAGGCTGCGCCTATCAGGTCGGCACTGACATGCTGTTCGAGCAGATCCCGGCCTACCTCGAGTTCTTCGGCCTGCCGACGACGACCGCCGACGAACTGCGCCGCCTCGCGCGGATCTCCTACTGAGTTTTGCGTCTCAGAACAGCAGGAGATCGTTGATCGTCAGCGTGGCGCCGACCTGGAGGACGGCGATGTTCTCGATCGCGGCGCCGCCGGTGCCGTCCAGGTCCCAGCCGAGCGTGCGGGTCACGGTCACGTAGACGAACTGGCCGACCGCGGCATTGGGTGCGTCGACCGCGAAGCGTCCCGCGAGCGAGCCGCCGCCGCGCATCGTGTCCGCGCCGCCGAGAGACGAGAGCACGTTCGAGTTCGAGTCACCCGTGAT
>DAORNH010000187.1:5575-9068 GCA_035440865.1 Hyphomicrobiaceae bacterium | reverse complement strand
CCGCTGTCACCGACGGGCGCCCGCATTCCGCCTCCGGTCGGCGCGGGCCGCACGCCAAATGTGGAAGCGGACGCCGCGCACGGCAAGGGCTGGTTCGAGGTGCAGGACGAAGGCAGCCAGATCGCAGCGCAGCTCGCCGGTGCCGGTCCGCGACACCAAGTGCTTGACCTGTGCGCCGGTGCCGGCGGCAAGACGCTCGCCATGGCCGCGCGCATGCAGAACAACGGCCAAATCTATGCCTACGATCGCGACAAGGCTCAGCTCAGGCCGATCTTCGAACGTTTGAAGCGCGCCGGCGCCCGCAATGTCCAGGTGCTGGCTGGCGGCGACAAGGCGGCACTCACGGCACTCGGGCCCCGTTTCGACGTCGTTCTTGCCGATGCGCCGTGCACCGGCTCAGGCGTCTGGCGACGGCGGCCCGAATCGAAGTGGCGCGTGAAGCCACAGAGCATCGCCGAGCGGCAGGCGGAGCAGCGCGCCGTGCTCGCGCTCGGCGCCGCCCTCGTCAAGCCCGGTGGCCGCTTCGTCTACGTGACCTGCTCGGTACTGCCCGAGGAGAACACCGACCAGGTGGCGGCCTTCATCGCGGAGCGGCCCGAGTTCACGGTTGTGCCGACTGCGAAGGCGTGGGCCGCGGCCATGCCGGGCGTCGACTGTCCCGCGTCCGCCGATGGCAGCGCCGATACGCTGCTTCTCTCGCCCGCCTCGCATGGCACCGACGGCTTTTTCATTGCCGTCCTCGAGAAAGCAAAGGCGACGTAGCCCGCCATGGCACCACCGCTGCTGACCCTCGACGATGTGCACTTGACGTTCGGCGGCACGCCGCTGCTGGAGGGCGCATCGCTGCTTGTCGCTCCCGGCGATCGCATCTGCCTCGTCGGCCGCAACGGCTCGGGCAAGTCGACACTGATGCGCATAGCCGCCGGCACCGTGGAGCCCGACAAGGGCCAGCGCTTCCTCGCGCCGAGCGCCGTGCTCCGCTACCTGCCGCAGGAAGCAGACCTCTCCGGCTTCACCTCGACGCTTGCCTACGTCGAGGCAGGCCTCGGACCGATGGGGGACCAGAGCCGCGCACGCCGCCTGCTCGATCATCTTGGCCTCTCGGGCGAAGAGGAACCGGCAACGCTTTCCGGCGGCGAGGCGCGACGTGCGGCGATAGCCCGGGCGCTGGCCCCCCGCCCCGACATTCTCCTCCTCGACGAGCCGACGAACCATCTCGACCTTCCGGCGATCGAATGGCTCGAGAAGGAGGTCGCGAGCCAGAACTGCGCGCTCGTCGTCATCAGCCATGACCGCCGCTTCCTCGAGACGCTGTCGCGCTCCATCGTCTGGCTCGACCGCGGCAGCACACGACGGATCGACCAAGGCTTCGCCTCCTTCGAGGAATGGCGCGACGGCGAGCTCGACCGCGAGGCCGACGAGCGCCACAAGCTCGACCGCAAGATCGCCCGCGAGCAGGAATGGATGCACGGCGGCGTCACGGCGCGCCGCAAGCGCAACGTGCGCCGCGTTGCCGAAATGCACGAGCTGCGCCGCAAGGCGAGTGGCGCAACAGCGACGGCAATGTCGTGATGGCCGCGGCCGAGGGCGGACAATCCGGCCGCCTGGTCATCGAGGCGACGCGGATCAGTAAGAGTTTCGACGACACGCGGATCGTGCATGATCTCTCGCTCCGGGTCATGCGAGGCGACCGCATCGGCATCGTCGGCCCGAACGGCGCCGGCAAGACGTCGCTCATCAAGATGCTGGTCGGCGAGCTGGCGCCCGACGAAGGCACGCTCCGCCTCGGCACGGGCATCGAGATGGTCACGCTCGACCAGAAACGCGACGAGCTGAAGCCGGCCTGGACGGTCACCGACGCGCTGACCGGGGGGCGCGGCGACAGCGTCGTCATCAACGGCATTGGCCGGCACGTCGCGAGCTATATGAAGGACTTCCTGTTCAAGCCCGAACAGGCGCGAACGCCTTTGTCGGCCCTTTCGGGTGGCGAGCGCGGTCGACTGATGCTCGCGCGCGCGCTCGCCAGGCCGTCGAATCTGCTTGTCCTCGACGAGCCGACGAACGACCTCGACCTCGAGACGCTTGATCTCCTTCAGGAGATGCTTGCCGCCTACCAGGGTACGGTGCTGCTCGTCAGTCACGACCGCGATTTCCTCGATCGAGTAGTGACGTCGGTGCTGGCGGCCGAGGGGGACGGGCGCTGGTCCGAGTATGCGGGCGGCTACAATGACATGCTCGCGCAGAGGCGTGGCCGGGACCTGCCGTCGGATGGTGGGGCGCGCCGGCGAGATGCGCGAGCCCTCGACATTACGACGCCGGCCCCCGCCATTCAGGCGCCACGCGCGCGCAAGCTCTCCTTCAAGGACAAGCACGCGCTCGAGACCCTGCCGGCGACCATGGACAAGCTCACCGCGGAGATCGGCAAGCTCGAGGCGGAGATTGCGGCGCCGGGCCTCTATCAGCGCGACCCGAAGCGCTTCGATGCGGCGACGCGGCGCCTGGCCGAGGCCGCGACCGCACTCGCCGCGGCCGAAGAGGACTGGCTGCGGCTTGAGATTCTGCGCGAGGACCTCGAGGGCAAGGGCGGCTGACCAGGTGGCAGGGCGCACGCCATCGGGGCTGCCGAAGCAGGTCCTCCCATCGCCCCGCCGCTGTCTATTGATCGGAATATGCGATGTCGTCTGGGCAGAGCGTCCCATAGGGCGCATCTATCGGTCATGGCAGCTCACGGACCATGGTCGGAGCTAAACACGGAGGCGCCAGATGCCAAGTATTCGCCAACTCGAATATCTCGTAGCTTTAGCCGAAACGCGTAATTTCCGACGTGCCGCGGAGCGGACCAACACGACGCAGCCAACGCTGAGCGAGCAGATCAAGGCGCTGGAGGATCGGCTCGGCGCGCAGCTCGTCGAGCGCAGCCGCTCCGGCACGATGCTGACGCCGATCGGCGCGCAGGTCGTCGAGATCAGCCGGCGCATCCTGAAAGACTCGAACGACATCAAGACAGTGGCCGCGGCCGGCGATTCGAGCCTCAAAGGCGTCCTGAAGCTCGGCACGGCCGCGACCGTCGGCCCCTACCTGCTGCCGCTGGTCGTCACATCGCTCCATCGCGCCTATCCCGATCTCAAGCTCTACGTCCGTGAGCAGATGCCGGACAGCCTGCCTCGAGCCCTCGAGGAAGGCAGCCACGACTTCATCATCTCGCCGCTCCCATTACGCGGCGACGACTTGGTCTCGGTCGAGCTCCTGCGTGAGCCGCTGTTCCTGACCGTCGCGGCCGACCATCCGCTCGCCACCAAGGAGCGCGTCGAGCGAGCCGATCTGCTGGACCTGGAGGTCCTGACCCTCGGACCTGGCCACCAGCTGCACGACGTCGTCATCGCGCTCTGCGAGGAGTTCGGTGCACGCTTGCGGCTGGACTACGAGGGTACCTCCCTCGACATGGTGCGCGAGATGGTGATCACCGGGCTCGGCGTCACCTTCATGCCGGGGC
>DAORNH010000187.1:0-5455 GCA_035440865.1 Hyphomicrobiaceae bacterium | reverse complement strand
GAGCCTCTTCCGCGACATCGCACGCAAGGAGGTCGTGGAACTGAACCGCATCACCTGACGCCGAGGCGTCAGGCGGTCTCGGGTGGTCGCTCAGACCGTGGCGACGGGCGTTGCCGGCGAGCCAACGGCGCCCGGCAGCCTGAGGGGCGGCGCGGTCAGCAGGAACCGGCTCCGGTTGTTCTTCCGGAGCCAGTCGGCAAGTTCGGAGAGGCGCCAGATCTCGCCGAGATTGACGCCCGTCTTGAAGAGGCAATGCTGGTGCAGGGGAAGCATTGCGCACTGGCCGGGCTTCAAGGGCGCGTTGTGAATTTCGACGGCGTAGTTGTCCGAGATGAGGGCGACGAGCCTGCTGTCGGTCACCCACTTCAGGAGCCGCTGATCCGAGCCGTCGAGACCCGTGCAGATGTTCTCGAGAATGTGGGCATCGGGCTTTTTCTTCATCTCGAGGATGACGTCGTCGAATCCCGTTCTCAGCAGCACGAAGTCGCCCGCTTCCACCTTGATGCCGTCCGCTGCCATGATCCGCATGAGATCATCGTAGCCGACCGCCTTTCTCTGCCGCCCAAAGTGGGCAAACAGGTCGATCATCACGCCGCGGCCCTGCAGGCATTTGACCGCCATGTTCTCGACGCCGAGCGCATTGGCCGACGAGGTGCCCTTGCTCTCGACGAAGGTGCCGGGGACGGCGCCAGCGTCCTTGCCCTCGATCGGGCCGACGATGTGCACGCCGCCCTGATACCCGTTGTAGAAGCGCGGCTCGGGCTTGCCGTCACCGTCCGCATCGAAGAGCGCGCCGACGTGGGCAAGCGTATCCCACTGCGTCGAGTACTGGAGGTGCAGCAGCACCATGTCGTCGTTGATGACGTCGGTCATGCCGGGATGGTCCCAGGCGACCTGGTAGATGAAGTTCGGCTTATTGTTGCGCAAGGTCGGGCGGATCTGCGGCGGATGGCGGCGCGGATTGAGGATCGAACCGCCGGGGTAGTCGAGCGGCATGGAGAGGCAGAAGGTGAGGCCCTCCTTCACCTCGGCGATGCCCTGCTTGACCTTGAGAGGTGTCAGCTCGTTCATGCGGCCGAGCTGATCGTCCGCCCCGTAGTCACCCCAGGTCGAATCGTCCGGTCGCTTCACCCAGCGCTTCGAGCTCATCTCCACCTCCCGATTGTCGAGCGCCTCGAGCATAGGCCTCGGATCGGCGAGCGCAAGTACGTGGGTCCGGCGCCGACAAGCGGGCGACGCACTCATGGAGCGCGAAATAGAGGGACCCAAAAACAAATCGGGCGAGGCTCTGAAGCCTCGCCCGAGATCATCCGGAAGCTGCCATCAGCGCCTTCAATTGAGCGCCCTCAGGACAATTTCTGTACGCCTGACCCGTACCCATCCCTAGACTTGGGCGAAATGGCTCTGAGCGGCCGGCCCTTATTTGTGACAGGGTTGATACACGAGCGGGCATCTCGTGTCACGATAATTCACAAATCCGCGATCGTGCATTCTGGAGATGCACATTTTGCACGCAAAAGCAGCGGACTGACTATTCGAACGGTGTCCAGATCACATCATCGACGCGCGATGCGCCCGTCGCCAGCATGACCAACCGATCGAAGCCGAGGGCGATGCCCGATGTCGGCGGCATGGTCCCGAGAGCCGCGAGGAGCGCGTCATCGATCGGATATCGCTCCCCCCACACCCGCTCGCGCTCGTCCATCTCTGCCTCGAAGCGGCGGCGCTGCTCGCCCGCATCAGTGAGCTCGCCGAACGCGTTTGCGAGCTCGACACCGCACGCATAGAGCTCGAAGCGCTCGGAGACGCGAGGGTCGCGGGGAACACGGCGCGCGAGTGCTGCCTCGTGAGCCGGATACTCGTCGAGCACCACGGGTGCGCTCATGCCGCGAAGACCGGGCTCGACGCGCTCGACGAGGACGCGGCTGAAAACATCGGACCAGGTATCGTCGGCAGCAACGCGGATGCTGCGTGCCGAGGCTGCCGCCGCGAAGCGATCCCGGTCGACGCTGCCGTTGGCACCTATGCCGTCCTCAAGGAGGTGGATGCCCGCGAACCTCTCAAAGGCATCGGCGACCGTCACGCGGACTGGCTGCGCCGCCGCATCAGCAGTCGCCTCCCGAAATTGCCACTGCGCCGACCCGGTGATCAGCGCGGCCCTCCTCATCAGCTCGGCACAGTCCTCGATCAGCCGATGATACGGCGCTCCGACCCGATACCACTCGAGCATCGCGAACTCGGGGTGATGCAGCGGCCCGCGCTCGCGATTGCGGTAGACCGGGGCGAACGTGAAAATCCTCGTCTCTCCGGCGGCGATCAGCTTCTTGCAGGCGAACTCGGGGGAGGTGTGGAGGTAGCGCGGCACGGCGCGGCCATCGTCGCCGATCATCGAGGTGGCGAAGGCGTGGAGATGCGCCTCGTTTCCGGGCGACACCTGCAGGGCTGCCGTCTCGACCTCGGTGAAGCCTTCGCCCTCGAACCAGGCGCGAAAGGCCGCCTTGATGCGGTTGCGCAGGATGAGCCGCGGCCGGCGGTCCTCGTGCCGGCTCGGCGACCACCAGGGCGACGGCCCGCTCATCCGCGCGATCGCTTCGCCGTCACCTCGATCTCGATGCGCATCTCGGGCTCGGCGAGGCCCGCGACGATCATGGTCGAAGCCGGTCGCACCTTGCCGAAGTAGCGCGAGACGATCGGCCAGCACTTCGGCCAGTCCGCCCGGTCGGGAAGGATGAACGTCGCACGGACGACATCGTCGAGCGAGCTCTCGGCGAGGGCGAGCGCCGCCTTGATGTTCTCGAAGGTCTGCACGCACTGGGCTTCGACTTCGGGCGCGATCGACATCGCTTTGTAGTCATAGCCCGTGGTGCCGGAGACGAAGATCATGTCGCCGTCGACAACGGCGCGCGAATAGCCGACCTCCGCCTCGAAACGGGAGCCGGACGAGATGAGCTTGCGGGGCATGCTGCAGTCTCCAGATTTGGCATCGGGCGTCAGCTCGGACTGCTGCCGGCCTTGCCTGCGAGAAAGCCCTTCGCCGCCGACGTGTCAATCAGCGGCAGCACCTCGAAGGTCGCCGGGATGATGTCCGCCCACTCGTTCAGGATCGCGTGCAACTCGTCATGCGTTGCCACATCGAGGAGCACGACGGCACCGCGACCGACCTTTGCCCAAGCGCCTTTGCAGCGCCCGGCCCTTTCATGCGCTGCAAGCCAGGGCCAGTAGCGGGTGCGATCGGCGGCCCGCTCGGATGGACGCTCGGGCCGCGGCGTCGAGATCACCATGAAGAGCATGGCTCACTCCGCAGCCTGCTTGGCTTGAGGGGGACGCCAGCGCAGCCGCGGTTCGCGCGCAGCCTTCGTCTCGTCGAGGCGACGGCGCGGCGCGTGCAGCGGCGCGTTGCTGAAGCGGCTCTTGTCGTTCCCGCTCTTTGCTGCCGAAGCGAGACCGCGCAGCGAGCCGATGAACTGATCGAGCGCGAACTTGCTCTCGCTCTCGGTCGGCTCGATCAGCATCGCACCGTGCACGACGAGGGGGAAGTACATCGTCATCGGATGATATCCCTCGTCGATCATGGCCTTCGCGAAGTCGAGCGTGGTGACACCCGTGTCCTTCAGCCAGGCATCGTCGAACAGCACCTCGTGCATGCAAGGCTTGTCGCCGAAGGGTTGGCTCATGACGTCGCTGAGCGAGGCGCGGATGTAGTTGGCCGAGAGCACTGCATCCTCCGAGGCCTGCCGCATGCCGTCTGCGCCGTGCGACAGCATATAGGTGAGTGCGCGGACGAACATGCCCATCTGGCCGTGGAAGGCCGTGAGGCGGCCGAAGGGCGAGCGCTCGTCTGCCTGCGAGCTGTCCTCGACCAGGCGGAACTGGTCGCCCGACCGCACCGCATAGGGAAGCGGAGCGAACGGGGCAAGGGCCGCCGACAGCACGACCGGACCCGATCCCGGTCCGCCGCCTCCGTGCGGCGTCGAAAACGTCTTGTGCAGGTTGATGTGCATGGCATCGATGCCGAGGTCGCCGGGCCGCACCTTGCCGACGATGGCGTTGAAGTTGGCGCCGTCGCAATAGAAGTAGGCACCGGACGCGTGCACGGCATCGGCGATCGCCGCGATCTCAGGCTCGAAGAGCCCACACGTGTTCGGGTTCGTCAGCATGATCGCCGCGATGTCCGGCCCGAGCGCCGCCTTCACGGCTTCGACTGCGACGGTGCCGTCATCCTTCGCCGGGATGGAGCGAACCGAGTAGCCCATGAAGGCGGCCGTCGCCGGATTCGTGCCGTGGGCCGAATCCGGTACCAGCACGACACTGCGCTTGCTGCCTTTCGCCTCGTGCGCGGCCTTGATCGCGAGCATGCCGGCAAGTTCGCCGTGGGCGCCCGCTTTCGGTGACATCGTCACGGCCTTCATGCCGGTCAGCTCCATGAGGTAGCCGGCGAGCATCTCCATGAGCGCTATGGCACCCTGCACGGTCGACACGGGTTGCAGGGGGTGGATGTCCGAGAAGCCGGCGAGGCGGGCCATCTTCTCGTTGAGGCGCGGATTGTGCTTCATCGTGCACGATCCGAGCGGATAAACGCCACTGTCGATCGCATAGTTCTTGCGGGAAAGCCGCACGTAGTGACGGACCGTCTCCGGCTCCGTCAGTCCCGGTAAACCGATCGGCTCGGCGCGCTCCAGCCCGCCGAGGCGGCTCTTCCCCGATTTTGGCTCGACGAGGTCGACGCCCGTCTTTTCAGGCGCCCCGAGCTCGAAGAGCAGCGGCTCCTCGTGGTCGAGGCCACGGTGACCGGAGTATGTCTCGACGGCGCTCCGGCTTGCGGCTCCAGGGCCGGTGGGCCGCCCTTGGGTGTTCATGGTCATGGTCGTGATCCAAGCCTCTTGAATGTCGGTCAGAGATAGGTCCGCGCGACCTTGACGCGCACGTCGTCGTTCCAGCGCTCATTGCGATCGCGATCGACGATGCGATCGATGTCGTCGAGAGCCGCTTCGAGCTTGGCGAGGCGTTCGCGTGGCCAGGCCTCGAGCATGCGGACGTCGCCGAGGCCGAGCCGCTGGTCGGCCGGCTGGCGGACGGTCCGAGCGACATGACTTGCCCAGGCCATCTTCGCCGACACTGGCAACGTCTTCGGGTCGATCGCCGCGATACGCGCCATGATCGCCGCCTGGTAACTCATGCAAGCACCTCCCCGATTGCCTTCGCAAAGGCGGTGCGGTCGTCGTCGGTGTTGATTTCGGTCGCGGCGACGACGATGAGGTCGCCGAGCTGCGCCTTCCCCGGGATGAGCCGTGAGACTGGAATGCCGCCGAGCACACCCTTGGCCGCGAGCTTCTCGATGACGGCGCCAGCATCGCCGCGCACGCGGATCGTGAACTCGTTGAAGAAGGCGGGCGTCAGCACCTCGACGCCGCTCACTGCTGCCAGCTTGTCGGCGAGCAGGAAGGCGTTGGCGTGA
>DAORNH010000186.1:0-9074 GCA_035440865.1 Hyphomicrobiaceae bacterium | reverse complement strand
GGAAGCCGCGCTGACCGAACGGGCGGCCGACCTCATCCGCGCCATCGGCCGGTCTCCGGTCGCCGACCCTGCGACGGGGTTGTCGGCGCGGGCTGATCCCGCATGCAGCGACGTCGCGGCGCCGATGGCCGTACCCATGCCGCTGAGCAGCGCGCGGCGCGACATGGATCGGCCCGGCGCCGTCGTGGACGGCTCCAAAGCAAATTTTCCCCGCATCGGGATGTGCCCCCTATTCTCGCAGACCGAAGCTCACCGCCTCCGGCCGTCAGACCACGTTGATATGGAATTTTGGGACGGCCCAGAAGTCGAATCCGCCCTCGTTATAGGGCACGCTCTCCGGCTGGGTGCGCTTGGCATTGTCGGTTACGCGCGTCTCGACCAGATGACGGCCCGCCGCCGGTGCCCAGTCGAAGTCGAAGCGTACCCAAGTATAGCGCCCGAGGTTCGGTTCGCGGATGGTCGCGGTCTGCCAGCGCCCGCCATCGATGCGATACTCGACACGGCGGACGCCGAACTGCGGCGCCCAGGCGTAGCCCTTGATCGTCTGTCGACCGGCCGCGAGGGTCGGCAGCTCACCCGGCTTCAAGGGGTAATTGTGCGGGAACTTCGGCTGCTTCTCGAGGACAAGCGGCACCGTGATCAGCGACTTCGGCGGCGACCATTCGACGGCGACGCCACGGATGTCCTTCTCCGTGATATGACGGAACTCGTCCTCGGGAGCAGGACGCGGCGGGCTGTAGCTCGGGCCGATCAGCACATGCGCCTTGGAGTTGAGGCGGACCCAGAAATTGTTGCGCGAGATCTTGATTTCGGTCAGCCACTTCGTGGAGGCGGCGCCGCACCAGCCTGGAACGATCGCGCGGACCGGCGCGCCGTGATCGGGCGTGAGGTCGTTGCCGTTCATCTTGAAGGCAAGGCCGATGTCGTCGCCGCGCCGCTGCAGCGCCTTCACGGGGAGCGGGCGCCCCGTGTCGCCCTCGACCCCCGGCTTGCCCTCCTTGTTGTCGACGCCGGACCAGAAGAGCGCCCATCGCGCCTCCCTCCGGAGACCGACAAGGCCCAGAATATGACTCATCGGCACAAATTGCCATTCGGCCTGCCCGATACCGCCGAGGCCCCAGCCGGTGCCGCCGACCTTCGTCGGCGCCTCGAGCATGCCTTGCTGCTCCCAAAACAGCGTGCGTCCGTTACCGGCGCACTCCATCGTCGCGATGATGGAGCGCGACGGCATCTTGAGGAGATCCTCGTAGCCGATCTCGAGCGGTCGCTCGATGCCGTCACCGTGGATCTTCAGGCGCCAGGTGCGCGGGTTGACGCGGGGCTCGCTCTCGGGGCGTGGCGTCGCGTACTCGTTGCGGATGAAGAAGTCGTCGACCGGCGTGATGAAGGTGTCGAAGTTCCAGTAGGCAGCACCCTGATTGGTGGCATTGAGGTCGACGAGCCGTCGCACATCCTTGTGGAATGTGGGGCGCAAGCGCGCCTCAGGCCTCGGGTCCGTCCTCGCAATAGGCAGGCGGGCGGCCGCTGCAACCTGCTGGGCGCCAGCAGTCCCGATCGGGCCGGATGCAGCCACACCAGCTCCGAACGCGGCTGCTGAGATGAAAAAATTCCGCCGATCGATCGTCCGATCTGCCATCAGACGTTGAAGCAGGCGACGCTCACGCGCATTCGTACTCTTGCTGTTACTGCTACTCGACATTTTGGCCCCCCAGCCGCAAAACAATGCCGAAAAACTAGCATGCGACTAAGCGCGAACAACTCCTTTGCGCACGGAGGCTGAGCGGCGCGTCGCAATTTCCGCGTGTGTGGTAGCTTTCACACAAATGTGATCTGTGTGCTGCCGGTTCCGCTGGCGCGGTTCGGCATCGGCTTGCCACGCGCGAACCTCAGCCGCGGGCGAGGCGTGCGACCTCCTCGTCGCCGAGAGCCCGCGCTTCGCTCTCCACGAGTTGCGGCACGCCGTGGCGAATGGGATAGGCGAGGCGCGCGGCGAGGCTCACGAGCTCCTGGCGCTCGCGATCGTAGATGAGGCGGGCGCGCGTCAGCGGGCAAACCAGGATCTCGAGAAGCTTCGGGTCGGGGCGCTCCGCGTCGGGCTCGGGCATCGGCTCTCTCGCTTACTGCATGATATTGCCGGGGCCGCCACCGCCACGCGCGGCCGCGAGCTCCATCTCGGCGAGCGCGATCAGGAGCTCCGCGCGCTCGGTGAGCAGCTTCGCCTCGATCAGCGCCTGTTTCTCTTCAGCGCTGTAGGGCGCGAGCACGGAGAGGGCATTGACCAGGCGCTCGCTCTCCGCCTGCTGGATCGCGCTCCAGTCGGCGGCGAGCTGCTTCTGCTCGAGATAGGACTTGAGCACACCGAGAAGGCGGGGCCGGTCCACCGCGTTTGCACCGATCCCTGGCGTGAGGTCGTCGGCATAGTCGGAGCTGTCGACGATGACCTGGCGGTAGGGAAGCTCGCTCGTGACCTCGGCTCCCGGCCGAAACCGGGCGATCCCGGTGAGTGTGATGAGGAGGCGGCCATCCTCGCGCTCCTGGAAGGCGGTGATGCGGCCCATGCAGCCGACGCGCCAGAGTTTCGCGTCTCGCTCACGCGGCGATCCGGTCACGCTGACGGCGCCTGACGGTTGTATCATGCCGATGATGCGATCCGAGCGGATCGCGAAATCGACCATGGCGAGATAGCGCGGCTCGAATATGTTGAGGGGCAGCACGGCGCGCGGCAGCAGGATCGCATTTCGCAAGGGAAAGATCGGGATCTGCCGTGGCAAATCGCCGATGGTTCGATAGCGCTCTGCGATCCGCATGCCGGTCTCGCTCTCGTGTCGGTGGCCCGGTTCTGCTCAAGAGAACAGCAGCGAGGAGAGGCGGCGGCGGCCCTCGACGGTGGCGGGATCCTTGAAGCCCCAGGCATCGAAGAACTGGAGAAGCTGCTTGCGCGCTGCCTGCTCGCCCCATGCCTTGTCGCGCTTGATGCTCTCGATCAGCTGGCCGACGGCGCCGAGCTTGTCGCCGGCGGCGGCATGCGCCATGGCGAGATCGATGCGCGCCTGGTGGTCGGCCGGATTGGCGGCGACCTTGGCTTCGAGCTCGGAGGTGGAGCCTGCGCTCGCCGCCCTCTTGGCGAGGTCGATGGCGGCTTGAACACCCGAGATCGGCGCGACAGAGCGCTGATCCGGCGGTACGAGCGCAATGGTCTGCTCGGCACGGGCGATGTCGCCCGACTTCAGGTAACAGCGCGCAAGACCGGCGAGCGCCTGGACGTTCTGGCGATCCTCCTGGAGGACTGCGGCGAAGATCTCGGCCGCACCCTGCAGGTCCCCCGCCTCGAAGGCGGCCTCCGCCTCGGCGAGCACGGAGGCGATGTCGCCGGCACTATCCTCCTTGACGAGCCGGTCGATGAACTGGCGGAGCCCGCTTTCGGGGAGTGCGCCCTGGAACATGTCGAGAGGGCGGCCATCACGGAAGGCGTAGACGGTCGGGATGCTCTGGATGCGCAGCTGCGCGGCGATCTGCTTGTTCTGGTCGATGTTCATCTTGACCAGCCGCACCTTGCCGCCGTAGCCGCGCACGACGCGCTCGAGCGCCGGCGTCAGTTGCTTGCAGGGCTCGCACCAAGGCGCCCAGAAATCGACCAGTACGATCGCTTCGCGCGATGCCTCGATCACGTCCTTCATGAAGGTCGCGGTGGTCGTGTCCTTGATCAGGTCACCGGCGCCGGCGCCGGCCGGTGCGGGCTTCTTACCGAAGTCCATGCACTACTCCTCGAGTTCTGCTGAGCGACCGCCCGAGGGCCGAGGGGCCACTCGCGTCGCCAGGGCTGCACGGGTCAATCGGCACCGCCCAGGGCATTGGCGGAGAGCTCGATGACGCGCGGCTCGTGTCCGGTGGCCCGGATAAACCGCATCAGATCATCGCGAGCAATGGCAGTCGTCGCGGTGTTGGTCAACGGGTGGCAGTTGAGGAGGTCGTGCCGCATCATGCGCGCATCGAGTGCAACGGCGACGATGCCCGCCGTGTCGTTAACGAGGGCGAAGGGCGTCACGGAGCCCGGCTCGACACCGAGGGTCGCCTTGAGGAGTTCCGCGTTGCCGAAGCTCAGCCGGCCGGAGCCGAGCGACTTGTGCAAGGATTTGAGATCGACCGCGGTCGAATTGAGCGCGACGACGAGGTGGAGCTGCCCCTTCTTGCACTTCAGGAACAAGTTCTTGATGTGTCCGCCGGGAAGCCCGGTCTCGATCTCCTTGCTCTGCGCGACCGTGAAGACGGCCTTGTGATCGACGGTCCGCGTCTCGATGCCAAGGCCTGCGAGGTAGGTCATCAGGCCCGCGCGATCGAGTTGGGCGGGCGTTGGAGCGGCCGGCGGCATGGGGATTGGTTCCGCGTGAGGAAGGCTATCGGAGGAGGTTTGCCGATGAGATAGAGCGGACCGAGCCCTGCAGCAAGCGCCGGCGACAAGCGATCGTCGGTCAGCGCCAGTCGGCACATGAGCTGCAACAGGTCGAGCCGGGGGCCGGGCTCAGTTCGGCGAGCGGACGATGTCCGGATTGGCGCTCGGTCCGAGGACGCGCGCACTCGCGGCCTTGCCGGCCGGAGCCAGAGATGCCCCTTTGCTCCTGCGGATGCTGAGGTCGAGCACGTCGCTGATGAGACTGTAGCTGCCGACCACGGCGACGCCTGCCGGACCCGACGCGAGCTCGACAAGCTCGCTCTGAACGACGCCATTGCGCATCGACAGCTTGATCTCGAGCTTGTCGAACGAGGTGGAGCCACGCTTGGCCGCGGCCCACAGCCGGCGCAGATCGTCCTTCGGCGCATCGGCATCGATGAGATGACGGACATCGACGGCAAGACGGCCGCCTTCGCTGAGCGCCAACGACGCCTTGCCCGACAGGGAGCGCAGGAGCTCGATCGCGGTCGCACCGCGGGCGCTGGCATCGACCGTCAGCGTGGCCGGACCCTGGCCGGCCGCGAAGCCGACGAGCGCGCTGCTGATGCGGGCGAGATCGAAATTCTGGGCGCGCCCCCTCACCGCGAGCACGGTCGGCATGGCCGCGAGATCGAGCAGCACCTGGCCACCGATCGTGCCTTCGCTGAAATCCATTTCGGCGATGTCTGCAATGAGGCGGCCTGCCTTCAGCGCCACCGTCGCCGCGACGCCGCCGAACTTGTGGGGCCCGACGATCAGTGTGGCGGCCGAGAGGCGCATGTCGATGTCGATATCGCGTGCCAGGGGGAGGTGATGCTCGACGCGGCGGGCCATGCCCGGCTCGGACTTCTCGAGCTCGATATAGGGCGTGAGGTCGAGCGTCTTCACTGCGAGCGTGCCGTCGAACAGTGGGCGCGGGCCTTCGAAATCGACTGTCAGCGCTCCGGTTGCCTCGTTGCCGTCGATGGCGAGTGCGACGGTCTGGAAGGCAATCGTCCTGTTCCTCCAGACGACCGTGCCTTTCGCGCGGGTGCGTCTGAGGCTTTCGCCGCTGCCGATCGGCAGGCCGAGCCAGCGCATCGCTCGGCGCGGATCGCTGATGCTGACCTCGCCTTGGCCGTCGAGCGAGACGGTGCCGTCGATGTCGAGATGGCCGTCGAAGACCGCGCTGAACCATGCGCCCGTCACGACGAGGCGCAGCGGCTGGCGCAGCTTGGTCTTGATGTCGGCGACGATCGGACCGGTCGTCGCTTCGAAGCGAAGTCTCTGGCCGAGGTAGGTGAACTTGCCTTTGGCGTGGAGGCCCTGCTTGCGCCGTGTCACCTCGGCGGACACATTGGCGAGGAGATCGCCGGGACGGCCGGACCGCGAGAAGCGGATCTCGGTGCGGCGGATGGTCAGGCGATCGAAGCCAGGGCCGACGAGAACGCTGAGGATCGGGACTACACTATCGTCGCTGGCGTGCGGACCGGGCTCGGGCTGCGAGACGACGATGCTGGCTCCGTCGATCACCATGCGACCGGATACCGGCGACTTTGCCGTCGGGATGTCGCTCGAGAAGATGCTGCCCGCGTCGATCACGAGTGGTGCCGTCGACGACAGTCGCACCGGAGCCGTGATGACCATGCTGTCGCGGGCGGAGGCGACGACGCTTGCAAGTCGCAGCCGGGACGACGGACCGAACAAGAGGGGTGCTGCAATCAGCAGGAGCAGGCCGCCGACGATGGCGATCGCCACCGCCATCAGACGCGCTCGCGGGATCAAAGCACGCATTCTTGCGACGCCTCCTCTCCGGTCCAACTTGTGGCTCCGGGCCATCAGCCCAAGAACGGCTCCCACGCGCCGTCGCGTCCGTCCATACTGGATCACGCCATCTCGATCGAGCTATAGCCAGAGCCGGCTTCCGTCTGCAAGCGACGTCCTTGTGGACAAGGCTTGCACCGCTCACCGTGCTGTGCAAACCCGTGTGATGCTACTAGACAATGGCCTCATGGCAAACTGACGACGGATCGAGGTTGAGCCGATGGGCGACAAAGAGGCAAGCTCGGTAGTCTCCTCGGAGCATGTTCGGCCGTTGTGGCGACCGGGTCCGGGCGTTGCCTCAGCGACGCGGCTCGCAGCCTTCCTCGGCGAGATGAGGGAACGGGAGCCTGCCGCGGCTGCGAGCGTGGCGGAGCTTCATCGCTGGTCGCTTCGCGAACCGGAGCGGTTCTGGGCCGCCGTCTGGCGCTTCACTGGTATCGTCGGCGCGATGGGTGCCGAGCCGTACATCGATGCCAAGGCACGCGTGGCAGAGGCGCGCTTTTTTCCCAAGGGTGAGTTGAATTTTGCCGAGAACCTGTTGCGCCCGGCCCTGCAAGCGCTCGTGCCTGGCGACCGCGATGCACTCGTCTTCCGCGGCGAGGATCGCGTCAGCCGCCG
Source organism: Hyphomicrobiaceae bacterium (assembly GCA_035440865.1). GTDB lineage: Bacteria > Pseudomonadota > Alphaproteobacteria > Rhizobiales > Hyphomicrobiaceae > DAORNH01. The sequence continues at coordinate 2,224 of DAORNH010000186.1, read as the reverse complement.
CCTGAGCTGGCAGGCGCTGACGGCCGAGGTCGCGCGCGGGCAGGCGGCATGGCGCGCATCAGGCATCGCGGCGGGCGATCGCGTCGCCGCCATCCTGCCAAATATGCCGGAAGCGATCTGCGGCCTGCTCGCAACCGCATCGATCGGCGCGGTCTGGTCGTCGTGCTCGCCGGACTTCGGCGTGCAAGGCATCCTCGACCGCTTTGGTCAGATTGAGCCGCGCATCCTCATCGCCTGCGACGGCTACTATTATGGCGGCAAGCGGATCGAGATGGCCGAGAAGCTCGCGGCGGTTCTCGATGGATTGCCGACGGTCGAGCAGGTCATCGTCGTCGACTACATCGGCGAGGCGGGCGCAGTGGCCTCTGCGCTGTCTCGATCCGGCGGCCGGCGCTCTGCGACCTGGGCCGACGCGCTAAGCAAGCGGACCGAGCAGCGCCCCGACTTCCCGCGCTTTCCTTTCAACCACCCGCTCTACATCCTGTTCTCGTCAGGCACGACGGGCGTGCCGAAGTGCATCGTGCATTCGGCCGGCGGCACGCTCCTCAAGCACGCGGCCGAACACCAATTGCACACCGACGTGCGGGCCGGCGACAGGCTCTTCTACTTCACGACGCTCGGCTGGATGATGTGGAACTGGCTCGTCTCGGGGCTCTCGACCGGCGCGACACTCATGCTCTACGACGGTTCTCCCTTCCACCCGGACGGCAACGTGCTCTGGGACTATGCGGCCGAGGAGCGCTTCACTCATTTCGGCACCTCGGCGAAGTACATCGACAGCCTGAAGAAGGCAGGCCTCGCGCCGGCCCGCACGCACGATCTTGCGGCTCTCCGCGCCGTCATGTCGACGGGTTCGCCCCTGGTCGCTGAGAGCTTCGACTACGTCTATTCGGATATTAAGAGTGACCTGCACCTCGCTTCCATCTCGGGTGGCACGGACATCGTCGGCTGCTTCGTGCTCGGCAATCCGCTGGCAGCCGTCTATCGCGGCGAGATCCAGGGCGCAGCGCTTGGCCTCGACGTCGCCGTTTACGACGGCGACGGCCGGCCGATGACGGCGGGCAAGGGCGAGCTCGTTTGCCGCAATCCCTTCCCTTCGCGCCCGATCGGCTTTTGGAACGATCCCGACGGCCGGAAGTACCGCAAGGCCTACTACGAGCGCTTCGACAACACCTGGCACCATGGCGACTTCGCCGAATGGACGGCGACCGGCGGCATGATCATCCACGGCCGCTCCGACGCCACACTCAATCCCGGCGGCGTGCGCATCGGCACGGCCGAGATCTATCGTCAGGTCGAGCAGCTTCCCGAGGTGCGCGAAGCCATCGTCATCGGCCAGGACAAGGACGGCGATGTCCGTGTCGTGCTGTTCGTCGTGCTCGAGCCTGGCCGCTCGCTCGACGAGGCGCTGCGGCAGCGCATCCGTTCGCAGATCCGCACCGGCGCCTCGCCACGCCACGTGCCGGCGCGCATCATCCAGGTGCCGGACATCCCGCGCACGAAGTCAGGGAAAATCACCGAGCTCGCCGTACGCGACATCGTCATGGGGCGAGCCATCGGCAACAAGGAAGCGCTCGCCAATCCCGAGGCACTCGAGCATTTCCGCAATCATCCCGAGCTCAAGGATTAGGGACCATGCCGAAGCCGCTGTTTACACTCTCTGAGCTCGAGGCCGCAGCCGAGCTGGTGCATGGCCACGTCGCGCCGACGCCGCAGCATCGCTGGCCGCTGCTCGCGCGGCGCACGGGCGTTGACGTCGTCGTCAAGCACGAGAACCATACGCCCTGCGGCGCCTTCAAGGTGCGCGGCGGCATCGTCTACATGGACGAGCTCAAACGCCGCCAGCCGGATGTTCCCGGCGTCATCACCGCGACGCGCGGCAATCACGGCCAGTCGATCGCGCGCGCTGCGACCGCCGTCGGTATCCCCTCGACGATCCTCGTCCCGCACGGCAACAGCGTCGAGAAGAACGAGGCGATGCGCGCGTTCGGCGCCGAGCTCATCGAGTTCGGCGCCGATTTCGACGAGGCAAAGGAAGAGGCAGCGCGGCTCGCCAAGGCGCGCGGACTGCACATGGTGCCATCCTTCGACGGGCTGCTCGTCAAGGGTGTTGCGACCTATGGCCTCGAGCTGTTCCGCGCGGCGCCCGATCTCGATGCGGTCTATGTGCCGATCGGCATGGGTTCGGGCACCATCGCGCCCTTGTCCTTTCCACTTCACCTCT
>DAORNH010000185.1:4662-9131 GCA_035440865.1 Hyphomicrobiaceae bacterium | reverse complement strand
ATCGGGAAGTTCCAGGGCGCGATCGCCGCGATCGGCCCGCGGGCGCGAAGCTCGAGCGTGTTGCGCTCGCCCGTCGGCCCCGGAAGCGGCACGGGCCCCGCGAACAGCCGCCGCGCCTCAGCCGCGTAGTAGCGCAGGAAATCGACGGCCTCGCGGATGTCGGCCTGCGCGTTCTCGAGGGTCTTTCCGGCCTCGCGCACGATCACTGCCATGAGTCGCATGCGGTTGCGCTCGTAGAGGTCGGCGGCCGCCTCGAGGATCTTTGCCCGCTCGTGACCGCCGCGGCGATCCCAGGCGTGCGCGGCTTTCAGCGAGGCCGCGATAGAGCGCTCGATATCCTCGGGGGTCGCCTCGCGCACCGTGCCGACGCGCTGGCGCCGGTCGTGCGGGCAGAGGGCGAGGCGGGCTTCGTCCCCGCCGGCCGTGACCTTGCCGTCGACTATCGGGCCGGCAGCGATTTGCACCTCGAGCTCCCTGGCGATCGCCTTTTCGGCATCGGCACGCACGCGCGGCTCGGAGAGCGGCAGGCCAACGCTGTTGAGGCGTGGCTCAAAGAGCTCCGTCGGCTTCGGCAGCGTCCGCTCGGCGCCAAGCTGGCCGGACTGCCACTCGCGCTCGGCCGCCTCGACGGGATCGACGACCATCTCGGCGGCCGTCGTATCCTCGTCCGCGAGGCGATTGACAAAGGAGGTGTTGGCGCCGTTCTCGAGAAGGCGACGGACAAGATAGGCGAGCAGGTCCTCATGCCCCCCGACGGGGGCATAGATGCGGCAGACGCGGCCAGCCGTGCCGTCGCCGACGACAGCCTCGTAGAGCGCCTCGCCCATGCCGTGCAGCCGCTGGAACTCGAACGTGCGGTTGCCGCCCGCGATCAAGCCCGAGGAGATCGAGTGGGCATTGTGGGTCGCGAATTGCGGAAAGAAGGCGACCGGATCGGAGAGGAGGAATCGCATCGCCGCCAGATAGGAGACGTCGGTGTGTAGCTTCCTTGTGAACACGGGATAGTCGGTCCAACCGCGCTCCTGCGCCCACTTGATCTCGCTGTCCCAGTAGGCGCCCTTGACGAGGCGCACCGGAATTCGCTTGCCGCTGACGTCGGAGAGTCGCTTCAGCCATCGCAATACGGGAATTGCCCGGCGCCCATAGGCCTGCACGACGACGCCGAGGCCCGGCCAGCCGTCGAGCACGGGATCGAGGAACACTTCGGCGAAGGCATCGAGCGTCAGGTCTAGTCGGTCTTGCTCCTCGGCATCGACGGTGAGCGGCAGTCCGGCCTCCCGGGCGCGGCGGGCGAGATCACGGAGGCGCGGCACGAGCTCACGCTGCAGCCGCTCCTCCTTGCCGGGCTCGAAGCGCGGATGGACCGCCGAGAGCTTCACGGAGAGGCCTGGACGCGCCATCAGCGCATCGCCGTGCAGCGAGGCGAGCGGCCCTGCTGCCTTGCCGACCGCCTCAATCGCCGTCACGTAGCGGCTGAAATAGCGCTCCGCGTCACGGGCCGTGCGCGCCGCCTCGCCGAGCATGTCGTACGAGAAGCGATAGCCGCGCCGTTCGTAGGAGCGCGCCCGGTCGATCGCCTCGCCGATAGTGCGACCGAGCACGAATTGGTCGCCGAGAATCTTCATCGCCTGCCGGAGCGCCTGGCGGATGACGGGCTCGCCCGAGCGCGCGACCATGCGTTTCACGAGGTTCAACGGGTTCATGCCGCGCGCGTCCTTGAGGCGCACGACCTTGCCTGTCAGCATCAGGCCGAAGGTGGAGGCATTGACGAACAGGCTGTCGGAGGCGCCGAGGTGGCGCTCCCATTGGCCGCCGGCCATCTTCTCGGCGATGAGCGCGTCGGCCGTCTGGGTATCCGGGATGCGCAGCAGCGCCTCGGCGAGGCAGAGGAGGATCACGCCCTCCTCGGAGGTGAGACCATACTCGGCGAGGAAGGCGTCGAGGCCGCCGTGGCGCCGGCGGTCCGCGCGGGCCGCCTCGACGAGGCGGCGGGCATGCTCGCCAATGCGGCGGCGCTCGTCCTCCGTATAGACCGCGCGCTCGATCAGGGCGCCGACGAGGCGTGTCTCGTCGTGCAGATGATAGGTGCTGATCTCGTCGCGCGTAGGCAAGGCGGAAGTCGCGCCCCTGGCGGGGTGTGCCGCGCCGACGGCATGGCGTGGTGCAAGTGACATGAGCGCTTGGCCTTTGACGGTTCTGACCGGGGACTCATGATGGGTCGATTCGCCTGACGTTCGGCGGAACAATAGCAGATCGCGCCCCGGCATCGGAAATTCGTCGTATGGCCCCTGTTGCTGGGGACGCCGCAGCACTACTTTGCGGTGCGGTGCAGAATTGACCGTGCACCGGACGGAGGGGCAGATGGCAAGCAAGGGCTCCTCGGGAGCTGGAGCGTCAGCGGCTGGCACATCGGCCACCGTGCAGGTCGCAAGAACCGTCAGCGAGCTGCGCGGCATCGTCGCCGGATGGCGGCGCGCCGGCGAGACGTTGGGCCTTGTCCCGACCATGGGCGCCCTCCACGAAGGGCACTCGGCCCTCGTACGCGCGGCGAAATCGCGCTGCAGCCGCGCCGTTGTATCGATCTTCGTGAATCCGACGCAGTTCGCGCCGAACGAGGATTTCGACAAGTATCCGCGCACCTTCGATGACGATCTCGCCAAGGTAGCTGCTGCGGGCGGCGATCTCGTCTGGGCGCCGGTCGTCAAAGAGATGTACCGCGACGGCGCCGCGACTCGCGTCGTGCCGAAGGGCGCAGCGCTCGGCCTCGAGACCGATTTCCGCCCGCACTTCTTCGAAGGCGTCGCGACGGTCTGCTGCAAGCTCTTCACGCAGGTCGGTCCGGACATCGCCCTCTTCGGCGAGAAGGACTACCAGCAGCTCGCCGTCGTCACGCAGATGGTGCGCGACCTCGACCTGCCGCTCCAGATCGTCGGCCATCCGACCATCCGCGAGCCGGACGGTCTCGCCATGTCGAGCCGCAACCGCTACCTCTCGTCCGACGAGCGGGCGCGCGCCGTGACCATTCACAAGGTGATCAACGATGTCGCTGGCGCCGCCCGCTCCGGCGATCCGGCCGCCGCGATCTCGGCCGGCGAGGCGCGCCTCACCGCTGCCGGCTTCGGCAAGATCGACTACGTAGCGGTCCGTGATGCGGTGACGTTCGGGGCCTACGACAGGGCCTCGGGCCGGCCCGGCCGCGTGCTTGCCGCCGCCTGGCTCGGCAAGACGCGGCTTATCGACAATGTCGCCGTATGAGCGAGCGACGCACTCTCGACCCACTCAGCGACGGATGGACGCCGTCATGCGCACGAGCGCTGCAACGCTGCCGGCGCCCATCTTGTCCATGATCTGCAGCCGGTAGGTCTCGACGGTGCGCGGGCTGATGCCGAGCTTGAGCCCGATCTGCTTGCTCGAATAGCCCTCGACGACGAGGTCCATGACCTCGCGTTGCCGTGCCGAGAGCAGAGCGACGCGCCCTTCGATCTCCGAGCGCTCGCGCGCGGCATCCTCGGCGGCCCGCGAGCGAGCGACCGCGGCATCGATCGAGGCGACCAGATCCTCGATCGCGAACGGCTTCTCGATGAAGTCGCTCGCCCCCATCTTGATGGCCGACACGGCCATGCGGATATCGCCGTGGCCGGTAATGAGCACGACCGGCGCTCGGGTGCCGTGCGCGGCGAGAGCCTCGATGAGGTCGATCCCGGAGGCGCCCGGCAGCAGGACGTCGCAAACGATGCAGTCGGGTTTCAGCGTTCCCGCAGTGATTGCCGCCAGCAGGGCCTCGGCGGACCGCGCCGCGTGGACCGTTAAACCCTGCGCGCGGAGGAGGATCACGGTCGAATCCAACACCGAGGGGTCATCATCGACGACCGCGAGAACTATCGGCTTACGCATGGGCAGGTCCGCCGGCAACCGGAAGCGTCATGCGCACAGTCGCACCACCCGATCGGCGATCGATCTCGATCCGACCTCCATGGCTTTCGATGATGGACTGACAGAGCGAAAGTCCGATTCCGAGGCCCTCGGCCTTTGTGCTGGCGATCGGACCGGCCCGCGAGAGGCGAAAGCCTGAAGGAAAGCCGATACCATTGTCGGCAACTGCAATCTCGACGAAGCCGCTCAGGATGTGGATCGCCGAGATCGAGATGTGTGGCGCCTCCGGTTGCTCCGCCTCGATTGCCTCGACTGCGTTGCGCAGGAGATTGGTCAGCACGGTCTCGATCTGCAGCCTATCGACGGAGAGCGGCGGCAGCGGGGCCGGCACATAAACCTCGAGGGCAGTGCCGGACCGGTCGAACTCCGGCCGCATGAGCTCGATGCACTCGCTGATGATCGCTCCTGCTTGGTGAGCGCCGACCTCGAGGCGCCCGACGCTGATATAGTCCCTGAGGCGGCGGATGATGGCCGCGCTGCGCTCTACCTGCTCGAGTGTCTTGAGGCCGGTCTCCCGCAACAGCTCGAGCGCCGGC
>DAORNH010000185.1:3871-4633 GCA_035440865.1 Hyphomicrobiaceae bacterium | reverse complement strand
CGGGCGTAGTTGGCGGCGGCCGTCAGCGGCTGATTGAGTTCGTGCGCGACCGCCGTCGCCATTTCGCCGAGCGTGCCGATCCGCGCCGCACGTGCGATCGCGTCCTGCTGGCGGCGCAGGTCCCGCTCGCCGCGTACGCGCTCATCGGTAAGCACGCCGATGGTGAGGCCAGAGACCGAAAGGGCCACCATCAGCGCCTGGTAGGAGGCAATGTTGGCCGGGTCATCTGCGGTGATGTGGATGGCGATCATGAGGGCAATCTGCATGATCACGAGACCGCTGGCGACGCGGGCCAGTCCGCCCCGCACGGCAATCCAGACGATCGGCAGGAACAGGATGTAGGAAATCGGCAGCCGGAGGCCGCTCGGCGAGGCGAACATGATTGCGATCGTTCCGAGGATTGCCAGGAGCTGAGCGAGCGGCTCGGAGGTGACGCGCGGCCCATTGCCGTCAGCTGCGACCTTGAGCAGGAACGGCAGCACGACGAGAATGCCAATGATGTCGCCGATCCAGAAGCGCCAGAATGCCGGAATCGCGCGCTCAGGGCGCATCAGGCCGGCCGAGCTCAGCACGGCGATCGTCGCGACTGCGACCAGCATGGTGGCGAGCGATGTCGTTATGATCAGCGTCAGAAGATCGCGGACGGTCTCGATCCGTGGGGCAATCCGCCAGCGCGATTTGAGCAGAACCCAGGTCGCGCCGGCGTAGCCGACGCCCGAGATGACGGCCTCGAGCAGCACGACCTGAAACGGAAACGGCAGG
>DAORNH010000185.1:2754-3861 GCA_035440865.1 Hyphomicrobiaceae bacterium | reverse complement strand
CACCACGACATCGGAAATCAGTGGCGCAACAACTAGTATGGGCAGGAGCCCGAGCCCGTACCGGAGCACAACGGCGAGAGCGAAGCCGATCGCCGGGTTCCAGGGGGTGACGCCGCGAGGGGCGAAGGCAGGTGTAAAGGTGACCCAGTCGATGAGCAGGAACGCAAGCAGGAACCCCGTCGACACTGCGAGGTAGTCGATCGACCAGGGCTTTGCCGATGCCAGCGCCCGGCCCGGTTCCGCGATGCGCCGCCAGATGCCCTGCATCGCGACAGTCGATTGCAAACGGCGCTCCATCGTAATTCTACGGATATCTCGGAGGCGGAACTTCGCCCAGAACCGGTGGATAGACAAGCTCATCTCTCGTTCGATCTGAACGGGACGATCGAGCATCCTCAGGCTGGATCGACGGCTTCCGGCGGGGACATGGCGGATGCCACTGGGCCTGCTGAGGCAAGCACGGCACTTGGTTTCGGGCACTTGGGTTAGGGCACTGGGGGTCGCGGCACGGGGGTCATGTCAGGATCTCGTAAGGTCGAAGCGTATTTTTCGGGCGTGGCCTCTGGCTACCAGAGGGCCTCGCAGGGCCGCATCTGGGGAGCGTTGCGCCGGCGCGAGGCCGCCGTGCTCATGGACCTTCTCGGCGATGTCCGCGGCCGGGACATTCTGGAGCTCGGGTGCGGCGCCGGCTTCTATACCCGCCTGGTCCTCAGCCGAGGTGCGGGGCATGTCTGGGCGGTCGACCTCTCCGAGCGCATGATCGCAGAGTTGCCGAGTGAGGGGGTCACCGGCATCCACGCCGATGCAACGACGGCCAACCCGGGCCGCTCCTTCGATACATTGCTGTCTGCCGGCATGCTCGAGTTCGTGCCCGATCCGAAGGCGGTGCTCGCCAACGCGGCCCGGTTTGCTGCACCGAATGGCCGGTTTGCGGTGCTGATGCCGACGGCCTCGATGCTCGGACGCATTTACCAGCGTTTCCACCGCCGCCACGGCCTGTCGATCAACCTGTTCGATAGTTCGCAGTTGAGCAGGCTCGGCGGCGAAACCGGCTGGACACTTGCGAATTGGGTTCAGGCGGGGCCCTACAGCGCCGCGGCACTATTG
>DAORNH010000185.1:0-2672 GCA_035440865.1 Hyphomicrobiaceae bacterium | reverse complement strand
CATCCAGCGCCTGCAGGAGCTCGGTGCGGATATCGCCATCATCACCTCCGGCAATGGCAAGTGGTACTTCGAGGGCCGGCCGGACATCGCCCGCATGCACGAGATCGAGGCCTTCTACTACGCCTCGAAGAACGGTCGCATCTCGATCCCGCGCACGCTGATGTCGGTCGGTGATTTCCGTCGCATTGCCAGGCGCAATTCAGACGTCGTCGAACACGTGCTCGACGACTTCAAGCCGGACGTCGCACTGCTCGATTCTGTCTACACGACTGGTCCACTCAAGAAGCGCGGCATTCCCATCGTCGCGCTCAACAATGCCGACGTCGTGCACGTCTCGTACCGACGCTTCACGGAAAAACCGCGCTCGATCCGCATGCAGTTCTACGCGATCGAGGAGATGGATTACCTCTTCCACCGGCTGCGCGCCGATCTCGTGCTTAGCCCGACCTTCGACGACACGCTCCCGGAGGTCGGCCGGAACATCCGGCGCATTGGGCCGATCGTCCGGCGCGGCTACTCGTCCGACCGGCATTCCGGGGACGTGAAGCGCGTGCTGGTGATGCTGAGCGGCTCGCGCTTCGGCTCACCTGTGGCGCTCAAGGATCGCCAGTTCCCGTTCCATGTCGATGTTGTCGGTCGCGAGGCGCCGAAGGACGTCGTGCTGCCGCCGAGCATCGTCTTCCATGGTCGCGTCAAGGACAACACCGAGATCGTCAAATCGGCCGACCTGATGCTGGTCAATGGCGGCTTCAGCGCCGTCAGCGAGGCCTTCGCGCTCAGGAAGCCGATGGTCGTTCTGCCGATCCCGAACCATGCCGAGCAGTGGGTTAACGGTCGCACCATCGAGGGCCTCGGCGTTGGCGTCATGGCCGACGAGAACGCGATCGAGGCCGCCATGCTGAAGGCCATCACATCGATCAGCGATTTCCGGCGGGCCTATGAGCGGCTGCCGGCGCTTCGCGACGGTGCCGGAGAGGCCGCGCGTCACATCATCGAGACTGGCCAGAAGAAAAGCCAACAGAGAAAGAGCCAATAGCGTGTCGAAGTCGAGTGTGAGGGAAGGGTTCGCTTATGTGTCCGTGGCGGGGCTCGCTGCGGGCTCAGATTGGCTCGTATTCACGCTGCTGTCGTGGCTTGCCCCTAGCAGCGACGTCGTGCTCGCCCAGGCGCCGGCACGGCTCACCGGCGGGCTCGTCGCCTTCATGATGCATCGCAACTGGTCGTTCCGCGATCAGCAGGGCCAGGGCATGGGCACCGAGGCGAAGCGCTTCCTAGCGCTCTACATCTTCAGCTTCTGCCTCTCGATCGCGACGATTTTCCTGCTCGTCGACGTGTTCGCCATCAATCGCTTCGCCAGCAAGGCCGTCGCCGACACGTTGTGCTTCGGCGTCAACTTCCTGGTCATGAAGCACTATGTGTTCGCGAGCGTCGAGAACGTCGGCGAGGCGGCAAGCCGCCTGCGCACCGCGGCTCGGAGCCGCTAGCTGGCGATCCTACAGCGCGATGCGCTCGCCGACTGGCAGGCTCGAGATGAGTGCGCCGAAGCTCAGCTGCTTGTTGCGGAAGGCATAGAACGGCCCCGGCTGATGCTTACCCGCGAGCGACGCAATGGTCGCTGCACGGAAGTAGCGCGGCCGATAGGCGCCGGTGCGGTAGCCGTACGACACCTGCACGTAGGCGCGATGAGCGAGCTGCGAGAGCGAGTTCCGCTTCTCGGCGATGGCGTGCATGAACTGCGCCTTGCCCTGCCGCTGGAAGAGGACCTCCAGCTCCTCGTCGGTGAGCCAGTCGAGCACACCGAGCGAGAGGACCACGTCCTCCGCGACGGGCGCCATCTCGCGGATCGTGCCGACCTTGAACGCAATGCGGTCGCTCCACTTGAGCTCGGCCTTGCGCTTGTTGGCGATGGCGATCGCGTTCTCGGCGATGTCGATGCCGACATAGCGGCTCGCGCCGGCATCGATAAGAGCTTGCGCGATTAGCCCCGAGCCGCAACCGACCTCGAGGACGGACTTGCCCTTGATGTGCGGGGTGAGCAGCTCGACGCCCGTCTTGATGCGATAGCGCAGCGAGCGGCTCGAGGCGTCCGCAATCCGCTCGAGCAGGCTGCCGCTGCTGTCCTTCGGCTGATAGCGGCCCTTCTCCCAGGTCAGGATCTTGTCCTCCCAGAAGGCCTTTGGATCGACACTCATGACTCTAAATCCTTCCGCATGGTGTTACCCGCCGTTCAGCGTCCGAGCGTATGCCCCGTCGCGAGACGCACCTTGATGGGCTTCCTGGTGGTGAAGTCGACGGGCCATACTCCGAGCTTCACCGGCGGGTAGACCGCCGCCTCGAAGTCGATATCGTAGGTACCCGGCGGCACAACGTGGAGCTGGCGCAGCGGCGTGAACGTACCCTTTCCGCCGACGATGCTCCGTTCGACGACGACCGTGACGGGCGGCCCGCCGCCAACCGGCGTCAAGGTGAGCCGGGGATTCTCGATCATGCCGATGTCGAGGAAGCCGCCGTTGTACGTGTCGCCTCTCAGCTGGTTGGAATGCACTTCGAGCGCCAGCTTGCCCTCGCTCATGCCGAGCTTCACCGCCACGTCGCGCGCCGATTGCCCGTCGATGGAGATCGAGCGGACGATTTCGCGCGCGATCTCGCCGCGATAGAAGGCATCCTTACCC
>DAORNH010000184.1:2188-9141 GCA_035440865.1 Hyphomicrobiaceae bacterium | reverse complement strand
TGATCGCGGCAGCGGTAGCTGGCTGTGCGGCGCAGAGCGCGCCCTACGACCCTGGCGCCCGTCCGCTGCCATCGGGTCAGAGTTGCCAGTCGCTCAGAGGCGAGCTCAACAAGCTGGATGCGCGCGGCGTGCCCGCCCGAGTCCAGGCTGCCGCGGAAGGGCGTAAGCTTCCTCCGGCACAGCAGGCCGAGGTCGACCGCTACAATTCGCTGCTCGGCGCCTATCTCGGCGCGCGCTGCCACACCTGACGCCGACAGATACTCTGATATCGCACGTATTTCCTGAGGCCGCCCGCATGGGCGGCCTCTTTTTGATTGTGGCAATCGTTGGGCGGATAGGTCCCGAAAGCGGCGATAGTGCTTCGTCTGACATCGTCCCTCGATGGCATTAGACGATGTTCAGCGTCCGATTCTCTTCGTGCGTTTTTCAAGTCTGGCACGCCAGTTCGCGAGGGACCTGATCCAATATGCTTCTGCAGTCGCCGAAAGATCCCAAATCCGGACCGCCAGAGGGCGCGCGCGAGCCGACCACGATTAGGCCCGGGCACTGGCTGAGCAGCGTTCTGATCATCGACGACAAGACAGCAGAGGCCGCCAGCGTGGCGGCGCGCCTTCACCTCCTGCTCGGCTATGACATCCGTATAGAGCACGCCAAGGGCCTCGGGCGCGCCCTCGATTTCCTGCAGAAGGACTGCGCGCCAAACCTGATCATGCTCGACGACGTTCTGCCGCCGACCGACCGGGCGCCCAGCAGCATCGCATTCCTGCGCCGTGCCGGCTATCACGGCCCGATCATCGTCGTCGGAGGATTGCTGACGACGGCCATCATCGGGGCTGCCCGCGCTGCAGGCGCGATCGATGTCATTCACAAGGACGATCTCGATACCGCACGCCTCCTCGACGCGATCGGCAAGCTGACGCCTCCGCGATCGTAACGCTCACTTCTCGTGTGCATCCGCAATGAGCCGGTCGAGAAGCCTGACGCCCCAGCCTGACGCCCAGCCTTGGTTGAGGTCGGTGCGAGACGAGTCCATGGCCGTTCCGGCAATATCGAGATGCGCCCAGGGCGTGTCCTTGACGAAGCGACCGAGGAACTGGGCCGCCGCGCAGGCCCCGCCATGGCGCCCGCCGATGTTCTTCATGTCGGCGGTCTTGCTTTCGATGAGCCGCTCGTAGCTCCTGTCGAGGGGCATGCGCCACACCCGCTCACCTGTCGCCTCGCCGGCCCTGGCAATCTCCGCGGCAAGCTTGTCGTCGTTGGAGAAGAGACCCGCGAAATCCTTGCCGAGCGCTACCATGATCGCCCCGGTCAGTGTTGCGAGATCGATCATGAACCGTGGCTTGAAGCGTTCCTGCGCATACCAGAGGAGATCAGCCAGCACGAGCCGGCCCTCGGCGTCGGTGTTGATCACCTCGATCGTCTGCCCCGACATCGAGCGGACGATGTCGCCGGGTCTCTGCGCACAGCCTGACGGCATGTTCTCGACGAGGCCGATGATGCCGACGGCGTTCACATGGGCCTTGCGTGCGGCGAGCGCCAGCATGGCACCCGTGACCGCCGCGGCACCCGCCATGTCGCCTTTCATGTCCTCCATGCCGCCAGCGGGCTTGATCGAAATGCCGCCGGTGTCGAACACCACGCCCTTGCCGATGAGGCCGATCGGCCGAGCGCGCTTCGATTTTGCTCCGGCCCACTGCAGGACGACGACCCGCGCCGGCCGGACGCTCCCCTGCGCGACGCCGAGGAGTGCGGCCATTTTGAGCGCCTCCAGCGCCGGCACATCCAAGACCTCGACCTCGAGGCCGGTGTCGGCGAGCTCATTTGCGCGCTCCGCAAACTCGACCGGACCGAGCACATTCGCAGGTTCGTTCACGAGGTCCCGCGCCAGAAACACGCCCTTGGCAACGGCCTGCCGCCGCGCAAACTCCTCTTCAGCCCGCTCCGGCTGATCGCAATGCACGACGAGTCGCTCGATCGAACTCCCCTCCTCTCGCTTCGACTTGTAGCGGTCGAAGCTGTACGAGCGGAGCAGTGCACCCATGGCGAGGTCTGCAGCCCAGAGGGTCGCCGCCTCCCCCTTGAGGTCTACGATTACGCTGGCGGCGATCATCCGCCGGCCGTGAACGCTCGACAGCAAGACGCCGCCGAGACCCTGCCGCTCGAGGTCGGTACCCTTCCCCCCTTCGCCGATGCCGAGCATGACGACCCGCCGCGCGCCAAGTCCAGCCGGCGCCAGCACCTCAATCGACGCCTTTGCCTTGCCGCTGAAATCGGCGGCACCTGCCGCCTTTACGAGCGCCCCGCCGGCTGACTGATCGAGCCGGCGGGCGACCGGGCCGAACTCGGGGCCATCGGCGGCCAGCAGCACGACAGTCGTCTCAGTCGGGCTGTCGAGTGAGACGAACGATATCTCGAGGCGGCGAGCCATGGGGAGAGTCCATCTGTGAACGAAATCGACGTGGAGCGAAGCCAGGGGGACCCGGATCGACGCCGCCTTTATCATGCGGCTTCTGGCCGTGCACGACCCTTTCAGCCCTCACGTCTTGTTGGCGACCCGATCGACGCCTTGCCATGGCGTCACAATCGAGGCTAGGGCCTATAGCGCAGCGCGCCGGATTTCGGCCCGATTTTGGCGCGAACTCCATGTGCCCGGTCGTCAACCTGCGTCGCGGTCGTGCTGCCGCATGGCAGATCGCGCCGCTTGGCTGCAGGCTGACGGGGGAGGCCGGAACGAGGCAAGACCTAAGGGGGACACGGCGCCAGCATGGAGACGGACGAGGGCATGCTCCTCTCTTCGGATCTTGGGACCATCGGGCACCCGCCCGCGCTCTCAGCGTGGCGGCTCGGCAGTTGCGACCGGCGCGCCCGTCCCTGCCTTGCGAGGGGCAGCTGATGCCTTCGCTTCTCTCCCGATACATCTTTCGACAGGCCGCGGGCACGGTGCTGCTGATCCTGCTCTCGCTCTCGGGCGTCGTGTGGATAGCGCTCGCGCTCCGCCAGCTGAACCTGGTCACCACGCAGGGCCAGGACACGCTGATGTTCCTGAAGATGACGCTGCTCGCGCTGCCGAACCTGATGGCGCTGATCGCGCCGATCGCGCTGCTGGTCGCGACGATCCACGTCCTCAATCGGCTGAACGGCGACAGTGAGCTCATCATTGCCACCGCTGCCGGCGGTACCATCTGGAACATCGCCCGCCCGCTGCTCGTGCTCGCACTCCTCGTTGCGGTCGCGGTGGCCGCCGTCAACCATTTTGCGCAGCCTTGGAGCCTGCAGCTCGTCCGCGAGTACATCATCCAGATCCGCACCGACCTCATCAATCAGGTGATCCAACCGGGGCGCTTCACGCCGCCCGAGCCCGGCGTGATGTTTCACATCCGCGATCGCACCCTTGATGGCGAGCTTCAGGGCATCCTCGTCCACGACGCCCGCAACGACAAGGAGGTGACGACCTACCTCGCCGATCGTGGCCGCATCATCAAGCAGCCGGGCGGCGCCTATCTCCTCATGCAGAAGGGCCACATCCTGAAGCGCGAGAAGCTCGACGAGCCGGTGCGCATCATCGAGTTCGAGAATGCGCCGATCGATCTTGCCCGCTTCGAGCAAAAGGGCGAAGTCATCGAGCTGAAGCCGCGCGAGCGCTATTTCTCCGAGCTCGTGCGTCCCGATCCGAAGGACCCGATCTTCCTCCGCCAGCCGGGCCTCCTGCGCGCCGAGTTGCACGAGCGCTTCGCGAGCCTCCTTTATCCCTTCGCCTTCGTGCTGATCGCCGTAGCTTTCGTCGGCCAGGCCCAGACGACACGCCAGAACCGCATGGAGGCGATCATCGTCGCCTTCGTGATCGCGGCCGCCTGCCGCCTCGGCGGCCTCGCAGCGACAAACGTCGTGGCTCTCAGGGCGAGCGCCCTCCCCCTCCTCTACGGCATTCCCATTGCCGCGATTTTCGCCGGGGCCATCGCCGCCCACCTCAGGATGCGCGCCCGACGCCAGTCCCGTCTCCGGGCGATGATCGATAACGCCGTCGATGCCCTCCTCGCACGCCTGCCCCGCTTCGGGCGCAAGCCCGCGCAAAAAGGCGCGGCCTCATGATCCGGCCGCGTACGCTCCGCCGCTATGTCGCTCGCCGCTTCCTGCTGACGATCATCGGCACGTTCGGCCTCTGCGCGGTGCTGATCTTCATGATCGACATCGTCGAACTCTTGCGGCAGGCCGGCAAGTTCGGACGTGTGCCATCTCTGCGGATCGCCTGGATGGCGCTCCTGAGGCTTCCCGCCTACACAGAGATCCTGATGCCCTTCGCTGTTCTGGTCGGCACCATCGGCGCCCTTCTCCTGCTGTCACGCAAGTCGGAGCTCACCGTGATGCGCGCCGCCGGGATGTCGGTGTGGCAGTTCCTCCGCCCCGGCCTCCTGGTTGCGGCGGCAATCGGAATACTCTCGACGGTTGCGTACAATCCGATGGCCGCTGCCGCCCGCGTCGAGAGCGAGCGCCTCTTTGCGGAGGCCTTCGGCCGGGAGATGACGACCGTCCTCAAGTCCGATGGACACGGTGCATGGCTCCGCCAGGACGGCCTCGACGGGGCGACGGTGATCCACGCCGGCGCGGTCGGGTCCAAGGGCATGCAGCTCACCAAGGTCGCTGTATTCCAGTTCGATGCAGGCGGGCGGTTCGTCGAGCGCATCGACGCCCTGCGCGCCAACCTCAAGGAGCGGCATTGGGAGCTCGAGGAGGCGACCGTTTTCCGAACAGGCCTGAAGCCAGAAACCTACAGCGCATTTACCATCAGCACATACCTCACACCCGAACGGGTTGCGGATGCGATTGGATCATCGTTCAGCAGCTCATTCTGGGAGCTTCCGGGCCTCATCGAGGTGGCCGAGAAGGCCTCTCTTCCCTCGCATCGTCTGAAGACGCAGTACCAGCAGTTGCTGTCCCGCCCGGCCCTGCTTGTGGTGATGGTCCTTTTGGGGGCAACTGTGTCTTTGAGGTCATTCCGAGGGGGCGGCATCCAGACTATGGTCATCACAGGAATGATCGGGGGATTTGGGTTCTTCCTGTTGTCGGAAGTCTCACGCCAGGTGGGTGTCGCAGGTTTGGCGTCTCCCGTCCTGGCTATATGGATCCCGATCGCGGTAGCGGGGTGCGTGTCGCTATTGGTTCTCTTCCGACAGGAGGACGGCTGAGTGGGGTTGCGCGTGACTGAGGGATGGGCCGAACGGACGGCAGCCGGTGCGCCAATGCGCGCCGCGCGGCTGCTCGTGTGCCTTCTCGCAGGTCTCGTGGCGCTCGTCGCAGCCTCGGTCTCGAGCCATGTCAACGCCCAGCAGCCCGACCCGCCGCCGCTGATCGCCCCGCCCTCGAAGAGCGCCTTCGCCAAGCCCAAGGACGGCCTCTTCGGCAAGCCCAAGGCCCTCGACAACTCGAAGCCGCTGCTGCTCAACGCGGACGAACTCATCTACGATACGAAGAACAACCGCGTGATCGCCCGCGGTAACGTCGAGGCCTACTACAACGACTACATCCTGACCGCCGACCAGATCGTCTATGACCAGACCGCCAACACGCTCACCGCCGAGGGCAACGCGCTCCTCAAGGAGCCCAACGGCAACGTCGTTCGCGGCCAGCGCCTGATCGCCTCGGTCGATTTCACGGAAGCCTTCGTTCAATCGCTGAGCATCGTCGCCCGCGACGACACGCGCATCGTCGCCGAACGCGCGACGCGCCGCGACGGCAACGTCTCCGAATACGAGCGCGCCAAGTTCACGCCCTGCAAGAGCGACGGCACATCGCCGCCGCTCTGGTGCCTCAGCGCTGCACGCATCGTGCACGACCAGCGTGCCGCGACCCTCACCTATCAGGACGCGCAGTTCGAGCTCTTCGGCGTGCCGATCCTGTACATGCCCTACTTCCAGCATGCGGACCCGACCGTGAAGCGCCGGACGGGCTTCCTGCTCCCGGAAATCCGCCATTCGACGCAACTCGGCTACCAGATCGAGGTGCCCTACTTCTTTGCGCTCGCGCCGAACTACGACTTCCTGTTCCACCCCCTCTACACCTCCAAGCAGGGCATCCTCTGGCAGGGCGACTGGCGCCATCGCGTGCAGTGGGGTCAGGTCAGCGGCCAGTACACCGTGAAACTCGCCGGCATCGACCAGGACGACCAGGACGAGCGCGCCGCGGGCCCGCTCGCCAGCCGCTGGCGCGGCAGCCTCGAGACCAAGGCGCTGTTCTCACTCTCGTCGTGGTGGTCGTTCGGCTGGGACGTGACGCTCGAGAGCGACGACAGTTTCCGCCGCTTCTACAAGCTGGACAGCATCCTCCAGACCGACCGCGTGAACTCGGTGTTCCTCGTCGGCTTGTCTGAGCGCAACTACTTCGGCATGCACCTCTACCACTTCGGCGGATTGCTGCTCGACGATACGCCGCACGCTGAATCGCGCGTTCACCCGGTCATCGACTACGATTACGTGTTCAATCGCTCCGTGCTCGGCGGTGAGATGAGCTTCTCGGCGAACGCGCTGAGCCTCTCGCGCAGCGACGGCACCGACATGACCCGGGGCAACTTCGAGGCCCGTTGGCGCCGGCAGATCATCGACGGCATCGGCCAGGTGTTCACGCCCTACCTCGCTGTCCGCGGCGATCTCTACCGCTACACCAACTACACCGACCCGAACACGCTCTTGCCGGTTCCGGAGGATTCGATCGCGCGGGCCATGGGCACCGCGGCGATGACCTACGCCTATCCCTTCGTCGCCCACACGCACGTCGGATCGCACGTCGTCGAGCCGACCGCCCAGATCATCTACCGTCCGGCCCGTGTCACGCAGCGCGTGCTGCCAGACGAGGATGCGCGGAGCCTCATCTTCGACGACACGCTGCTCTTCGACTACGACAAGTTCTCCGGCTGGGATCGGATCGAGACCGGCACACGCGCCAATGTCGGCTTGAACTAC
>DAORNH010000184.1:0-2178 GCA_035440865.1 Hyphomicrobiaceae bacterium | reverse complement strand
AGTCGCGGAGCGGCGGCTACGCGCGGTTTGTTGCCGGCCAGAGCTTCCATCTCGCCGGCGAGAACCCTTACACGACGCCGGGCAGCATCCTGATCGACGGTGTCGCGCAGCCGGTGTTCTCCGCGAACAGTGGCCTCGGTACGGATCGCTCCGACTATGTGATCGGCGCCTATCTCGCCCCGGTCGACATCTTCCGCTTCGCCGGGCAAGTCAGACTCGACGAGCACGACCTCTCTCTCCAGCGCGCCGATCTCTACGCGGTCCTGCGTCTCGGCCCCGTGTCGGCCGGCGTCAATTACTCGCTCGCCGCCGCCGACCCCTCCGTCGGCCTGTTCGGCACGCAGCAGGACCTCTACGGCACGATCTCGCTCGAGCTCACCAAAAACTGGAGCATCGCGGCTTACGCCCGTTATGACCTCGACGACCGCTTCCTGCTGCAGGATTCGATCCGCGTCTCGTACAAGGATGAGTGCTTCGTGCTGACGGCGAGCTACACCGAGACGTTCATCTCGAACCCCACACTCGACCTGAAGCCGGACCGCGCCATCATGCTCACCTTCGAGCTGAAGCACATCGGCCAGTTCAAATACAAGTCCGACGCGCTCGACCATGTCTTCGGCGAAAACCAGACGAGCATCCCGAAGTAGGCTCGCCTGGGCGGCATCAAATCTTGGCGAGACAGCGGGCATCCTTAGATGGGGCCGGGTCGGGGGCGGTCAAAGCCCCAGGCGGGTCTGGGCCCGCGGCCCAGTCGGCGCCAACCGACCCAATTCCTACAACGTCGCAAGGCGCGACACCGGCCGCACGGCTGCCGCGAATTCGAGAACGTTTCGCCGCTCAGATCTGCTTTCGCTTCTGCACCATCCGGGCGAACTTCTCGTATTCCTCCTCCTTCACCGTGTAGGAGTGATCATCGTCCGGGAATGAGCCCTCTTTCACCTCCTTGATGTACTCCTTGATCCCTGCGACCGCGACCTCGGTGAGCTTGGCAAAGCGCTTCGTGAACTTCGGCTTGAAGTCCGTGAACACGCCGAGGAGGTCATGGCAGAGGAGGATCTGCCCGTCGGTGCCGACGCCGGCGCCGATGCCGATTGTCGGGATGGTCAGCTGCTCCGAGATGAGCTTCGCGATTTTTGCCGGCACCGCCTCGAATTCGAGCATGAAGCAGCCCGCGTCCTCGATCGCCAGCGCATCTTCGAGGATCTTCATGGCCGCATCCGCCGTCCGGCCCTGGATCTTGAAGCCGCCGAACATGGCAATCGTGTGCGGCGTGAGGCCGATATGGGATGCGGTCGGAATGCCGGCGTCGACGAGCGCCTTCAGGATGTGCGCCTGAGACTTGCCGCCCTGCGGCTTCACGGCGTCGGTCAACGCGTCCTGCATGAAGCGCGTGGCGTTCACGAGCGCGCGGTCAACAGTGTTGTAGCTCTGATAGGGCATGCAGCCGAGCACGAAGGTGTTGGGGGCACCGCGGCGGATGGCCTGCGCGTGCATCACCATCATGTCCATCGATGCGGGGATGGTCGACTTGTGGCCGTGGGCGATCATGGCGAGACTATCGCCGACAACGGCAACGTCGACGCCGGCCATCTCGGCCCACTGCGCGGCGGTATAGTCCGGGACAGACATGTAGACGAACTTCTCGCCCGTCTTCTTGCTGTCGCGGATCTCGCTGATCGTCCGCTTCTCGCGCTTCTTTGCCTCGGCCTTCGCCGGTTCCTTGGACATGGGACCCTCCCGCAGCATCTGATATATTTGACTGTAAGGGGGCGCGGCCGAGCCGGCAAGCGAGGGGAGCGCAGAGCGCAACTCGAGACCAGCCCCGCGCTCCGGCGGGAGGCAGAGCCTCCCAAATCCACCTTTTTCGAGGCCTACAGTTCCACAGCGCTCAGGAGCACTACTGGAACCTCGACGGGCGATCAGCATCCGACCTGAAGCTCGTGGTGACGTAAGATTCAGAAGAGGCCGGGTCTGGGGCGGCCTTAGCCCCAGGCGGGTCTGGGCCGGCGCCCCAGTTGCGAAGAGACGTGAACAGACTTATCCACGGACTTGGCGGGCGCGGCTATGCTCAGGCGACCCAACGGTCATGGACGACGGATACGCGTGCTGGGTGTTTCCGTGATCGGGGGCGATGTCGGACGGGCCGTCCTCAGCTAACCCCGGCCCAACCTGCCGCTG
>DAORNH010000183.1:7646-9144 GCA_035440865.1 Hyphomicrobiaceae bacterium | reverse complement strand
GTCCAAGGTGCTTGACAGGCGCGAGGAAACCCCACTGAAACAGGAGAGACAAGTGATGAAGCGTAAGTTCACACTCGCAATGGCCGCGGTGGCTCTGCTCAGCGTCGCGATTCTGTCCACGGGCTGCCAGATGTTGAAAGCCCGTGACGAACTCAACAAGGGCGTTACCGCGTACAAGAATGCCAAGTACGCGGATGCCGTCGAGCGTGCATGGCATCTCGGGCGAGAACGTGCGCGTCTGGAGTGGCATGATCAGGTCCAGCTGAAAGGAGCGGAAGCGGACACCTTAGCGAAACTTTTGCGTTTCCGTCGGCCCGCGTGCTGAATAGCTGACACGTCGCCTACGCAGACGCGCTTGATGCGTCAAACCGGAGCCACACATGTCAGACGTCATCGTCCGCGAGCTCATCGATCGCGAGGCCATCAAGGAGCTGAAGGCGCGCTACTGTCGTTTCGTCGATCAGCAGCAGTGGGAACGGCTCCGGGGGCTCTTCGCGCCGGACACTCGCTTCGACGGCTTCAACTCCGCCCCCGCGGGATCGACAGTCGACCAGTTCATCGCCGGAATCTCGGCACGCTTCGTCGGCGTCGTCTCGATCCATCACGTTCACTCGCCCGAGATCGCGTTCACCGGCTCGAACTCAGCCCGCGGCATCTGGCCGATGATGGACTACCTTCAGTTCCCGCCGACCGCCGTCATGAAGGAAGCGCCCGGCATGCGTGGCTTCGTCGGCTACGGGCACTACGAGGAGGAGTATGTCCGCACTGCCGAGGGCTGGCGCTTCTCGCTGCTTCGCCTGACGCGAATCCGCATCGATCCGCTCGGCCCCGACCTTCCGCCCGTGCAGCGCGGCATGCTGATGGCCGACCCGAGCTGGCTTTGATCGCCGACCCAACCCGCATCTGTGGAGCGACCAATGACCTCCCGCCTGATGATCCTGAACGGCCCGAACCTCAATCTGCTCGGGGTGCGCGAGCCCCACATCTATGGCCGCACGACACTTGCAAGCATCGAGACGAGCTGCGTGGCTCTCGCCGGCACTCTCGGCGCATCGCTCGAATTCCTGCAGTCGAACCACGAAGGCGTGCTCGTCGAGCACATTCACCGGGCCCGCACGACGGCCGATGCGCTGATCATGAACCCCGCCGGCTACTCGTTCACCTCTATCGCCATCTTCGATGCCTTGAAGGCCTTCGAAGGCCCCTACATCGAGATCCACATCTCTAACATCCACGCCCGCGACGAACTGCACCGTCATTCGATACTCTCACGTGCGGCCAGAGGTGTGATCTGCGGGCTTGGTCCGTACGGATATCTGGTGGCGATACAGGCGGCGCTGCAGATGCTCGGCAAGACGCCGGAGGCCTTGCCCGCGGCGCTGCGCAAAGGGCCGGAGTAACAGGTACCTTGCGCAACGGCTTGGACATGCTCATCTATCGAAACAGGTAGCCCGGGATCAGCCTCATGCTCGACCACGCAACGCCGAAGGGCCGCATC
>DAORNH010000183.1:5048-7627 GCA_035440865.1 Hyphomicrobiaceae bacterium | reverse complement strand
TCGCCGCCGAGCGGCCCTGGCGTGAGGTGACGCTCGCCGATATCGCCGACGCTGCCGCCAGCTCGCTCGCCGACGTGAAGCGCGAGGTCGCCTCCAAGTCTCAAGTCGTCGCGGCCTTCGCCGGCATGGTCGACGACGAGGTACTGAGACGTGCTCCACGTCGACAGGCCGACCAGCCGGCTCGCGATCGCCTCTTCGAGGTGATCATGACTCGCTTCGACGTGCTCCAGCCCTATCGGAGCGCGCTGAAATCGATCTCGGGGGCTGGCCTCCCAGACCCCGAGCTGATCCGCCCGTTCCTCGCCTCGCAGGCCTGGATGCTCGAGAGCGCGGGCATCAGTGCGAGCGGGCTCGGCGGCGGCGTGCGCGCCCTCGGGCTTGCCGGCATCTACTCGCAGGTCGTGCGCATCTGGCTTGACGACGACGACCCCGGGCAGGCGCGGACGATGGCAGCCCTCGACCGCCGCCTCCGTCGCGCGGGCGAGACCATCGGGCGCGTGGAGGAGATGTGCAGCGGCGTCAGCCGCGTGCTCTCGAGCATTCTGCCTGTCTTCGGCGGCAGGCGGACCACGACCGAGACCTCAGCGCAACCGCCCGATGATCCGGGCCGCGCTGCCGATCCGGCACGGTAATTCTGCACGGCGACGCGCTTTGCGTCCCGGCCCCCTTCTGATATCAGAGGCTCCGAGCAACCCTGGTGCGGCCCCTTTGGCCGCCCTGCGGTCGCATCGTCTTTCGAGCCCCGGATCAACTCATGTCCTCGCCCACTGCGCCCGCGCCGAAAATCACCTATGACGACTTCCAGAAGGTCGACATCCGCGTCGGCACCATCGTCGAGGTCGAGCCGTACCCGGAGGCGCGCAAGCCATCTTACAAGTTGAAAATCGACTTCGGTCCGGAGGTCGGCATCAAGAAGAGTTCGGCCCAGATTACGAAGCACTATAAGCCCGAGACGCTCGTCGGCCGTCAGGTTGCCGCCGTTGTTAACTTCCCGCCGCGCCAGATCGGCAAGTTCATGTCCGAGGTGCTGACACTCGGGTTTCCGGACGAGGCCAACGAGGTCGTGCTCGTCGCCCCCGGCCACAAGGTCCCGAACGGTGGCAGGTTGTTCTAGACGGTACTCGAACGATCACCCAGGGCGCGATTGAGCGAGCCCGCCTGTCTGCCGCATGGCCTCGCCCAGCACCATGGCCGCGGCAACCGCGACATTGAGCGAGCGCATGCCGGCGCGCATCGGGATGCGCACCCGCGTGTCGGCTGCCGCGTGCACGTGCTCCGGCACCCCGGCGCTTTCGCGCCCGACCAGCAGGACATCGTCGATCGAGTAGACGAGCTCCAAGTAGCTCGTCGCGGCCTTGGTCGAGAGCAGCACGATACGCCGCCCCGATCTGCGGCTCACTGCGAGAAATGCCTCGAACGAAGCATGCCGCTCGACGGTCACATGCTGGAGATAGTCGAGGCCGGCACGGCGAAATGCGCGCTCGCTCATGTCGAAGGCCGCCGGCGCGATGAGATCGACCGCAAGGCCGAGGCAGGCCGCCAGCCGCAGCAGCGTCCCCGTGTTCTGCGGGATGTCGGGCTCGAAGATCGCGATCCGCACGCTTGGCATCCACCTGAAGGCGATGCGCCAAATTGCCCATCTTGCGGGCGACCGCCAAGCCTTGTCGGTCATGGCAAAGGATGCCAAAACACCGCACGTCACTGGTGCACGGCATATCGAGGCCGCGCACTCCCGGAAGCGCAGGCCGGCCATGTACGGGGCGCAGCCATGGCGAGCGAGCGTCATCTCCTGCGACACTGTGGTGGCGCGAAGATGGCACCGGTCGGCAGGGCGCGCTCGAGGGTGCTCGTCGGCCGCATCGAAATGACCGCATCAGATGGCTCGATTGGCCATGGCCGCGAGCCTTGAGAAGCGAGAAGGAGGCAAGCTTGGCGTCCCATTCGGAAGAGCCGTCACGCCGTGATTTCTTGACAATCGCGGCCGGCAGCTGGGCGGCGGTCGGCGCCGCGGCGACGCTCTGGCCTCTCGTCCAGCAGATGAACCCCGACGCCTCGACCCAGGCGCTTGCCTCGATCGAGGTCGATGTGGCCCAGATCAAGGAAGGGCAGGCGATTGTCGTGATGTGGCGTGGCAAGCCCGTGTTCATCCGCAATCGCACGAAGGCCGAAATCGAAAAGGCGCAGGCCGTGGCGATCGGAGAACTCAGCGACAAGAGCGCGCGCGTCGAGGGCCGGCCCGCAGGCCTGCCAGCGGTCGATCAGAACCGCGTGAAGAAGGGCAAGGAGAACTGGCTCGTTCTCGTCGGCATCTGCACGCATCTCGGCTGCATCCCGAAGGGGACCGAGGACAAGGACCGCTCGTTCCGCGGCGACTACGGCGGCTGGTTCTGCGTCTGCCACGGCTCACACTACGACGAATCCGGCCGCATCCGAAAAGGTCCGGCGCCCCGCAACCTCGACGTGCCGCCCTACGAGTTCGTTGCCGACACCAAGATCAAGATCGGCTGAGAGACAGACGCCCATGGCAGACCATCCCTCCACCTACAAGCCGGGCACGCGCGTCGAGCAGTGGCTCGACG
>DAORNH010000183.1:0-4999 GCA_035440865.1 Hyphomicrobiaceae bacterium | reverse complement strand
CCTGAACTACGCCTACACCTTCGGCGGCATCCTCTCGATCATGCTGGTGGCGCAGATCATCACCGGCATCGTGCTCGCCATGCACTACGTGCCGCACGCCGACATGGCCTTCAACTCGGTGCAGCTGCTGCGCCGCAACGTGAACTATGGCTGGCTCATCCAGAGCGTGCACGCCGTCGGCGCGTCGATGTTCTTCATCGCCGTCTACATCCACATGTTCCGCGGCCTCTACTACGGCTCTTACAAGGCGCCCCGAGAGATCCTCTGGATCCTCGGCGTCGTCATCTACCTCCTCATGATGGCGACCGGCTTCCTCGGCTACACACTGCCTTGGGGCCAGATGAGCTACTGGGGCGTCACCGTCATCACCAACCTCTTCTCGGCGATCCCCTTCGTCGGTGACTCGATCGTGAAGTGGTTGTGGGGCGGCTACTCGGTCTCGACAGCGACCCTCAACCGCTTCTACTCGCTCCACTATCTCCTGCCCTTCGTGATCGCTGGCGTCGTCGGCCTGCACATCTGGGCCCTGCACGTCGTCGGCCAGAACAATCCGACCGGCATCGAGATCAAGTCGAAGTCGGATTCGGTTCCGATGTCGCCCTACGCGACCATGAAGGACCTCTTCGGCCTCTCGGTCTTCGTGATGATGTTTGCATGGTTCGTGTTCTTCGCGCCCGACTATCTCGGCCATGCGGACAACTACACCGAGGCCAATCCGCTGGTGACCCCGCCCCACATCGTGCCGGAGTGGTACTACCTGCCGTTCTACGCGATCCTGCGCGCGGTGCCGGACAAGCTCGGTGGTGTCATCCTGATGTTCTCGGCGATCCTCGTGCTGGCCTTCCTGCCTTGGCTCGACACGTCGCGCGTGCGCTCGGCCAAGTACCGTCCGATCTTCAAGCTCTTCTTCTGGTTGTTCGTGCTGTCGTGCCTCGCGCTCGGCTATCTCGGATCGAAGCCTGCCGATGGCATCTACGTGATGCTCGCCCGCATGTTCACGATCTACTACTTCGCCTTCTTCCTCATCATCATGCCGATCGTCGGCGTGCTCGAGACCCCGTCTCGGCTGCCCCGCTCGATCACGGAAGCCGTGCTCGGTCCGGGCGGCGGCACGCCTGCCGGCGCTGCCACCGCTCCCGAGAAGCGCTGAGGTCCAATCATGACAGCACTCACCATGTCCCTCATGCGCACAGTCACGATCCGCAAGCTCGCGTCCACGCTTGCTGCAGCCGGCGTCACCCTGTCGGCTGCCACGCCTGCCTTCGCGGCCGGTGACGCCGTAGAGGTCCCGCGCCAGCCCTGGAGCTTCGCGGGCTTCTTCGGCCGCTACGATGCCGCCCAGCTGCAGCGCGGCTATCAGGTCTACCAGGAGGTCTGCTCCAACTGCCACGGCATCAAGCGCGTCTACTTCCGCAATCTGGCGGAAGCCGGCGGACCGGGTTTCCCGGAGGATCGCTTGAAGTCGCTCGTCGCCGCCAAGTTCAAGGTCGACGACGCCCCGAACGATCAGGGCAAGGTGTTGAAGCGGGCAGCTCTCCTCTCGGACGCCATCCCCGCGCCGTTCAAGAACGACAAGGAAGCGCGCAGTGCCAACGGCGGGTCGCTGCCGCCGGACCTCTCGGTGATTACCAAGGCCCGCTCGGTCGAGTACATCGGCCCCTGGTACCTGCATCCATTCGCCATGCTGCGCGACATCGGCAGCGGCTACCAGGAGCACGGTCCGGACTACGTGTACGCACTGCTCACTGGCTATGGCGAGGCGCCGCTCTACAAGCGCGACGACAAGGGTCATCTGGTGAAGCTCGCCAAGGGCGCACCGGCGGCCGGAGCTGAACGCTGCGCGTCCATCACGCCCGGCGAGAAGGGCAAGCCCGACGAGTGCGTGAAGGTCGCAAACGGCATGAACTACAACGTCGTGTTTCCGGGTCACCAGATCGCGATGCCGATGCCCCCCTTCCCGACCGAGAAGCGCGCCAAGTACCCCGCGGGCGTGACCGCCACCGTCGAGCAGCAGGCCCGCGACGTCGTCGCGTTCCTCGCCTGGACGGCCGATCCGAGCCTCAATCAGCGCAAGCAGATGGGCATGCTGGTGATGATCTACCTGCTGATTACCGCCGTGCTGCTCTACCTCGCCAAGAAGAAGCTCTGGTCGCGCGTCCACTGACGCCCGGGCTCAGGCTCGCACAGTCAAGGCCCCGCCTCCGAGCGGGGCCTTCGCTTTTCCGTAGATCATGAGCCTGCCGGCAGCGCCCCGGCCCCCCGACTGCCCACGCCAGACGATTCACGCCGCCTTCCGCCCGCCGCCTGCGACGCCCGCCAGCTCGGCGACAAACGCACGGACGCCGGCAAGACGCGCCGAGGCCGCTTCCCAGTCCGCCTTCTGCACGAGCTTGTGGTCGGGCATGAGCTTGATGAGGCCGCGCTTCGCCTGCACGATCGAGACGAGCCCCTCGGGGTTCGGGAACTGATTTTTCCGGAACGTGATCGACATGCCCTTCGGCCCCGCATCAACGCTAGCGATGTTGGCACGCCGGCAGAGCGCCTTGATCTCGACGACGTCGAGGAGTTGCTCGACCTCGCCGGGCAGCGGCCCGAAGCGGTCGACGAGTTCGGCGCCGAAGCCATCGATTGCCTCGCGCGTCTCGAGGCTCGATAGGCGTCTGTAGAGCCCGAGCCGCACCTGCAGGTCGGTGACGTAGGCCTCCGGAATGAGCACCGGCGTACCGAGCGCGATCTGCGGCGACCAGGTCTCGGCAGCCTCCTCGAGCCCGCCGTCCTTCAATGCTGCAATCGCCTCCTCGAGCATCGACTGGTAGAGTTCAAACCCGACCTCGCGGATGTGGCCCGACTGCTCCTCGCCGAGCAGGTTGCCTGCGCCGCGGATGTCGAGATCATGGGAGGCGAGCGAGAAGCCGGCGCCGAGCGTGTCGAGCGAGTGGAGCACCTTGAGGCGCTTCTCGGCGCCCTCTGTCAGACGCTTGCCGGCCGGCGTGGTGAAGTAGGCATAGGCACGCGTCTTCGAGCGGCCGACACGGCCGCGCAGCTGGTAGAGTTGGGCAAGGCCGAACATGTCGGCGCGATGCACGATCAGCGTGTTGGCGTTCGGCACGTCTAGGCCACTTTCCACAATCGCCGTCGAGAGCAGCACGTCGTACTTCCCTTCGTAGAAGGCTGTCATGACGTCCTCGAGCTCGGTCGGCGAGAGCTGGCCGTGCGCGCGGCCGACGCGCAGCTCTGGCACCGCCTCGGCGAGGAACTCGGAGATGTCATCGAGGTCGGCGATACGCGGGCATACGTAGAAGGTCTGGCCGCCGCGATAGCGCTCGCGCCGGAGCGCCTCGCGCAGCACGACGGGATCGACCTCGGAGATGTAGGTGCGCACCGCGAGACGGTCGATCGGCGGCGTCGTGATGAGCGAGAGTTCGCGCACGCCCGACAGTGCCAGCTGGAGTGTGCGCGGGATCGGCGTCGCCGTGAGGGTGAGCACATGCACATCCTCGCGGAGCTGCTTCAGGCGCTCCTTGTGGCCGACACCGAAATGCTGCTCCTCGTCGATGATGAGGAGCCCGAGCCGCATGAACTCGATGCTCTTCGCGAGCAGCGCGTGCGTGCCGACGACGATATCGACCTTGCCGTCCTTGAGGCCCGCCTTCACCTCGGCGAGCTCCTTTGCCGGCACCATGCGCGAGGCCTGGGCGATCCTGAGCGGCAGCCCCTTGAAGCGCTCCGAGAAGGTGCGGAAGTGCTGGCGGGCGAGCAGCGTGGTCGGCACGACGACGGCCACCTGGATCCCCGCCATGGCCGCGACAAAGGCTGCTCGCAATGCAACCTCCGTCTTGCCGAAGCCGACGTCGCCGCACACCAGCCGGTCCATTGGCCGGCCCGCGCCGAGGTCCGCGATCACGGCCTCGATGCTCGCTGCCTGGTCCTCGGTCTCCTCGAAGGGGAAGCGCGCCACGAACTCGTCGAAGGCGCCCTCAGGCGGCGCGATCGCCGGCGCTTCCTTGAGCTGGCGGAGTGCCGCGATCTTGATGAGCTCGGAGGCGATCTCGCGGAGCCGCTTCTTGAGGCGGGCCTTGCGCGTCTGCCAGCCGACACCGCCTAGCCGGTCGAGATCCGCGCCGGTCTCGTCCGAGCCGTAGCGCGAGAGAAGCTCGATATTCTCGACGGGCAGGTAGAGCTTGTCGCCGCCGTGATAGGCGAGTTCGAGACAGTCGTGCGGCGCGCCGAGTGCGGTGATCGTGGTGAGGCCGACGAAGCGGCCGATGCCGTGGTCGGCGTGCACGACGAGATCGCCGACTGAGAGGCTCGTCGCCTCGCTGATGACGTCGGCGGCCTTCTTCGAACGCTTTCTCGGACGCACAAGCCGGTCGCCGAGGATGTCCTGCTCGCCGATCACGGCGAGTTCCGGTGTCTCGAAGCCGCGCTCGAGGCCGAGCACGGCGAGGAGCAGCGTGCCCTGCGCGGTCGCCAGCGCCTCCGGCCAGCTCTCGATCTTCTTCGCACCCGGCAATCCGTGATCGGCAACGAGCGAGGCGAGGCGCTCGCGCGCGCCGAGCGTCCAGCCCGCGATGATGACGCGCTTCCCCGCGCCCATGAGTGATCGGACGTGGTCGGCGAGGGCATCGAAGAGATTGAGGGTCTCGGCCGTCCGCTCGGCCGCAAAGGTGCGCCCGACTCGCCCGCGGAACGCCCGGTTCGCGCCCTTGCCCTCGACCGCCTCGAAGGGCGAGAGGCGGCGCAGCCCGCGCGAGGCGACGGCCGCCTGCCACTCCTTCCGGTCGAGAAACATCTGGGCCGTCGGTACGGGCTTGTAGGGCGGCGCGCCGAAGGCCTGCTGCTCGCCGGCCTCGAGGCGCGCCTTGTAGTGCTCCGCGATCTGCTCGAGGCGCTGGCCGATCGCCTCCTCGACGAGGTGATCGATCGAGATCGGCGCGTCCCCCACATAGTCGAAGAGCGTCTCCAGTTCAGGGTGGAACATCGGCAGCCAGTGCTCCAT
>DAORNH010000182.1:5378-9204 GCA_035440865.1 Hyphomicrobiaceae bacterium | reverse complement strand
CTGCCCCGAACCCCGCCAAAGGCCTCGGCCTTTGGAAGCCATTTGTTTATCGCGTTTCGCCCGCAGGGCATGAGGCAAGGCTCTGCTGCTCGCATGATGGGGTGACAACGCAATCTTAAGCAGTTGGTCAGGCTTTTCGCGCACACTCGCGCCAATCAGCTCCGGCAGCGACCGGGCGAGGGGCGCGCCAAGTCATGACCTATCAGGAAACTAGCAACAGCATTCAAGCGCGCCGTCCTCCGGGCGGAAAGAAGCTCGTCCTCATCGTCGAGGACAACGAGCTCAACATGAAGCTGTTCCACGATCTGCTCGATGCCAATGGCTTTGCAACGTTGCGCACCGGCAACGGCATCGAGGCCCTCGCGCTGGCGAGGAGCCACCGCCCCGACCTCATCATCATGGACATCCAGTTGCCCGAGGTCTCCGGACTCGAAGTGACGCGCTGGATCAAGGAGGACGACGCGCTGCGCACGATCCCCGTGATCGCCGTCACCGCCTTCGCGATGAAGGGCGACGAGGAGCGCATCCGTCGCGGCGGCTGCGAGGGCTACCTCTCGAAGCCGATCTCGATCAGCCGCTTCATAGAGGCCGTGCAGCGGTTCATAGGCGAAGGCCGGCCCGCCGCCAGCGGCCGGACGCAGACGATGGGACATTCCTGATGACAGCGCGCGTACTCGTCGTCGATGACATCCTCGCCAACGTCAAGCTGCTCGAGGCCCGGCTGTCGGCCGAATACTTCGAGGTGCTGACCGCCTTCAACGCCAAGGACGCCATCGAGATCTGCAGTCGCGAGCGCGTCGATGTCGTCCTCCTCGATGTGATGATGCCGGGAATGAACGGCTTCGAGGCCTGCCGGATCATCAAGTCGAACCCGCGCACCGCGCATCTGCCGATCGTGATGGTGACGGCGCTCGATCAGCCGTCGGACAAGCTGCAGGGTCTCGAATCCGGTGCCGACGATTTCCTGACGAAGCCCGTCGACGACATCGCCCTCATCACGCGTGTGAAGAACCTCGCGCGCCTCAAGGTACTCTCCGACGAGCTCATCATGCGCGCCTCGACCAGCGAGCAGATGGGCCTGCCCTCAATCGACCAGCTGCTCGCGGGCGGCAGTGACAAGGGCCGCATCCTCCTCGTCGAGGATCACCCCCGTTCCGGACAGCGCCTCACCGAAGCCCTCGGCAAGGTGCACGAGATTGCGCTCGAGAAGGATCCGCAAGCGGCCCTGCTGCGAGCGGCCGAGGAGAATTTCGATCTCCTGGTCGTGAGCCTGAGCCTCGCCGAATCCGACGGCTTGCGTCTGTGCTCGCAAGTCCGCTCGCTCGAGCGCACGCGACATCTGCCGATCATCATTCTGGTCGAGCCCGGCGACGACGCGCGGCTGCTGCGCGGCCTCGACATGGGGGTGAACGACTACCTTATCCGGCCGATCGACAGGAACGAGATGCTGGCGCGCGTCAGATCTCAGGTGCGCCGCAAGCGGCACCAGGACCTCCTGTCGACGCGGCTCAAGCAGAGTGTGGAACTCGCCATCACCGACAGCCTGACGGGGCTCCACAATCGCCGCTATATGGAAGGCCACCTCAAGACGCTGGTGGCGGATGCGATTGCCGGGAACCGGCACCTTTCGGTGCTGGTCGCCGATATCGACTACTTCAAGTCGGTCAACGACACCTACGGTCATGATGCGGGCGACACTGTGCTCGTCGAGTTCGCACAGCGATTCCGCCGCAACACGCGCGGCATCGACCTCGCCTGCCGCCTTGGCGGCGAGGAGTTCGTAATCATCATGCCGGATACCGATCTCGCCGTTGCGCGCCAGGTCGGAGAGCGCCTGCGCGCCTGTATCGCGGCAGACCCCTTCCAGATCAATTCGTCGACGCAGCTGCGCGTCACGGCGAGCGTCGGTCTCGCCACGCTCGAGCGGCGCGACGACACACCGATGGCACTGCTGAAGCGCGCCGACCTCGCGCTCTATGCTGCCAAGCGCGAGGGGCGCAACCGCGTGGTCACCGCGGCGGCCTGACGCGAAGACGCCAGATATTAACCTATTTGGCAGCCCGGTGGAGCGCGGCTCGCGGGGAATGATATTCTTCCGCCTAAAGTCCGGCGCCACAACTTATCAAATTCATGTCACAGTAGCGTCAACTTGTCGTTGTAGCGTCTCAGGTACATGCTGAGAAACGATTCGAGCCTGTCAACTAGAAAGTTGTTGCGCCTCAGGATGAGCAACGTTATTCTGATGCGCGCTGAGGAAGGGTGGGCGGTTTAATCAGACTGCCTAATACAAATGCGGATCTCCGGGCGACCGGAGAGAGTACGACAGGGCAACGCAACTCCTGAGCGCCAATTCAGGATCATCAATTCAGGAACACCCGAGGATCTCAGGTCCGCCGCATCTCCTGGCTCCAAGGGTGTAAGGTCGACGAAAGTGGCTGGAGTGGCCTCCTCATTGAAAGCCGCATAACGTCGACCAGTTGTCGAGTGACCGACCAACGCCCTCTTTGGTCACCGCTCGACAGGCCGTGGTCTGTGGCTGCTCGGATCTTTACCCCGCTGCCGAGATTGGCCACAGACCGCGGCCGCGGCTCCTTGAGCCGCTCGAGATCTTCGACGATTGCAGTCCATTCAATCCGTCCGCGCCGTCACTCTTCGGGCACATGCAGCCGTGCCGCAACGTCAATCCGCGACGCCTCTCCGCACCGAGCTGTCGAAACAGGCCTGCAGTCTTCCCCGATCGGCATGCCGCCGACGAGATGACAATCCACTCCTGCCACAGCACTGATGCCGCGGCTGCCAGGGCGCCTCACGTGCTCATCGTGAGCAGGTCGCGACGGCTCTTACTTGATCTTTGTCTCTTTGAACTCGACATGCTTTCGGGCAATCGGGTCATACTTCTTGAAGACGAACTTGTCTGTGCTCGTCCTCGGGTTCTTCTTGGTCACGTAGAAAAAGCCAGTGCCCGCCGTGCTCAGCAGCTTGATTTTCTGGGTGATGGGCTTTGCCATGCGATCCTCTTTCGGCGGTCGTCAAAGTGTTGCGCACCATATCCACGCCGGCTCCAGAGTCAAGGCCGCCTGCCGGCGCGCCGGCATCGGGCAGCGCCGTACCCGCTAGCGCGGAGTTTGACAGACCCTCGCCTCGTCTGAAACCCTGAGGCATCATCGCACCACGAGCCAAGACGCCAAGGGGAATGCCATGAGCCTCGCCAACGTGGCCGGACTGGACCACATCGTCATCGTCGTCCGCGACCTCGCCGCAGCGGCGGAGAACTGGCGCCGCCTCGGCTTCAAGGTGTCGGACAGGGGCCTGCACAGCGCGCATATGGGTACGGCCAACCACACCATCATGCTCGATGAGGACTATATCGAGCTCATCGGTGTCGTCGCCGAGACAGAGCGCAACGTGCCGACGCGCGCCTTCCTCGATCGCCGCGGCGAAGGCATCGAACGGGCCGCATTCACGGCCCGTTCGGCGGCCGGCCTTGCAAAGGAGCTGGCCGCCAACGGTTTCCCGCCGATCGGTCCCGTGGCCTTCAGCCGACCCGTCGAGCGAGCTGATGGTGTCAAGTCCGACGCCCGCTTCGAGACGACGCAATGGCCCGTCGACCAGCGCCCGGGAGGCTTGCGCATCTTCGCCTGCCAGCATTTCACGCGCGAAAACGTCTGGCTGCCGGAACTGCTCGGCCACGCGAATACGGCGCGACGCATCGAGCGGCTCGAGCTTCTTTCGACCGCCCCCCGGGCAGCGGCTGATCACATGTCACGCATGATCGACATGCCGATCGAGGCGGAGCCGGACGGGGCCTTCCGCGTCGCAAGCGGGG
>DAORNH010000182.1:0-5364 GCA_035440865.1 Hyphomicrobiaceae bacterium | reverse complement strand
TGTTCCTCGATCGCGAAACGCTCGCCGGTCGCCATCCCGGCATTTCGCTTGACGGCCTGCCGGCAGAGGGCGCCGTCACCGTCGTGTTGCGCGTCGGCGACGACGAGGCCGCAGCAGCTGCCCTCGCCGGCCGGAAGACGACGACAGAGCCGGGGGTCGTGAAGGTACACCCCTCCGACGCCAATGGCGTTATTCTCGTGCTCACCACCGGCTGACCTGCGGCAGCAACTCGGCAGTGCGCACGGCCGGGCGCTCAGGCGGCAATGTGGAGCAGAATTTGCGTCGCCACGGCCGGAGACTGGGCTACTACCGGGTCTGCGTTCCGTGATTGAACAAATGAATGTCGAGCGTAGCGCACGGTGTCCCGGCGTGGCACACACGCCGCCTGTCGCCGCTCACGCTACGGGTCCGTCTGCTCCCCTCGTCCTGCTCGTCGCCGACGGGCGCATGGGAGCGATCGTCGCGAATGCGTTCGCCGACCGCTTCGACCGCCTTGTAGTGATTGTCGAAGAGCCGGAGCGCAAGAGCGTGGTCATTCAGCGGCGTGCCCGCCTCCTCGGTTGGCCGACGGCCCTCGGTCAGGTCGCCAACGGCCTGCTGACCCGCGTTGCCGGCCGCCTCAACCGCCGCCGCTTCGCCGAGCTCGACCGCACGTACGGATTCCGGACCGACTTCGGCAAGGGCCTCAGGATCGAGCTGGTGTCCTCGGTGAATTCCGAGGCCTGCCGTGATCTGCTGAGACGGCTGCGCCCGTCGGTGGTCGCCGTCTACGGCACGCGCATCATCTCGCGGGCGACGCTCTCGGCAATCGAGGCGCCCTTCATCAACTATCACGCCGGCATCAATCCGAAATATCGCGGCCAGGACCCCGCCTACTGGGCGCTGGCCTCCGGCGATGCCGAGCATGCCGGCATCACCATCCATCTCGTCGATCAAGGCGTCGACACGGGGAAGGTGATCGCGCAGGCTCCCGTCCGCTTCGACCCGCGCGATACGATTGCAACCTATCAGTACGCCCAGCTCGGCGTGGCATTGCCGGTTTTCATGCACGCGATCGGCGAGGCGCGCTCGGGCCGGGTGGCGACGACGACCGTCGACCTCCCGTCCCGGCAGTGGTTCCCGCCGACGATCTGGCGCTACCTCTGGAACGGGCTCCGGCGCGGAGTTTGGTGAGCCCGAGCAACCGCCTACTTCAGCGGCGCCCCATTACTTGAGCGGCGAATGCGCGGCCGGCAGCATGATCACTGAGTTCATCTCGTCGAGCAGTGGCGTCGCCTTCTTCAGGAAGGCCTGCCAGCCGGGATCCTGGATCGCTGCATTGCGAGCCGCGGCACGCGCGTTGAGATCGGCGTACGCCCAGATGTGCACGACCTCATTTGGCTGGCCAGCCTCGCCAGTCCAGAGCCCGACGATCTTCGAGTGCTTCTCGCGCACCGGCAGCGCCTCGCTGAAGTGGCCGACCCACTCCTTCACGCCGCCGGGACGCGTGCGATAGTAGCGGAGTTCATAGACGTTGCTGCCCTGCTTGGCCGGCGGATTGACGCCGATCACATGATTGAGGAGGCGGATGTCCTGGCGCAGCATGTGCGGGCGGATCAGCGGCAGATACTCGTTCGTCCAGCGCACATTCTTGCCGAGTTCGGTGCGCAGGCGCTGGCGCTCGTTCAGGTCCTTGTAGCTCCACAGATGGACAACCTGGTCGAGCGGCCCGATCTCGGTGATCCAGTAGCCCTCGAGCTTGCCGTAGTCGTCACCCCGAATGGAGCGCGCGACGGTGCCCGAGTTCTTGGCGACCTCGCCGACAGTTCCAGCCTTTACTGTGTAGATCCTGAGCTCATAGATCATGGTGACCTCTCCTGTTCGTCGCCTCTTCGTCGCGAGACTAGCGACGATTGCAGGCGCGGTCCAACGAGCGGTGGCCTCGGTCCCAGGCGCGATACGCCAAACGTGCTAACGTCACGCCTCACGTTCCAATCGCTTGGATGCGCGGCACCGGGCTGACGAGGTTCTCCAATGGCACTTGCACTCTACGGTCATCCCTTCTCGTCGTATACGCAGAAGGTGCTGATCGCCCTCTACGAAAGCGACACGGCCTTCGAGTTCCGCTGCATCGGACCCGATACTCCGGACCACGTCCGCGACTGGTCGCGCCGCTGGCCGATGGGAAAGTTCCCGCTGCTCGTCGATGGGGACGCGAGTATCGCCGAATCGAGCATCATCATCGAGCACCTCGACATCCACCATCCTGGCAAGGCGCGCCTCATCCCTGCCGACCCGAACCGGGCGCTCGCCGTACGGTTCCTCGATCGCTACTTCGATTTCCACGTCATGGACGCCATGCAGATCGCCGTCGAAGCTGCTCTTGGGCGGCTGCCGATCAAGCGTGAGGACGGCATAGCCGTCGCCGCCGGCCGGCTGAAGCGGGCCTATGCCTGGCTCGAGACCGAGCTTGCCGGCCGGCCGTGGGCGACCGGGGATGCCTTCACGATGGCCGATTGCGCCGCGGCACCATCACTCTTCTACGCAGACTGGACGCATCCGATCGGACATGATTTTCCCGTGCTGCGAGCCTACCGTGCCCGGCTCCTGCAGCGCCCCTCTTTCGCCCGCGCCGTCGATGAGGCCCGGCCCTTCCGCTCCTTGTTCCCGCTCGGCGCTCCGAGCCGGGACTGAATTGCCTTTTTGGCAAGGAGGCTGCATGGGCCGGTCCTGTGGCTTGGCCACGATCTGGACAATCGATGGATGCCGCCGCGGCATCGCCCCGTTAGTCTGCATCGACGACCCCGCGACGGCTGCCGAGACGTGCCGACATGCGATCCTGTTGTGGCGCTGCGCAATAGCGAAAGATGAGGAGTGAGCCGCGTGCAAGTTCTCGGAACCGCGCTCGCCGCTACTCGGCAGTACCTGGCACCGCTCATTGACATCGCGCGAGCGACGGTACTCAGGCCATCTGCGCTGATGGGGTTGATGCTACTCGCGGCGACGGCGGCGGTGCTGCTGCCGATCTCGGCCGTTCAGACGCTGCGTGAGCGCACATTCGACGCCTTCCTAGCCGCGCGTGCTCCGCCTCAGCCGACACCACCGGTCATTGTCGTCGATCTCGACCGCGCGACGCTCACCGCGGGGGGCGGCAACTCCATCAGCCGAGAGCAGCTCGCCCTCATCGTCGACCGGATCGCCGAGGCCGCTCCCGCAGTGCTCGCCATCGACATGCTGATCGAGGGACCGGACGACCGCTCGCCCGCGGCTCTCGCACGTCGCCTCGCCGACGTCACGAAGGATGCCGGCGTCGCCGCCCTCGTCGACAAGCTTCCCGACGCCGACACGCGGCTTGCCGCCGCTCTCCGCAAGGCACCTACGGCTGTCGGATTCGTCCTCGATCCGGATGGGGCCGGAACTCTGCTGCCGCCAGCGCCCATCCTCGTTCGTGGCACACCAGACGTGCGCGACATCTGGACGGCCGAGGGCGCCATCGGACCGACGGAGATCATCGCCGAGGCGGCGCAAGGCTTCGGCGCACTCGTCATGGCGGCCGATCCGGACGGTCGCATCCGCTCCGTGCCCCTCATCTTGAGGGCGGGCAACTTGCTGCGGCCTGGGCTCGCGCTCGAAGCAATACGGCTGGCGTCGGGCACGGGCTCCTACGTGCTCGAGTCGAGTCCGTTTTCAGCGCGGCTCGGCCCGCGCCTCTTCGCCTTCAGCCGCGATGCCTCGCTCAGGCTGCGTCCAACAAGCCAAACGCGTCACGCCGGGCGCACCCTCTCCGCGCAAGCCGTGCTGGCCGATGCCGCGGCACGCGCCCGCATCAAGGGCGCAATCGTCTTCCTCGGCAGCTCCGCGCCCGAGCTTGCGGGCCTTCGCACCACCGCCGGCGGCAATCTCGTCGCATCGGTACAGCTTCACGCCGACGCGGCCAGCCAGCTTCTCGCCGGCGACCTCCCGTATCGACCGGCGATTGCGGGCTGGCTCGAGGCTGCCATGATGCTCGGTTTCGGCGGACTTCTGGTGCGCGCCGGATTGTGCTGGTCGGCGATGAAGGCAGCGGCCCTTGCCATCGGCGGCGGCCTCGTGTGGCTCGTTCTCGCGAGCGCCGGCATCGCCTTCGGCGGATGGCTGATTGATCCGCTTGCGCCTCCGGTAGTCGCGGGTCTCGGATATGGCGTCGCGGCGACAATCGCCGCCGCCCACACGCGTCGCCGCGAGGCCGCCGTGCGACGCAGCTTCGAGCAGCATCTGGCACCCGAAGTTGTCCGCCGCATCGTCGAGAGCCCGGGGCTCCTCCGCCTCGAAGGCGAGATGCGCGAGATCACGGCGCTGTTCACGGACATCGAAGGCTTCACGTCGATGACGGAACGCAGCGATCCGCGCGCGCTCGTGCGCGTTCTCGACGGCTACATCGAGGGCGCTTCGCGCATTGTCGTCGAGCACGGCGGCATGGTCGAGAAAATCGTCGGCGACGGCCTGCACGCGATCTTCAATGCGCCGCTCGATCTCACCAACCATCCGCAGAAGGGCCTCGCCTGCGCCGAGGCGCTGCTTGCCTTTTCTGAGGCTTACCGGCGCGAAGCGGAGCCCGCGGCACTCATGCTTGGCCGCACACGGCTCGGACTCGAGACGGGCCTCGTCGTCGTCGGCGATGTGGGCGGCGGGCGACGGCTCGACTACACCGCTCACGGCAACGCGATGAACCTCGCCGCCAGGCTCGAGGCCGCCAACAAGGAGCTCGGCACGAGCATCTGCATCGGCCCCGAGGCGGCAAGCCGCATCGGTGTCGAGCGCTTGACCTCGCTCGGCGGACTTGCCGTGCGCGGTCGCGGCGAGGTGCTGGAGGTCTTCACCGTCGGCCCGCGGCCGGCCAAGCGCTCGTAGGCGATACTACTCGAGGTAGTCGAGCATCTTGCGGCGGAGATCGTCCGGGATCGGCAGCGCCTTCGGACCCTCGAGTTGGGCGAGGATCACCGTGATCGCGGCTCGCGCGCGAGCCTCGCTGCCCTTGCGACAATCGATCTTCATGGTGAGCGAGCTCGAGCCGATGCGAGCGAGGCGGAGCGAGAACGTGAGTGTCTCGCCGATACGGCTCGGGGCCAGGAACTCGCACTCGACACGCCCAGCGGGCACGCCGATGCGCTCGCGGTAGATCATGTCGGCGTAGTTCACGCCGAGGCCTTTTGTGAACCAGTCCTCCATCAGCTCATGGAAGAGTACGAAGTACTGCGGGTAGAAGATGATGCCCGCCGGATCGCAGTGCGCGAAGCGCAGCGGCAGGCTGGTTTCGAACATCAGGGCGCGCTCTGGGCGAGGTGCTGACGCGCGATCACGACCTTCTGCACTTCCGACGCGCCTTCATAGATGCGCAGCGCGCGC
>DAORNH010000181.1:0-9274 GCA_035440865.1 Hyphomicrobiaceae bacterium | reverse complement strand
AGCTTGTCGTACATGTTGCCAACGGTGGGGCAGGAGGAGAGGCCGGTCGTCGTGTCGCTCTCGCCGCACTTCGTCGAGACCCAGAGATCGGAGATCGGGCATTCCTCGCGCTTCAACTCCGAGGCCCAGTGCACGAACTCCTTCGCCTTGTAGGAGGCTTTGGCAATCGTCGCGATGTCGCCGTGCCCCTCGATGCCGAAGCCGACGACGGGCTTCCCGGTCTTGGCGATGCCCTTGACGACGCGGTCCGTCCAGCCGTCCTCGATGCCGATCACCACGACGGCGGCGACATTCGGGTTGGAGCCAGTGCCGATCAGCGTGCGAAAATGCAGGTCGAGGTCGGCGCCGAACTGCAGCCGGCCGTAGGCATGCGGGATTGCAAGCGTACCCTTGATGTTGTTGGCAACGGCTTCACACGCCGCATTCGACAGATCGTCGAGCGGCAGAATGAGCACGTGGTTGCGCACGCCGACGCGCTTGTTCTCGCGCCGCCAGCCGCGGAAGGAGAGGTTTGCTGAACCGGTCGCCTTGCCGGATTTCTTGGCCGCCATTTTCGCCCCGCCCTACCAGCGCTTCGTTTTGTGATTGTGCACGTGGACATGCCCGCCCTTGGTAGCGGGGCCGATCATGCGGCCGACATCCTCGCCGTACTTGATGACGGTATCGCCCGTCTTCAGTTCCGTGAGGGCCACCTTGTGGCCGATCGGGATGTCATGCTTGGCGGTGACGCGGATCGTGGTGTCGGTCTCGGTGATGACGCCGAGCATGTCGGTGCCCGCCTTCAGATCCTCGACCACGACCACGCCCACGTTGTCCTTGGGACTGTGCACCAGGAACTGCGGGATATTCGATGACACGCTGCCTCTCTCTCCGTTCGCGATGGCGGATGGAACACGATGAGCAGCGACAGTTATATGGAATAGCAGGCTGAGGGTAAACCGCCTCGAGCGCCGCGGCTCAGCTGTTAGAGCCGGGCGCGCGGAACACCTGGATGTCGAGATCGCGGATCTTTTCTCGGAGCGTGTTGCGATTGAGGCCCAGGAGCTCGGCCGCGCGGATCTGGTTGCCACGCGTCGCCGCGAGCGCCGCCTGGACGAGCGGCAGCTCGACCTGGCGGATGATACGCCGGTAAAGCCCGGGCGCGGGCAGATCGCGGCCCGCCTCGGCGAAGAGCGTTGCGAGATGACGCTCGACGATTTCGGAGAGGCTCGACGCCGCGTCGCCTTCCGTGAGCACCGGCTCTGCGCGCACGCCCGACTGCAGCTCTGTCTCGACACGGTCGACCGTTATCGTCTCGTCGGAATGAAGTGCGACGAGGCGGCGGACGAGGTTTTCGAGCTCGCGCACGTTGCCGGGCCATGCGAAGCGCTTCAGCCGCTCAATGGCCGCTGTCTCGATGGTCTTCGCAGGCAGGCCTTCGCGGGCCGCCTGGCGGAGAAAATGGCGGACGAGGTCGCCGATATCGTCGGGGCGCTCGCGCAGCGGCGGCAGGCGAAGCGGCACGACGTTCAGGCGGTAGTAGAGGTCCTCGCGGAACATGCCCTGCTGGATCTGGTTCTTGAGATCACGGTGGGTCGCGGCGACGATGCGCACGTCCGTCTTGATCGAGGTGCGCCCGCCGACGGTCGTGTACTCGCCCTCCTGCAGGACCCGCAGGAGCCGCGTCTGTGCCTCCATCGGCATGTCGCCGATCTCGTCAAGGAAGAGCGTGCCACCCTCCGCCTGCTCGAAGCGGCCGGAGGTGCGGGCCTGAGCGCCAGTAAAGGCCCCCTTCTCGTGACCGAAGAGTTCGCTCTCGATGAGCTCGCGCGGGATTGCCGCCATGTTGAGGGCGACGAAGGGGCCGGCACTGCGCTTCCCAAACTTGTGGAGGACGCGGGCGACGAGTTCCTTTCCCGTGCCGGATTCACCGGTGATCATCACCGTGAGGTCCGTCTGCGTCAGGCGCGCGAGTACGCGGTAGATCTCCTGCATCGCCGCCGAGCGGCCGATGAGCGGCATCTCCTCCTCGCCTGCCGACTGCTCGACGGGCCGCCGGCGCCCGGGCTCGGACAGCGCGTTGCCCACGAAGGTGACGAGCTGGGCGAGGTCGAACGGCTTCGGCAGGTACTCATAGGCGCCCTTCTCGGCGGCCTTGATGGCCGTCATCAGCGTGTTCTGCGCGCTCATGACGATGATCGGGAGGTCGGGGCGCTGCTTCCTGATGCGCGGCAGCAGGTCGAAGCCGTTCTCGCCGGGCAGGATCACGTCCGTGATGACGACATCGCCCTCGCCCTGCGCCACCCAGCGCCAGAGCGTCGCCGCGTTGCCGGTCGCGCGCGGCACGAAGCCCGCCCGGGCCAGCGCCTGACTGACGACGGTGCGGATGGCGCCGTCATCGTCGGCAATGAGTACGGTGCCGCGGCTCATGGGCTCACTCCTTTCGATCGCGCGCCGGCTTGTCGGCGAGCGGCAGCAGGACGCGGAACACGGTGCGTCGGGGCTCCGACTCGAACTCGATGATGCCGCCATGGTCGCGGATGATCTTGGCGACGAGCGCGAGGCCGAGGCCGGTCCCGGTCGGCTTCGAGGTGACGAACGGATCGAAGAGGTGCGGCTTGATGGCCTCGGAGATTCCCGTCCCGTTGTCCTCGATCTCGATCCGGAGCGGCAGCGAGACGCGGGCATCGCTCCCCGGTACGGCGAGGCGCACGCCGGGGCGGAAGGCCGTCGAGATCTGGATGCGCCCGACCGGCTCGCGCGCCTCGCGGATCGATTCGGCCGCGTTCTTCACGAGGTTGAGGAAGGCCTGGATGAGCTTGTCGCGGCTCGCCGGCACGGGGGGCAGCGAAGGATCGTAGGTCTCGACGAAGCGGATGCCGGCGGCAAAGCCCGATTCGGCGATCCGGCGCACGTGATCGAGGACAGCATGAATGTTGACCGGCTCCTTGGCGAGCGGGCGCTCGTCGCCGAACACCTCCATGCGGTCGACGAGGTCGCGGATACGGTCCGTCTCCTGGCAGATGAGCTGGGTGAGCGCCCGATCCTCGTCGCTGAGGCCCGGCTCGAGGAGTTGCGCGGCCCCGCGGATTCCGGAGAGCGGGTTCTTGATCTCGTGGGCGAGGACTGCCGCCATACCCGAGACGGAGCGCGCGGCGGCGCGGTGCGTCAATTGCCGCTCGATCATCTGCGCCATGGAACGCTGCTGCAGCATGACGATGATATGGCCGGGCGCTTCGGCAAGGGGTGCCGCGTAGATGTCGACGAGGCGTGGCACTGGCACCTTCGGCGTCGCGAGCTCGACGCCGTACTCATTCATGCTCTGGCCGGAACGGCGCACCTGCGCGATGAGGGCAACAAGCGGGCAGCCGAAGGCGACGATCTCGGGCAGCGTCAGGCGGCGGAGCGAGGCGAGGCTCGTCTGCAGGAAACTCTCTGTCGAGGCGTTGGCGTAGACGACGCGGTCCTCCTCGCCGAGCACCATGATTGGATGCGGCAGCGCCATCAGCAGCACATCGTGCTCGACGTGACGGCGCTGACCGGCCGCTTGCGTGATCTGCTCGATGCTCTGGGCGCTCATGCCGCGACAGGCTCGCTCTCGAGGGTTTCGTAGAAGGCGGTGAGGCCGCGGAGCAGCGCAGGGGCACTCTCCTCGGTGCAGAGTTTGCGTCGGGTGGCGCGGGCCAGTTCTGGGCCGGCACCGCTGGTCTCGATGTACCAGCCGACGTGCTTTCGCGCGTTCCTGAGGCCGAGCGCGATGCCGTAGTGGGAGAGCATCGCCTCGATGTGGGCGCGCGCGGTCGCGACCTGTGTCGCAAGGCTCGGCGGACCGGGATCGGAGCCCGTCGCCAGTGTCGTTGCAATGCGCGCGGGCGCCCAGGGTGCACCATAGGCGCCACGGCCGATCATGACCCCGTTGGCGCCTGAAGCGGCGAGGGCCTTCTCCGCATCCTCGGGCGTGGTGATGTCGCCATTGACGAGCACGGGAATATCGACCGCCTCGCATACCGTGGCAACGCGCGACCAGTCGGCCACGCCCTTGAAGAACTGGCAGCGCGTGCGCCCGTGCACCGTGAGGAGCTTGACGCCGGCCGCCTCGGCTCGGCGCGCGATTTCGGGCGCGTTGATGCTCCTGTCGTCCCAGCCGAGTCGCATCTTGAGTGTCACCGGAACCTCGACGGCGCCGACCACAGCCTCGATCAGCGACAAGGCGTGGTCGGGCTCGCGCATCAGCGCACTACCCGAGAGGCGTCCGGTCACCTCGCGCGAGGGGCAGCCCATATTGATGTCGATGATGTCGGCACCGAGCGCCTCGGCGCGCCGCGCACCCTCGGCCATCCAGTTCGCCTCGCAGCCGACGAGCTGGATGACGAACGGCGCAAGGTCGCGTCCCTCGGCACGGCGCAGCACGTCGCGGCGCTCGGAGACGAGCTCGCGGCTCGCCACCATCTCGGAGACGACCATGCCGGCGCCGAAGC
This sequence comes from Hyphomicrobiaceae bacterium, assembly GCA_035440865.1. Classification (GTDB taxonomy): domain Bacteria; phylum Pseudomonadota; class Alphaproteobacteria; order Rhizobiales; family Hyphomicrobiaceae; genus DAORNH01. The sequence goes on along the minus strand of DAORNH010000181.1, from coordinate 4,817 downwards.
TCTGGGCAAGGCGGCGAAATGGCAGGTCGGAGACGCCGGACATGGGCGCCAGCGCCACTCGGTTGGCGAGCGCGACCGGGCCGACGCTCAAGGCGTCGGCAGTGTGGTGCGTTGCTCCGGTCGTCTCGGTCATGACCCCATAGCCTGGATCGGCTGCACGAGCATTTAGCATTTGCCTATTTTTAAGGCGTCGACACTTGATGTCTAATTAATGTGCAACTTAGTGGCTCGCCTCTGATTTTGCAAGTGCGAACAATTGACCTCGAGCGCTCAGCCCCTCCCGGCGTCGCCAATCGGCCGCTATGGTGACGCAACCGAGATCCAGGAGCACACCCATGTCGAAGAACGAGGTATTGACGCGCCAAGACGGCGCTGTACTGACCATCACCTTGAACCGGCCCGAGAAGTTCAACGCGCTGACCTTCTCGATGTACCAGCAGCTCCACGACATCGTGACGGGGCTACCGACCGACGGCAGGGTGCGCGCCATTATCGTGACCGGCTCCGGCGAAAAGGCGTTTGCGGCCGGCACCGACATCTCGGAGTTCCGCTCGTTCTCGAGCCCCGCCGACGGCATCGGCTACGAGACGCGCGTCGATCAGATCCTGACCGCCATCGAGGCCTGCCCGGTACCGCTGATTGCGGCGATCTCCGGCGCCTGCACCGGCGGCGGCGCGGCGATCGCTGCCTGCTCCGACATCCGTATCGCCACAAGGTCGCTCAAGTACGGCTTTCCGATCGCTCGCACGCTCGGCAACTGCCTGTCCGCTGCGAGCCTCGCCCGGCTCGTCGCCCTCGTCGGCCAGCCTAAGGTCGTCGATCTCGTCTTCTCCTCGCGTCTGATGCAGGCCGACGAAGCCAAGGCGGCCGGACTCGTGAGCGAACTCCACGAGGATCACGCCAGCCTGATGGCACGGGCCAACGCGCTCGCGGCCGAGATCGCCGGCTATGCGCCGCTGACACTCTCGACGACCAAGGCCTTGCTCCGCCGTATGCGCCAGGCGATGCCGAAGGTCGACGACCACGACCTCGTTGCCAAAGTCTACACGAGCGCGGACTTCCGCGAGGGGCTCGAGGCGTTTCTCGCCAAGCGCCCGCCACGCTGGAGCGGCAAGTGAGCGAAGGCCCGCCGCCACTCGAAAGCCTCGACGGACGGCAGTCCGCAGCCGCCATGGAGATTAGGCGTGGGGCGCAACGGCTGCTGCGCGCTCACGGTCTGGCGAGCCTTCCCGAGGTAACGCTCGCGAGCGGCCGGCGCGCCGATCTCCTTGCCCTCGCTCCGGACGGCCGCATCGCCATCGTCGAGATCAAGTCGAGCGTCGCCGACTTCCGCGCCGACCATAAATGGCCGGACTATCAAGCGTTCGCGGACCAGCTCTATTTCGCCGTCGGGCCCGCGTTTCCACAGGCACTCATCCCGGAGAGCGCCGGCCTCATCGTCGCGGATCGCTATGGAGGCGAGGTCGTGCGCGAGGCGCCGACCTGCAAGCTTGCGCCCGCCCGGCGCAAGGCCGTGACGCTGCTCCTTGCGCGTATCGCGGCGAGCCGGCTGCACGCCGGCGCCGACCCCGAGGCCTTCCAAGGCGAGATCGCCGACGGATAGCGTGTCAACCGACGCGGGCGACCCGCTCGGGCTCGTCCGAGCGCAGATCGGCGAGCACCGTCTCGCCGCCGACGGCGCGCTGGCCGATTGAGACGAGCGCATGCCGGCCCGACGGCAGGAAGACATCGACACGGCTGCCGAAGCGGATGAGACCGAAGCGCTCGCCGGCTCCGACCTGCTCGCCCTCGCCTTTGAAGGTGACGATGCGACGCGCGATGAGGCCGGCGATCTGCACGACGGCAATTGGCTCGCCGCTCGTCGGCGTGATGACGATGGCACGGCGCTCGTTCTCCTCGCTCGCCTTGTCGAGGGCGGCATTGAGAAAGGCGCCCGGCACATAGACTGAGCGCGAGATGCGCCCCGCGATCGGCGAGCGGTTGATATGCACGTCGAAGACGGAGAGGAAGATCGAGATGCGCTGGCGCGGCTCGTCGCCGAGACCGAGCTCGGCCGGCGGGCGGACCCGATCAAGCGAACTCACACGGCCATCCGCCGGGGCGATGACGAGGCCGTCGCGCATCGGCGTGACGCGGGCCGGATCGCGAAAGAAGTAGGCGACATAACAGGCGAGCCCGGCGAAGACGATACCGATCGGCCACCACAGCACCAGAAGGATTGCGGCCGGGATGGCGGTGATGGCGATGAACTTGTAGCCGTCGCGGTGGACGGGACAAAAAATGCCGAGGATCGTGCCGGCAAGGTCATGGCGCTCGTTCACGTGGGGCATCCTCCGCTGGCACGACATGGGCACGCCGACGAAGGACGTGCGGGCGTTGAGCTACGCCAAGTCGCCATGGCACGCAATGCAGTCGGCACGCATTCCTCGGCTGCCCGGCAGAGGAGAGCGATTGACCGCGGGAGCCCTCACGGCTAAGAGGATCCGGGACACGAGCCGCCCGGGGTGCCGCCCCGGGCGCCATGCGTGCTGACACACTCGAATTCCAACTCATCGCAAAGCGATCGCGCGCCGCGGCGCGCGACAACGCAAGAGGCAGAGGTTCATGGCAAACACCAGCTCGGCGAAAAAGGCTGCGCGCAAGGCGATCCGTCGCACCGAGATCAACAAGGGTCGCAGCACGAAGCTCAAGACGGCCGTCCGCAAGGTCGAGGCGGCCATCGCCTCGGGCAACAAGGAGGCCGCCGCCGCCGAGCTCAAGGCCGTCGAGCCGGTCCTCATGCGATCGGCGCAGATTGGCGTCACTCACAAGCGCACTTCCTCTCGGAAGGTGTCGCGCCTAACGGCTCGCGTCCGCGCCATGGCCTGAACGACCTTCCCAGCGTCCGACAGCTTTGCGGCCCCGGTCGAGCGACCGGGGCCATTCTGTGTCGACCGGCTGAATGCCGCCTGACGGACGCCCCCTGGCCGATAGCCGGCCAAGGCATCGGCGCATTAGAATCGACTGAAGTCGCGGCCTTCGCGACCTACTTGAGGTCGCCCTTCAGGCGGGTTGGCCACTAAAACCGGGGTGGCCTGTGGATGAAATATGATCACGAGCGTCTTCTGTGAATGAGGAGGCGCGTCACAATCGCCTGAATTGCGAACCTGCACCGAGATTTCGTGCGCTATGGCCACCCCGCGAGCCCCAAGTCGCGAGCGTGTCATGATGGCAAAGCCCGCTCGTCCAGAGCCGGCGTGTGGTCGCCTCGCCACGGGCCGCCAGAGAGACTCGAACTGCCAGCGCCGCCTTATGCTCGTGAACCTCAGAATACATAATGGGTTACCCGTGCATCCGGCTACATTGCTCGTCTCAAGGCTTGCAGCCAGCGCATGGCGATCAAGTGAAAACAGATTTTATTCCACGAAAATTTTGCCTCTGGATGAATTGATGCGGCGCACTCAGGCGAGCCCCCGAACACCCGGGCGCAAATGGTTAATTTCTCCACAGGCGGGGGCGTGGGATGTGGAGATCCAGTGGAGATTGGCGGGCCGGACTCACGGTCGGATGGCGCGATCCGAGCCCTTTGTGGACTTGCCTTCGGCCTCTGGGTCGGCCTATAGACTCCCCCATGACGGTTAGGGCGGTCCAACGCCGAACCGCAGGAAAATCCGAAGGTTCCGGCGCGGCAGAGTGGCGCTTTGCGGGATCTTCCCTCGAATGAGTTCCGAGCGTCCGCGAGCAAGTTGTGCTCACGATCGGGACAGGCGGCGACGGCCACGCTCGCGTTTTTCGTGCGGAATCGTCGTGCTGGATCGAAACGTCGAACGCCGGCGTTCCGGGTCCGTGATGGGACGCCGTTCGGATTGGCGCTCACTGCACTTCGTCCAGCGACTGCACAGTGCAGCGAAATCTGCAGAGTGCAGCGAGGCCGTTACGGCAAGGATGCCTGTGACGCATCGATAGACTTTCTCCGCATCGACTTTCACTGCCGTAGCGATCTTGGTATCGACAATCTCGAGAGATGGGCCTGTCGGTGACGGGCTGTAGGACCCAAGCGGAGAGCGGGTCCAGGCCGAGAGGAAATTGAAGCGGACGGAGCCGTGCGTGCCTGACATATGGCAGGCGACACGGTTCAGGACTGAGAGCTTTTCGTGACGCGGCGGGCGGCAGGTAGCGGCGCTGTCGGACGCTGATCGAGGGGCCCACACCGAAACGTGGAGTAGTTCGTTGATGCAGTCGGAGTTGGTTCCAGTTGACGAGGTTCCGGTCGAGGCCACATTCGCCGCCTTGTCCGCGAACAGGCGTGCAGTCCTGATCGATGTGCGGACGCGATCGGAATGGACGTTCGTCGGGGTGCCGGATCTGTCGGCGATCGGAAAGCGAGCGATACTCGTCGAGTGGCAGACGTTCCCGGATCAGCGCGGCAAGAGCGACTTTCCGGAACGGCTTGCAGCGGAGCTCGACAAGACCGGTGTGACGAGAGACGACGATCTGTACTTTTTGTGCAGGTCGGGTGGGCGGAGCCTGAGCGCAGCCAAAGCGATGGCTGCTGTCGGCTACAGGCGCTGCCATAACGCGAGCGAAGGCTTCGAGGGCCCCCTCGGACCCGATCGCAAGCGCAACTTGGCCGGCTGGAAAGTGAGCGGACTGCCCTGGTCTCAGAGCTAGGCGCGCTCGACGGACGAACGACAAGAATAAGCACTCGCAATCGACTTGTGCCTCGCGCCCGTGGCGGCGGGCGTGGACAGGTTGTTGCGCGGTGCAGAGGGCAACAAACAGACGTGCGGGGTAACAAATGGGTGACGACCGGACAGACTACCGGGGTGGCGACGCAT
>DAORNH010000180.1:2985-9280 GCA_035440865.1 Hyphomicrobiaceae bacterium | reverse complement strand
GGCTTCGATGCTACCGCCGTGGCCGATACGATCGGCGTCGCGTCGGCGATCAAGATGTGCCGCAGCGTGATGATCAAGGGACTCGAGGCGCTAACGGTCGAGTGCCTACTCGGCGCACGGCGTTACGGCGCCGAGGCCGAGGTTCTCGCCTCGCTCCACGGCACCTTCCCCGACATGGGCTGGCAAAAGGACCTGCCGAACTACCTCGTCAGCCGCGTGGCCGAGCACGGCCGCCGCCGTCTGTGCCTCGTTGCGGATGCCAAGGAACATGTAGGTCTCGGTCAATCGGAAAAGCGCCTCCTCGACGTGGGTCGTCGTCTGGTACTCGACGACGACCGTGCGGAATCGGTTGATCGCCGCCACATAGTTCCGGTTCTTCTGGTAGTAGCGACCGACGTTCATCTCGGACGCGGCAAGCACATCCTCGGCGATCCGGATGCGGTTCTCAGCCTGCTTGGCATATGGGCTGTCGGGATAGCGTGCCCGGAGCGTCTTCAGCTCGGCGAGCGCCTTGCGCGTATTCGTCTGGTCGCGCGAGGGCACCTGGATCTCGTCGAAGTGCGCCGAGGCGATGATGTGGTGGGCGAGGGCCGCTTCCTTCGTCCCCGGATGCATCGTGGTGTAGCGTCGCGCCGCCGAGATGGCGTCGGGGAACTTGGCCGCCTTGTAGTAGGCGAAGGCCGCCATGACGATGGCCCGCCGCGCTTCCGGAGCGTAGGGGTGATCGCGATCCAGATCCTCGAACTTCTTCGCGGCATCAACCCAGCTGCCCCGCGCGAGTGCCGCGTCGGCATCCGCGAACATCTTCGCTGGAGGATCGGGATTGAGCACCTTGGCCATGTCGCTCGATGTCGAGCAGCCGGCAAGCAGTGTCGCACCCGAGAGTGCGGCAAAGGCGAGTGCCAGAGAGGCCTTGCGGCGGAATGCGGTTTGCAGCTTCATCGCCAATCCTGTCGCCATCTTCGTGGCTTTTGTTAGTGGCTCTCGCCTGTTCATCGAGCCGCGAGCTGACCGCCTGGCCAACCGCACTCGATCCTCAGTCGCTCCACCCTTGTCCATGTGGCCCTGGACCGGGCTGAAAGTCATGTCCCGCGGTGCGCCCTCACCGCATGCTCCACGCCACCCCACGCGGCGCCGATTCGCAATCCTACTTACGCGAAGCTTCGCTCGCCAGCCAAGATGCGTCAATCGCGAACCCCTGCGAAACCCTACTCCTCGACAGTTCTGCGAGAGGCTTGGTCTCGCTCGTCAGCCCAACACTGACTGGCCAGGGATCCAATGGCTGTATCGCCTCTGTACCGCAGTTCCATCGCCGCCGTCTTCAGCAGGAGACGCAATGCCGCGCGACAACTGCTGACAGCTTGGATGCACGACCAAGTTCGAAGGCTCGGGAGTCTTCTGGTTTCGAATGAGACTGCGAGCGCTTATCCTGCAGTCCAGCTAAGGGCACTTCCAGGAAGCCCATCGAGGATTACGCACAGCCCACCCGACCGCGAACCACTCAAGAATGATCGGCCGCGAAGTTCATGGCCGAAGCGCCTGCCGGCATGTCGACCGGAACGCCGTCGCGTACCCAGGGTGCGTGCACCATCGTCCAGGCGTCGCGGTCGGCAAAAAGGGCCTGAAGCACGTGTGCATTGAGCCGGTGGCCGCCCTTCACGGAACGATAGGCCCCGAGGATCGGCGCGCCGGCCAGCGTCAGATCGCCGACGGCATCCAGCATCTTGTGGCGAACGAACTCCTGCGGGTAGCGCAGGCCTTCGGGATTCATGACCCGGTCGTCGCCGATCGCGACCGTATTGTCGAGTGAGGCGCCGAGTGCGAGGCCGGCCTTCCAGAGCTTCTCGACGTCGTGCATGAAGCCGAAGGTGCGGGCGCGAGAGATCTCGTTGCGGAAGGTGCCGGGGTTGACGTCGAGCGCCATTCGCTGCCGACCGATCACCGGGCTCGAGAACTGGATTTCGCAGTCGATATGGAAGCCTGAGTACGGGCTCAGCTCGCCGACACTGCCGTTGTCCTCGACGAGGATCGGCTTCAGCACCTTGATGAACTTGCGCGGCGACTGAAGCTCGCGGATGCCGACCGCATCGATCGCCTGGACGAAGTAGGCGGCACTGCCGTCCATAATCGGCACTTCCTTGCTGTCGATCTGGACGTAGCAATTGTCGATCGAGAGGCCGCGCAGGGCAGACAGCAGATGCTCGACAGTGCCGATCGTCGTGCCGCGATCGTCGCCGATGACTGTACACAAAGTCAGGTTCTTGACGTGACTTACATTTGCAGGGATCTCCGAGACGATCTTGCCTCGCTTGCTGGCAAGGAACGTGATCCCGGTGTCGGCCGGAGCCGGATGCAGAATGATCGAGACAGGCGCACCACTATGAACGCCGGTGCCTTTGATCTCGATCTCGCGACCAACTGTGGTTTGTCGCGCCCCGATGAATCGCTTCGACATGTAGCGCCGTCCCTCGATCCCTTGGCCCAGGAGCCCAATGACGCTGTTGTGCAACGCAACTGAGATACCTAGACCCCCCAAGCGGCCGATCACATTATTGTTGGTCCACCACGCTGATGCTTGCTGCAGTTATTTGCGCGTTGGTGACCGGTGTGATTCGTTCGCTGTGATCTTGACCTTATTGCGCGACTCCGTGTCCAGCAAATCACGCTTTCTTTCGATGTGTTACGTTCTGCAACAGTGGCTGTCGCAGGCACTCACCGGCGGCGGCTCTCAAAAAACCCAGGCAATTCAGTCTTCTGAGGCGCATCCTCGCGGGAGCGTCCGCGACCGACGAGTCGTTGAAGCAGCCCCCCCCTGCTTTCAGCAGGCGTGGGAGCCTGATGGCGCGAGGGCGCCTGAATTGGCGGCTCGGAGCCTTCGGCGTCCAGGACGCGCGCGCGATACTCGCGCTGGCCGACCGCCGGAAAGTGGTCGAGTGGCGGGATCGGGGTGGGTGTGCGCCGCGCTTCCGCCGGGGGCTGCGGCGTGAATGCCGGGATGTCTGCGGGCCGGGTCGGATGGGCTGCACCCCAATCGCCCATCGAGGGCACATCGGCATCCTGCGCACTCCGATCCTCGATCATCACGTCACCGGGCGCCTGCCAGTGGATGGTCGGGCGCGCGTCTGGACTGTGCGTGAAGATGGCAGAGCTTGGGCGGACCTGAGCCTCGATCGGACCCCCAGGGATCGGCGGCAGGTTTCGCAGGCGTGTCGTCAGCGGCCCGGGTGCCGGCTCGGCCGGCCAAGTGTCAGCGGTCGGGACCGCGTGAGGCGCAAAGGCCGGGTGTTCGGCATGTGCCTGAAAGAGCTGTCCGGCGGCGTTCGTCGGCATCGGCTGTGGCATGGGCGGCGCCCCTGCCGGCTCGGCCATGCGGGCAGCACCTGGCTGCAGCTCGGCCTGATGCATGCCTGAGGCGACGATGGCCACCCTGAGGCGATCCCCGAGCGAATCGTCGAACGTCGCGCCGACGATGATGTTGGCATCCGGATCGACCTCCTGGCGGACCCGGCTCGCGGCCTCGTCCACCTCGTAGAGCGTCATGTCGCGGCCGCCGATGATCGACAATAGCACGCCGCGCGCACCCTGTAGCGAGACATCGTCGATCAGCGGGTTCGAGATCGCCTCTTCTGCCGCCTCGACGGCCCGCCGCGGGCCTGAGGCCTCGCCCGTTCCCATCATCGCCGTGCCCATGCCGGACATGACGGTCTGCACGTCGGCGAAATCGAGGTTGATGAGGCCTTCCTTGACGATCAGATCGACGATGCAGGCGATGCCCGACAAGAGCACCTGATCGGCCAGGATGAAGGCCTCCGCGAAGGTCGTGCGATCGTTGGCGATGCGGAAAAGGTTCTGGTTCGGGATCACGATCAGCGTGTCGACGTGCTTCTTCAGCTCCGCGATCCCAGCGTCGGCAGCGCGCATGCGGCGCGCGCCCTCGAAAACGAACGGCTTCGTCACGATGGCGACCGTCAGGATGCCGAGCTCCTTGGCGGTGCGCGCGACGACGGCCGCGGCGCCGGTCCCCGTGCCGCCACCCATGCCGGCGGCCAGGAATACCATGTGCGATCCCTCGATCACCTCGCGCAGCTCGTCGAGCGTCTCCTCGGCCGCCGCCTCGCCGACTTCCGGCTTCGAGCCGGCGCCGAGACCGTCGGTGAGGTTGCGGCCAAGCTGTATGCGCCGTTCCGCACTCGACGTCTCGAGCGCCTGCGCATCCGTATTGGCCGCGATGAACTCGACGCCGCCGAGACCCGAGGCGATCATGTTGTTGACGGCATTGCCGCCGGCGCCACCGATGCCGATGACCGTGATTCGCGGGCCTTTTCCGCCGACCCGTGGCAACGCCAGGTTTATCATGTGAGCCTCGTCTCGTTGTCCGTGGTCAGTCGTTCAGTCTCGATCGGGACGCTAGAAGTTACCGATCACCCACTCCTTCAGGCGGCCGATGTAGCCGCCCGTGAGTACATTTCGGTCTCGATAGGCGCGGAGCATCGGATCGCCGTCGCACGGCGTGGCAGCAAGGGCGACGAGCAGGCCAATGAGCGCCGCGAACTGCGGCTGGCAGGCCGTCGCCGGTAGCCCCGCACACATCGGCCGACCAATGCGGACGGGCTTGTCCAGGATGTCGGCCGCGCATTCGGGAAGGCCCGGCAAGTGGCTCGCTCCGCCCGTCAGCACGATACGGGACGCCGCCGCTCGAGCCTCGGGATGCTGGGCGATGCGCTGGCCGAGATCGCGCAGGATGCGCGTGAAGCGTGGCGCGATGATGCGGCGCACGTCGGCTCGTGTGGCCATGCCTTCGCCCGGACCGACCAGGCCATCGTTGCCGGCCAGTGGAAAGGAGACCTGCTCGCGCTCGTCCGACTGCGCCGCAATGAGCGTGCCGAGCCGCGTCTTGATCCGCTCCGCCTCATCGAGCGGCGCGCCGAGTGCGTTGGCGAGATCGAAGGTCGCGTGCTGGCCGCCGACGAGCGCCACATCGATATGACGGAGGCGGCCGTGGCTCCAGGCCGCGAGCGACGTCGTACCCGCGCCCATGTCGACGACGACGACGCCGAGCTCGCGCTCGTCCGCGGTCGAAGTCGCGAGCCCGCTCGCAGCGGGTGCTGACAGCATGCCGACGACAGTCAGGTGGCAGCGCTCCGCCGCGAGCACGAGGTTGCGCAAGGGCGCCTCGTCGGCGGTCACGGCGTGCAGGTCCGCGACGAGCTTGGCGCCTGCGAGGCCGCGTGGATCACGCACGTTCGTCGAGCCGTCAAGGCGGAAGCCCACGCAATCGTGTTGGATGATGGCCCGCCCCGCGCGTGCGAGGTAGGCCTCGCCGCCCGCCAACACGCGCGCGACGTGCTCGTCCTCGACGACGCCGCGATCCACCTGAACCGCGGCCGAGAACAGCGACGACTTGAGACGCCCCGCCATCACGACGAGGTAGACATCGTCGATCGAAAGGCCGGCCATCCGCTCGGCAGCGCCGACCGCGGCTTGAACCGCGCGCACCGTCTCCTCGAGATCGACGACGACGCCGGCTTTCACGCCGCGCGAGCGCTGGTGCCCGAAGCCGAGTAGCCGCACCGTCGCTGAGTTCGCGCCTTCCGCGGGCGGCGAGAGCGAGGCGATCATGCAGCACACCTTGCCGGCCCCGATGTCCAGCAAGCCGACGATACGTCCTTCTCCTGAGGGGCGGGCGCGCGCGAGCATGGGCGCTATCCGGGCAGACGGCGTGGGGCCGCGGAGGCAGGTCGGGGGTCTACGAAAAGCCGATCGCTGCCGCGCAGGTCGAGTGTCACGGCCGCGCGGTCGAGAATCTGGTCGCGCTCCTGGAGCTGGTCGAGCCTGGCGAGCGTTTCCTTGATGCCTGCCGAGGGCAGCAGAACAGAGAGGCCGCCCGTCATGTGCAGCGTCCAGCGCCTGCCCGCGACGAACTCGGCTGCGGCGAGACGGCGCGCCAGCCGCGGGAAGGCCGCAATTTCGGCATGGAAGGCGCGGGCGCGCTCGGGCGCGCCGTCACCGACGATGCGCGGCAAGCCGAGCTTGGCAGCCGATGCCGCGTCCGATTTGGCGAGCAGGCGCCCGGTCGCATCGACGACGATCAGCTCGGCGCCGGTCTGCCAGACGGCATAAGGCACGCGCTCGCGGATATCGATGACGATCCGGTCAGGGAGTTCGCGGCCGACGCTCGCGCGCTCGACCCAGGGCAGCGCCTCGATGCGCGCCTTGGCGGCGACAGGATCGAAGCCGATGAGCGAGCCGCGTGCGAGATCGGCGAGGACGCCATAAATCTCGGTGTCACTCGTCT
>DAORNH010000180.1:967-2931 GCA_035440865.1 Hyphomicrobiaceae bacterium | reverse complement strand
GGCATGGACGGCGAGCCGGTCGATCTCCTGCCAGAGTGGCGGCATGAGGCGGGTCGCGCGGCCGCCGCCGGTCAGCCCGGCGAACAGCGAGGCCCCGGCAAACCCCGCGAGCAGTAGGCGGGCCCGCGGGCCAAGCCAACCCTGCGCCGGCAGCGCTTTCCGCGCCGGGCGTCTTGGTTGATCGCTTGTGCCACGTCGAAACACCGGACCGCTCCGTCGTATCCAACAGCGCCGCGAAGGGTCGGTGCATTCTCTCTCGAGATGACAACCAGGACGTCCCGGGTCCGAATACGACCGAACCCTTGCGGGGCATTGCTTAACGATTGAACATAAAGAGTAAATTTTTGGTTTAGAGCGGCGAGCCGCCGCGCCGGTGCCGCGTTAGGGCCTCTATGCTTCAGGCGCCGACGCCAAGCCGCGCAGCGCCGATCGCGACGGCGGCGATCAGAGCCGTGTAGAGTGCCGCGAGCCAAAGGCCGGTCACGAGAAGGTGGCGATCGTCGCCTCGCTGCCGGTCGGGCAAGGCCGCGAGCAGGATCGCACCGACCGGCAGAGATGCCATGGCAACGTGGCCGGCCGAGCAGTTCTGGATCGCCGCAAAAAGTCTTGTGAGGCCGAACTCTTGGCCGATTGCCGCCGCCCCCGGCATGAACAGGCCGTTCGCCGAGACGCCCGACCCGGTAATGAACCCGCTCGCCGCACCGAGGAGCGTCGTCGCAACGATGGCCATGTCCTGGCCAAGCTGCGCGACCTGCCGTGCCAGGGCCGCAAAGGCACCGATCTCCAGCATCAGCCGGGCCGAGAGCATAAAGAGCAGCACGGTCGCGAGCGCCCGCCACGAGCGCTCGACCATCTGTCGTACGGCGGCCAGGTCCAGCGATCCGGCCATGGCGAGCAGAGTGACGATGAGAAGTGGGATACCGGGCGACGTCAGGAGACGGAACGTGACACGACCCGTCGAAAGCACGGGGTTCACGCCGAGGGCCGGCACGAGCGTCGCGATCGCGAGCTTTTGGCCCAGCACAACAACGATCAGAGCCAGATACGGCCTCAGGCCGGGCTCGGCGAGCGCCGCGCCAAGGCCCCGCCGTGTGGACGAAGCGGCAATGCCGAGCGCCAGCACCGCCAGACCGCCGAGGACGCCCGCAGTCTCGATCCCTATGCCGGTGCCGGCAAGCCCGGCCGTGCCGGCCAGCACGATCCCCGCCGGGATGGCAAAGACGACATCCCGCGGGCTCGTCTGCTTGGCTCCCACCACCACGAGGCATAGAACCGGAAGTATGAGCGCAATGCAGCCCGAGAGCCACCAGATCGGCGTGGTCAGCTCGACGACCGGAATGCCGGCGAGCCCCCCGGCGACATGCGCCGAGATGGCGAGCGCGCCCCAGGGCATCAGGCTCATGCCGATGAGGGCGAGGCTCATGCAACGGGTGCGGTCGGTGAATCGCAGCAGTAGCGGCACCGTCACCAGCAGCGATACGCCAGAGCCCGTCAGGCTCTCGACCACAACGCCTATCCCAAGCGCAATGACGATCACACGCGAGGCGGGCGGCAGATCAATCGCGCCAACGAGCCCGGCCAGCGTCTCACTCGCCCGGCGGCGCGAAGCCGCAATGACGAAGAGTACGCCCGGCACAACCATGGATGCGACGAGCAGCGTGATAAGCAGCGCATCCGGGACGGCCTGCGCGACAACAAGGTGCGTCGGGGGCCTGAATGCACCGAGCGCAAACAGCGCCGTCGCGACCGCCACCGCGAGGCCCGCCGCGCCGAGCCCGCTCCAGCGCAATCCGAGCAGCGCCACCAGCACGGCGACGGTCGGCAGCAGCGCCAGCGCGACGTCGGTCATGCCCGCCGCGCGTCGACGCGGATACGTTCCACCATCGAGGCGAGGCCGTTGGAGCGCTGCGGCGTCAGGTGCTCCTTGAGGCCGAGCTCGGCGAACACCTTCTGGGCATCGACGG
>DAORNH010000180.1:0-819 GCA_035440865.1 Hyphomicrobiaceae bacterium | reverse complement strand
CAGCCGCGCACCTTGTTAGTGTCAGTCCGCAGTGCCTCGGGCAGCGGCGGCAGTGCCCGGCCGAGTTCGATCACATAGCGATAGCGGTCCTCCCAGTCGTCGAGGAGGGCGAAATCGGCGCGGATCGCATCGATGGTCGGCGTCTCGGACATGCGCGGCTGCGAGGCTTTCGAGGTTACATCTTCGGCGGCTCGATCTTGATCGCCGGATCGTAGGTGATCACGTTCCGGCGCTTGGTCAGGATGTTCGGCAGGCTCGTCACCGAATCAATTCGAGCCGGTCTGCCGTCCGCGCCGACAAACACTGCCGTCACCGTCGTGCCGGCGCCGAACATTGTCGTGACCAGCGTCGTGAACTTGTAGACTTTCAAGGTCTTGCCGTCGACCGTCTCGGTGCCGTCGCAGGTCGCCTCGTCGGCCGTGATCTCGTCCATCTTGGCGTGCGCGGCTCTGACACCCGTGACGACGCGAGCGGCATTCTCGCCATCGATCTTCTTCCAGACCCCTTCACTCTGGCGCCAGACATCGTCGCCGATGATGACGATATGCGTCTTGAGCACGATCGGCGTCGCGCCCTCGCCCATCGTCTGCGTGCCTTCGACGCTCATCGCCTTTGGCATCATGTATTTCGAGGTGCGCCGCACCGTCTGGCCCGACGTGTCCATCTCCTCGACGTGCGTCTGCGGGCCGCCGTCACGCATCTTGGCGAGTGCCGCCTTGATGTCGGTGATGCACGCGTCGCTCTTGGTGGCGGCCGACTGAGCGTGGACGTCGCCGGTTACGATCGTGGTTGCGGTGAGCAAGGCAAGTAGACGCAAGA
>DAORNH010000179.1:0-9329 GCA_035440865.1 Hyphomicrobiaceae bacterium | reverse complement strand
CGTATCGAGGATGGCTGTGACATCGGCGCCGGCCCTGAGGAGCTGCGCGCCGAGCAGCCAAAGGAGCGGCCCCGTCCCGGCAAGCACGATGCGGCCCTTCGGTACGACGCCCGACGACTTGAGCAGCGTCTGCGCAGCACCTGCAGTCATGACGCCCGGCAGTGTCCATCCCGGAATGGGGAACGGTCGCTCGAGCGCGCCGGTCGCGATCACGACGCGGCGGGCCGACAGCAGATCGGAGACGCCGCCCTTCGAGACACCGACGACGAGTTCGCGGTCGAGCGTCCACACCGTCGCGCCGTAAGTGACCTCTGCGCTGCTCCCCCCGAATTCCTCGGCGAGACGCGCTCCCTCCCAGTAGTCGTCACCAAGGATCGAGGCGTCGCTGGGAGGCGAGGCCGTGATCGCGCGATAGATCTGCCCGCCGGGTCCGCGGTTCTCGTCGAGCACGAGCGTCGAGAGACCGGCCATCGCTGTTGCCGCCGCGGCCGCCATGCCGGCCGGGCCGGCGCCGATGACGATCACGTCGTGGGTATGCTGAGACGTGGCTGCGTCCTTCATGCCCGCCCCTCCGTGCTGCCGGTTGACGGCGCGGCGATATCGCGCGCGCCGATCTGGCGCTCGACCTTCATCCCCTCACGGACGGGGATGAGGCAGGCCTGGCGATTGGCGACGCCGTCGATCGTCACGAGGCAGTCGAAGCACACGCCCATCATGCAATAGGGCTGGCGGCGGCTGCCCTTCACTGGAGTCTCCCGGCAATGATCGAGGCCGGCGAGCAGGAGAGCGGCGGCGACGGAGTCGCCGGCGCGCGCAATGACCATCGCACCATCGATCGTGAGTGCGATCGTACCCGTCTTGCCGTCAGGCAGCCGTCTGAACATCGAACCTCTCAGCGGAGAACGCGCCGACGAGCGCGGGGTCGAGCCGTCCGGCGGCGATCTGGCCGGCAATCTCGTCGGCATGGTTGGCGGCGAGCGTGACGCCTGAGTGACAGCAGGCGACGAAGGCGCCAGGGCAGCTCTCGGACTGGTTGTAGATCGGGAAGCCGTCAGCGGTCATGACGCGGACGCCCGCCCAGGTGCGCACGACATTGGCGCGGGCGAGCATTGGGAACATGCGGCGCGCGCGGTCGGCCATTACGGCGTTTATCGGCAATGTCATGCCCGTGTCGACGGTGCGGTCCTCCAGGCTGTCGCCGATCATCACGGTGCCCTCGTCCGTCTGGCGCAGCGTCGTGACCGGATAGTGCAGGAACGGCTTCAGTCGCTCGGTGACGATGATCTGCCCGCGGTTGGGCTTCATCGGAGCCGAGAGGCCGACGAGCGGGGCGAGCTCGCGATTGGCATTGCCGGCAGCGAGTACGACCTTGCCGGCGCTGACAGCGCCATTCTCGGTCGCGATCCGGAAGCCGCCGCCCGCAAGGGGCTCGATACCGCTGACCGCGTGTTCCGGCAAATAAGTGCCGCCGAGCATGCGGAACCCCGTGTGCAGCGCGCGAAAGAGGCGCAGCGAGTTGACGTGACCGTCGAGCGGGCAATACGTTCCGCCCACGACGTCCGGGCCGACCCCTGGCAGCATCCTCTCGACGGCGCGTCGATCGAGGATCTCGACCTTGTAGTCCGCCGCTCCCGGCTGGTTGTGCAGCCGGCGGAGCATGTCGCGCCGCTTCTCGAGCTCGCCGTCCGAGAGTGCGAGATGCAGCCCGCCAGGCTGCTGCAGCGCGACGTCGAGCCCCGTCTGCTGCTTCAAGGCATCGGCGAGCCGCGGCCAGGCCTTCGACGAGCGCACCGTCCATTGGGTGTACTCGGACATGCCGAGGCCCTTGCTCTGCACCCACACGAGCGCGAAGTTGGCGCGCGAGGCCCGTTTCGTGATGTCGCCTTCGTCGAGAACAACGACCCGCTCGCCGCGGCGCGCGAGCCCCCAGGCGATCGATGCGCCGAGCAAGCCACCGCCCACCACGGCGACGTCGTAGTCACGGGATGTCGCTTCATCGGCCATCGGCAGCGCTCCGTCCGGCGAGCAGGCGCTCGAGGCCGTAGATGCGATCGAGGATGACGAGGAAGACGGTCGTGACCGCGATCACGGCCGCGGATACCGAGGTGACGAGCGGATCGATGTTGTCCTGGATGTAGAGGAACATGCGGACAGGCAGCGTCTCCATGCCGGGCGTGGCGAGGAACACCGTCATGGTGAGCTCGTCGAAGGATTGGATGAAGGCGAGCGCCCAGCCGCTCGCGATGCCCGGCAGGATCAGCGGCATGGTGATGCGCCGGAAGACGGTGCGATCCGGAGCGCCGAGCGAGACGGCGGCCTGCTCGATGGTGCGGTCGATGCCGGTCGCGGCAGCGAGCGTCAATCTCAGCGCGAACGGGAAGACGACGACGACGTGGGCGAGCAGGAGCCCGATGAACTGGCCGCCGATACCGACCTGCGTGAAGAAGCGCAGGAAGGCGATGCCGAGCACGACGTGCGGGATCATCAGCGGCGACATGAAGAAAGCTGCAATCACGTCACGGCCACGGAAGCGATGACGTGCAATCGCGATCGCCGCGGGCACCGCGATGGCCACCGCGATCGCCGACGACACCGCGCCGAGCCAGATGCTGACCCAGAACGCGCGCACGAACTCGGGGTAGTTCCAGATCGCGCGGAACCAGCGCAGTGACGGCCCGTTCGTCGGCAGCGACAGGAAGCCTTCGGGCGTGAACGCAACGACGCACACGATCGCGATCGGCGCCAGCATGAAGATCACGAACAGCGTGTGGAACAGGAGCGCGAACGGCCCGTTGCGCCTCATCGGAACACCTCCTGGTAGCGCCGCTCCACGAGCCGGTTCGAGCCGACGATGACCGCCGCGATGGCGATCAGCAGCAGCACCGCGACCGCGGCACCGAGCGGCCAGTTGAGCGTGTTCAGGAACTCGTCGTAGGCAAGCGTCGAGGCGACCTTCAGCCGCCGCCCGCCGATGATCGCCGGCGAGGCGAAGGCGCTCGCGGCCAGCGCGAAGACGATGATCGCCCCCGAGAGCACGCCTGGCATCACCTGTGGCAGCACGATACGGCGCAGGATCGTCGGCTGGCTGGCGCCGAGCGAGGCAGCCGCGTTCTCGACCTGCGGGTCGAGGCGCTGGAGGGAGGCCCACACCGAGAGCACCATGAACGGCATCAGCACGTGGGCGAGCGCCACGACGACACCTGTCTCGGTGAACATGAAGGGGATCGGCGAGGCAATGATCTTGTTGTCCATCAGGACTTTATTGACGAGGCCGCTGTTGCCACCGAAGAGCAGTGCCCAGCCGAGTGTGCGGGCGACGACCGAGATCAGTAGCGGCCCGATCACAACGAGCAGGAACAGCCCCTTCCACGGCGCTCGCATACGGTGGAGGATGTAGGCCTCGGGCGCGCCGAGCAGCGCGGTGATGATCGTCACCAGGAATGCGATGCGGAACGTGCGCAGGAACATCTCGTGGAAGTAGCTGTCGGCGGCGATCTCGCGCCAGTTCTTCAGGATGAGCACCGGCTCGACGCCCTTAGTCTGGCCCCAGTCGTGGAACGACAGCAGGACTGTCATGGCGAGCGGGATCAGCACCACGCCGACGAAGAGGAGGAGGCCCGGAGCGGCAAGGAGATAGGGCCGCGCGCCATCGTGGCGGGTCGTCTCTGCGGGGGCGCTCATGGGCTGCCTCCGCTGGCTGCCTCGATGTGCATGTCGCCCGGTTCCCAGGCGAGGCCGACGGGCGCGCCTTCCGCGGGCATGGGCCGGCCCATATTCGGCACAATCGCCATCATGTCGAGATCAGGCGCCAGTGCGATGCGCACGAGCCAGTGGTTGCCCTGGAAGACGCGCATGGCGATCTTTCCCGGGACGCCGATGCCGGCGTCGACGATACGCACGCGCTCCGGTCTGACGGAGAGGCGCGCGAGGCCATTGGGAAAGTCGGCGGCAGGCCGCTCGCTCGAAACCCTCCCTTCACCGACCTTCAACGTGCTGCCCCGGCCATCGGCCAGGGCCGGCACGGTGAGCACGTTCATCTTGCCGAGGAAAGTGCGCACGAAATGCGTCTCGGGCCGGTCATAGAGCTGCTCGGGTGTGGCGATCTGCTCGACCCTGCCCTTGCTCATGACGACGATGCGATCCGAGAGCGCCATGGCCTCGGACTGGTCGTGCGTGACGAGGATGGTCGTCGTGCCGAGCGTGCGCTGGATCTGGCGGAGCTCGATCTGCATCTCCTCACGGAGCTTGGCATCGAGGTTCGAGAGCGGCTCGTCGAGAAGCAGGATGCGCGGCTTGATGACGATGGCGCGGGCGAGCGCCACGCGCTGCTGCTGACCGCCGGACATGCGGCGCGGGAAGCGGCTCTCGAAGCCGGCGAGGCCGACGAGTGCAAGCGTCTCGGAGACGCGGCGGGCGCGCTCCGCCGCCTGCACGCCTTGCATCTCGAGGCCGAAGGCGACGTTCTCGGCCGCCGTCATGTGGGGAAAGAGCGCGTAGCTCTGGAATACGATGCCGAGGCCGCGCTCGGCTGGGCGCACCGACGTCAGATCACGGCCCTCCAGCGTGATCCTGCCCGCGGTCACGTCGGCGAAGCCCGCAATCATCTGCAGCGTCGTCGTCTTGCCGCAGCCTGAGGGTCCTAGCAGCGAGACGAACTCCCCTTGCTCGACAGCGAGCGACAGCCCCTCGACGGCGACCTGGTCGCCGAAGTGCTTCGTCACCTTGTCGAGAACGAGGAGGGGCATTCAAGCCTCGGAAATGGCAGTGATTTGCATCACCGCGCCGGTCACGACACGCAACGGCCTCCTACCCACGTCGCTCGTGGGAAGGAGGCTGCAACATCCCGCGCAACGTGCTTACCGCTCGACCTGACGGTTCCAGCGCTTGGTCCACTCGTCGCGGTTGGGATTGATGGCGTCCCAGTCGGGATTGACGAGGAGCTTTGCGCGCTCGCCGATTGGCGCCATCTTGCCAAGGTCGGCGGGAACGGTGACCTTGTTATTGACGGGGCCGTAGCCGTAGTCCTTGAGGAGGACGAGCTGCAATGCGGGCTCGATCATCATCTTGATGAAGTCGAATGCGATCGGCGAGGCGTTGGGCTTCTCGACCGGGCAGGCCGAGGCGAGCAGTGTCACCGTACCTTCCTTAGGGTAGACGAAGTCGACCGGGAAGCCGGTGTTGGCGAACGACTGCACGCGGCCCGTGCCCCAGACCGCGATCACGGCCTGTCCGGACTGGAAGAGCTCCGTCATCTTGCCAGGCGATGGCTCATAGACGAGCACGTTCGGATTGATCTTCTCGATCATCGCCTTGAAGCCCGGCTCGATGTTCTTCTCGCCGCCGCCGTTCATGCGGGCGAACATCATGAGCGTGTAGAGGCCGTAGGTGTTGTTGATCGGCGGGATGACCAGCAGCTTCTTGAACTTCGGGTCGGCGAGGTCGTTCCACGATGTCGGCGGAGCCCAGCCCTTGTCCTTGAAATACTTGGTATTGTACATGATGCCGGTGCCGACGAGGCCGATGGCGACGGCCTTGTCGCCCTTGAAGCGCGCGGCCGGGTAGAGGTCCGCTTCGGGCAGCCCGTCGATCTTCTTGCAGAAGCCGAGTTCGATCGCGCGGAACATCGGGCCGTCATCGACGATGGCGACGTCGATCTGCTGGTTTCCCTTCTGCGCCTGCAGCTTGGCGAGCGTGTCGGTGGAGTTGCCGGCGACATACTCGACCTTCACGCCGTGCTTCTTCTCGAAGGCCGGGATGATCTCCTTGCGCATCGTCTGCTCGAAGGAGCCGCCGTAGCCGGCGACGAAGAACGATTTGGTCTGAGCCTTCGTGCCGGCACTTCCGGCCATCAGCCCCGCGCCGGCCAAAAGTGCGGCAACGGCTAATCCATGCACCAGTCGCGCTCGCATCAACTCCTCCCTGGGTTGCGGACGTCCAGTCTTCCAATAAAGTTCCATCCCGGTACGCGATACGTCAATTCGGAACTGCTGCCGCGACGGCCAGCCATGCGTCTGCCGGGACGGTGAACTGGCCGCGAGGCTTGACAGTTGCTCGCCGTGCCTTGCTCTCTGGCGAAAATCTCAGCAATCGCTCGAAGGATCGGCAGGATGGCGGGTTGGCGGGTCGGCGTGGATTCGGGGGGGACGTTCACGGATATCTGCCTCGTCGACGACACGACGGGAGATGTACGCGTCTGGAAGGTCCCATCGACTCCGGACGATCCCTCGCGCGCCATTGCGGCCGGCAGCGCCGAGGGGCTTGCCAGGGCGGCCGGTGTCGGGCCTGACCGCACGAGCTATTTCGGCCACGGCACCACGGTCGCGACGAATGCCCTGATCCAGCATCGCGGCGTCGAGGTCGGGCTCATCACCACGGAGGGCTTCCGCGATCTCCTCGAGATCGGCCGCCAGCGCCGCCCCCACCTCTACGACCTCCAGACCGAGAAACCGCCGCTGCTCGTCCGGCGTGACCGGCGGATCGAGGTGCCGGAGCGGCTGCGCTTCGACGGCTCGGTCGCGACGCGGCTCGATGAGGCAGCGGTGCGCGAGGCGGCACGACGGTTGAAGGCGATGGGCGTTCGCTCGGTCGCGATCTGCTTTCTCTATGCCTACATCAATCCCGCACACGAGCAGCGCGCGGTCGCCATCGTCGCCGAGGAATTCCCGGAGGCGTTCGTCACCGCTTCGCACGACGTGGCGCCCGAATTCCGCGAGTTCGAGCGCTTGTCGACCGTTGTCGTCAACGCCTATCTCGGCCCCGTGCTCGGCCGCTATGTGGAAAGCCTCGGTCCGCGCCTCGATCAAGCCGGTTTCAAGGGCCCGCGTCACATCACGCAGTCGAACGGTGGCGTCATGTCGCTTGCGACCGCGAGCCGGCAGGCGGTGCGCACGGTGCTATCGGGACCGGCATCGGGCGTGGTGGGGGCGAGCGAGATCGGCAGGCTGTCGGGCTTCCGCAATCTCATCACTTTCGATATGGGCGGCACCTCGACCGATGTCGCACTGATCGAGGAGGGACGCACGCGACTCGCCGGAGAGATGGACGTGCACGGCTATCCGTTAAAGACACCGATGCTCGACATCCACACGGTCGGCGCCGGCGGTGGCTCCATCGCCCACATCGATGCGGGCGGGCACCTGAAGGTCGGGCCGCGCAGCGCGGGCAGCGTTCCAGGACCCGTCTGCTACGGGCTCGGCAATGCCGAGCCGACGGTGACGGACGCCAACGTAGCGCTCGGCACGCTGCACCCGACACATCTGCTCGCCGGCCGCATGCCGATCGACCGGGCGAAGTCCCTCGCGGCCATCGCGGCGCTTAGCACTCGCTTGGGCCTCGATGCCAACGCGACGGCTGATGGCATCATCTCGGTGGTCGTCGCCAACATGGCGAAGGCGATCCGCGTGATCTCGGTGCAGCGCGGGCATGATCCGCGTGAGTACGTGCTCGTCGCTTTCGGTGGTGCGGGGCCGCTGCATGCGGGCCGGCTCGCACGCGAGCTCGACATGGGCACGATCCTGGTGCCGCGCAATCCGGGCATTCTGTGCGCGCTCGGCCTGCTCCTGAGCGACCTCAAGACGAACTACTCGATCACACGGCAGATGGCGCTTGATCCCGAGCGCGGGAGCGATATTACGAGCGCGTTCGCGGAGCTCGAGACGCGCGCCGGGCGCTGGTTCGACGAGGAGCGGATTGCCGCGACGGACCGGCGGCTGATACGGACCGTCGACATGCGCTATGCGGGGCAGAACTATGAGCTCCCAGTGGCGATGCCCGAGGCGCTTGCAGGCGCTGAGCTGGTCGCCGCGCTGAGGGCGGGCTTTGAAAGCGCGCACCGGCAGATGTACGGCTACGCCGCCGACGGCGAGAAGATCCAGGCCATCACCTTCCGGCTCGAGGCGACCGGCAAGGTGCGTGCGACGAATCTGAGGGCGCACGCGGGCACGACGGCATCGACGGAGGCGGCGCGAACGGGCGTGCGCGAGGTCTGGGTGCAGAGCGCGGGCGCGTTCATTGCGCACCCCGTCTACGACCGCGAGAAACTGTCGCCTGGTCACGTGATCGCCGGCCCGGCAATCATCGAGCAGATGGACGCGACGACGGTGATCCTCAAGAGCCAATCGGCGCTGGTCGATGCCTATCTCAACATCATTGTGAGCGAGAGCTGAGCGCCGGGTTTCGGCTTATCAGCCGGCCGCGGTCGGTACTGCTTTGGTGTCGTGGAGGTCGAGGCGGAGGCCTGACTTCATCACCTGGCCCGGCAGCTCTCGGCCGAACACATCCTGGACGCGCTTTGCGACCGCAATGAGCTTTCTGAGGTCGATGCCCGTGTCGATGCCGCACTCGTGCAGCATGAACACGAGGTCCTCGGTGCACACATTACCAGTGGCGCCCGCCGCAAACGGGCAGCCGCCGAGACCGGCGATGGCGCCGTCGAGCTTACTGACGCCTTCCTCGAGGCCGGCCATGGCGTTGACGAGGCCGAGCCCGCGAGTGTTGTGGAGATGCAGCACGACCTCGACCTCGGGTACCTCCGCCTTCAGGGCGCGGACGGCCTTGCGCACGATCGGCGGCGTCGCCATGCCGGTCGTATCGCCGAGGCTCACGAACTTGGCGCCGAGATCGCGGTAGTGCCTGGCGATGCGCACGATCTGCGCGGTTGGCACGTCGCCCTCGAAGGGGCAGCCGAGGGCAGTCGCGATGCCGCCCTTGATGGCGACACCGGCCGCCGCGGCGACTTTGGCGATCTCGGTGAAGCCTTGAAGGCTTTCGTCGACCGAGCGGTTAACGTTCTTGCGGTTGTGCGTCTCGGAGGCGGAGACGACGAGATCGAGCACGTCGACCTTGGCGGCGATGGCGCGCTCGGCGCCCTTCATGTTGGCGACGAGTGCCGTGAGCGTGACACCCTTCGGCCGGTTGATGCGGCGGAACACCTCCTCGGCGTCCGCGAGCGCAGGGACCGCCTTCGGTGACACGAACGAGGTCACTTGCATCTGCTGGACGCCGGCCGCGAGCAGGCCGTTGATGATCTCTACCTTTACGTCGGTCGGCACGAACTTCTTCTCGATCTGGAAGCCGTCGCGGGTTCCGACCTCGACAATGGTGACGTGCTTCGGCAGCCGGCTCATGGGGACCTCGCAATTGAGAAGGGGCCGACGCTCTCGCATCGGCCCCAGATCGGATCACACGATCAGTCGCGATCGGCGCCGTGGCACTTCTTGTATTTCTTGCCCGAGCCGCAGGGGCACTTGTCGTTGCGCGAGACTTTGCCCCAGGTCGCGGGGTTCTTCGGATCGACGGCGTCGGCGCGGCGGACCTTGGCCGGCTCCGTA
>DAORNH010000178.1:3204-9359 GCA_035440865.1 Hyphomicrobiaceae bacterium | reverse complement strand
CACGCCCTCCTCGATGGTGACGGTCGCGCCGTAGAAGGCGCGCGTCTCGACGCGGGTGGTCGAGGGCTCACCGGCAAGTGCGGTGGTCGCCAAGGCCGCGAGACCCGCGGTCGGCAGGGCGATACGGAGAAGGCGGCGCGAGATCATATTTTGCTCCAGGGTAAACAACAGGTTACCCGGATCGTAGCGCCGCCCCGGTCCGTCGCCTCGCTCAACCGGTCGCGATGCTTAATTTCCGGACCTCGTGACGCGGCGTCCGGTTCGCTGCCGCGCGATGCGCTGGCTCGGCATCGATGCAGCACTCGTCTCAGAGAGCATTTGCCTATCGCGCACGTCCGTGCCCCTATGCTCATGTTGGACAACTTGGATGGAGTGGCACTCGATGAAATCTCTCATTCTCTCACTCGCAGCCGCAGGTGCACTGGTGCTGGCCCTATCGCAGGCGCCATCGCAAGCAAGCATGCCGGTCTTGGATCCCGGTGTTCGGAGCAGCGGCGATGTGATTCAAGTGAATGCTTGCGGTGGACTCAATCCTAGCCGAATGCTCGCCAGGTGCACCAACTCGGCTCAAAAATGCGAGCTGGAGTGCAGGGCGATCACGGTGCCCGACCGCCGGGAGTATTGCCGCAAAATCTGCGCGGGCAACCAACGGGTTTGTCTTGCGAACCACAAGCAGTGCCTCGCTGAGATCAATGATATCAGGTGCAGAAGTAGCAAGACACGACCCAAGACGGGATGTCCCAATTGAGGGACGTGCTCTGATCGGGGTTGTGTTCGCCGTGTGCGGCCTTGGGCCAACTCGAGGCTACACCGGCGGGCAGACGGCGCCTGCTCCTGCGACGCCAACCCAAGCCAGACCGAGGTCAAGTCGCCTGACGTCTTGAGCTGCGCCGGGGTGGCGGGGTCGTGACCGATCGAACGGAAAGGCTCGGCCAAGCGGGAGGGGCGGCAGCGGGTTGCACCTTCCGCCGCACGCCCCGATCAACTCTGCGGACTACCTCAGGGTCACCGTCGCGGGAAACGCCGTCGGCAAGTAGATCTTGATGCAGTCGCCGGGGCCGGTCGTGACGACCCAAGGGTGGGTGCGGTAGGTGCTGATCGTCCTGCGCTCGCCGGGATTCAAGCCGCCAAAGCTCTTCTGCTGGCCCTTGAAGTCGATCCAGTTCAGGCCGCGATATGTCTTTGCCTTGTTGATGAACGTGATGGTCGTCGCCGTGCTCGAATCGGTCGAGCGCACCTTCCTCTCGTAGTCGCAGGTCAGGCTGCCGAAGGTCACCTGCGCGATCGCCGGCGAGCCGGTCCACAAGGGGCTCGAGACGGCGAGCGCCCCCGTCCCGGCCAGGCCCAGAATCGCCATCGTGTATGATCTGAATTTCTGGGGAAGGATCATTTGGTTGGCTCTTTCCTTTGTCGCCACGCTGCATCTGTGCTCATTCTGGGCTCGGGCGTCGAGATGTCAACTCGTCCGTTTGCATCCAGGAAGCGCCGTGATCGTCAGGCCGATCGCAGGACGGCCCCGCGCTCGGCACGTTCGAGCCGCCGGCGACGTGGGTGAGCGAGACGCAGGATTGTGCCGCACCGAGCGGAACGCATCGCCATGGTACGGGTTGTCGTGTCGGAAGGCCGAACAATGCGTGGCCGCGCCGTGAACCCGGGCTTCGGCGTGTGGTTGTTGGGCCGCTCTGGTTCATTCGCGACGTCGTCCTTCCCGCCTCTGCGGGCTTCGGCACGGCTGCTTGCCCTTCAATGGCGTCGCTCCCTCACGCATCGACAGTGCCTGTGGCCGCCCCTCACCCTGGCCCAATCCCCCACGCGCTGAAGTTGCGCAACGGGGAGAGGGAACAAGAAGTGGAGCCCCCCATGAGCCATTTGCCTGGCCCCAAGCCGACACGAGGTGCCCTCGGCCGGATGGGGCCATGCTCCGGCAGTTATTTGGCGAGGAAGGCCGTCAGCTGGGCCGCGGCCTGGCCGATGTGCAGGACGCCGTCGAGGTGCCCGCGACCGCCCTTGATCTTGACGTGCTCGACGGGCGTGCCGTCCGCCTTGATCAGATCGACCGTCCGCTTCACGCCGTCGACGTGGAAGACGAGGTCGTCGTCGGTCGTGATGAGGAGCACCGGCGCGTTGATCTTCTTCAGACCCTCCTCGATGTTGCCGCCCGCGGCGAACAACTGGTTCGCCTTGACGAGATAGAGGAAGTGGTTGGCGTCCGAGATCGCCGCCCGCGCACGGCCCGCGCCGTCGAGCACGGTCTCGATCGCATAGCGGCAGTCGAGCATGCAGTCGGCGGGGTTCTTGTCGGCTGCCGCCCACTTGCGCCCGAACGGGGCGGAGTTCGTCCAGGCCCAGTGCTGGGCGTGCAGTGTCACGATCTTCAGCGCCGCGGCGAGACCCGCGGTCGGCTCGGGGCCACCGTAGTAATCGCCGTTCTTCCAGTTGGCGTCGACCTTGATGGGGGCCGCCCACATGTCGAGCCAGGCGATCAGGTAGCCGTCGGATTCACCTGCGCCGATCACCGGGATGACGCGGCCGACCATGTCCGGGTAGCTCGCCGCCCACTCGTAGGCCTGGAGAGCACCCATGGAGGCGCCCATCACGGCGTGCAGCTTCTTGATGCCGAGCTGGTCGAGGAGTGCCTTCTGCACGTTGACGAAATCGCGGATCGTCACGATCGGGAATTTCATGGCGTAGGGCTTGCCCGTCGCCGGATCGATCGAGGCCGGTCCCGTGGTGGTCACCATCGGGTCCTTGGCATTGAGATTGACGAGCGTGTCCATCGACAGCACGTAGTACTTGTTCGTGTCGACGGCCTTGCCGGGTCCGATGATCGCGTCCCAGTAGCCCGCAGCCTTGTCCTCGGCCTTGTACTTCCCCGCGAAGTGGCTCGTGCCGGAGAAGAAGTGCGTGACGAGGATCGCGTTCGACTTGTCGGCGTTGAGCGTGCCCATCGCCTGCCAACCGGCCTTGAGCTTCTTCACCTCCTTGCCGCTGACGGTCTTGTAGGTCTCCATGGTGAAGACCTCCTTCTTGACCAGCCCGCCGGCATCGGCCGCGCGCTTCTCTTGCGCATAGGCGATCGCGCCGAGCGCAAAGGCCGTCAGGGCGCCGGCGAGTGCCAGGGCCGATGTCCGCGTCTTCATGTGGGTCTCCTCGATGGCGCAACAGATCAGGCAGAGAAGAGCAGAGCCGCGTGACAACAGCAATTGGTCTTAGAGACAGCGGCCTTCGGAGGCGGATTGTGCCGTTCGGGGCACCGGACGTCAGCGTGCAGGGCCCGCGAACAGGATGAGGTTGCCGTCGGGATCGCGCACGACGAAGTTCAAGGCACCCCAGGGCTGCTCGGCCAGCCGCTGCTGGAAGTCGACACCCTTGGCCTCATAGTCTGCAAAGAGCACTCTAATCGCGGTCGCCGTCTCGACCGTGATCGCGCCAGAGAGGAGCTGCTCGCGATCGCGGATGTCGCCGGCGAACACCGGCTCGCAGACGAGGCGCATGGCAATCAGCGCACGGTCGCGCTGCACCTGCCCGTAGAACGGGGGCTCGCCATGGAGGAAGTCGACCGTGAACCCGAGCTTCTCGAGGTAGAACTCACTCGATCGCCGGACGTCGGCGACGAAAATCTGGGCTGAAACCGACGTCAGCACGACCACCGAGGGCGGACGAGCGATGCCAGACATGCGCGCCTCCTCACGGCTTGCTCGCGCCTCGCGACACGCCCATCATGAGCCGGCTGCGGGCCGCAAGGCAACGCCTCACGCGATTGGCCGGACCAAGGTGCGGTGCCAGACTTGCTCTGGCAGCCGCAATGAACAGCTGTTCACAATCTGGGAGCCCTGCCGATGCTGACCGCAAATTTCGTGCTCTGGATGATTCCGGGCCCGCTCCTCTCGGGGATCGTCTTTGGTGCCCTCTTCGCCGTCACCTACATGCCGTTCAACCGCTGGCTCGCTAAGAAGGTCGGCGGACCCTACAAGGCCATCGCAGCTGTGCCGATGACACGAGCGCAAACGATCTCGCTCGGCCTATCGACCGGCGCCTTCTTCGGCCTCTTCATGTTCGTCAAGTCCGTGGCCGAGGCGGCGAAGATCAGCGACGTTTTCTGGTTCCTCGTGATGGGCTGGACGCTGCTCGCCTACCTGGCCTCGATCCCCATCATGCGGCTGAGGGCGGAGTGGGAGAAAGCACGTGCCGCTGAGCGCCAGGCCTGATCGGGTAGCGGCTCACCGTGCCGGCTCTGCCGCACCCACCTCGCCGAGCCAGCGGCGGATCGCCTCGAGGGCACCGTGGCTGAAGAGGTCCGAGTGGTTGCCAGCCGGAAACTCGACCATGCGCTTCGGCTCGTTGGCGAGCGCGTACATGGCGCGGCCCATGGCGATCGGGATGACCTGATCGCGCTCACCGTGCAGGATGAGCACCGGCACCTTGATCACGCCGAGGTGGCGGCTCGATTCGTAGCGGTCCTTCAGCAGTGGACGAACCGGCAGATACGGATAGACGCTCGCTGCCACGTCCACGATCGAGGTGTAGGGCGCATCGAGGACGAGCGCGCGGACCGGGCGGCTGGCGGCCAATTGCACGGCCACGCCCGAGCCGAGCGATTCCCCATAGGCGATGATGCTCTCGGCGCGCGTGCCCTCTGCGACGAGCCGGTCGAAGACGCGCTTCGCATCGGCGACATTGGCAGCTTCAGAGGGCGACCCGGTCGAACCCGCATAGCCGCGATAGGCCATCATAACGGCGCCCCACCCGGCCGCGCTGAACTGCCGGATACGCTCGGCCCGGTCGGCGAGGTCGCCCGCATTGCCGTGGAAGTAGAGGATCGTCGGACGGCCCGGCTCGGCCTTCACCTGCCAAGTCACGATACGGGCGCCGTCGTCCGTCTCGACGAGGCGCTCTTCGACCCCGACGAGGCCGACTGCCGCGGGTGCCGTGCGGGTCGTGTTCGGGTGGTACATGAGCTTGCGCTGCCCAAGCCAGGCCGCGAGCACGATACCGCCGTAGAGCACGGCGGCGCCTGCCATGACATTGATCGCATACGCCATCACGACCTGCTCGCTCGCGCCCTTGAGACGGCCTCACGCGGTCGATATTAGCAATAATGTCTTTCGGGGGCGATAATGCGAGTTGCAGAAGCCGCCTCAAGTGAGCGCACCTATCAGGAAGGCGCCGGCGACGACCGTCGCAATGGCGACCGCGCCGAGCGCCATCCGCTTCTGCCCGTCACGCCACGGCATGTTCTCGATGACAAGGATGCGCAAGCCGCCGAGGAGATGGACGGCGAGCAGGAGGACGAGGCCAACCTCGGCGGCCTTCACCCATCGGTTGTCGGTCCATTTGAGAAAACCGTCGAGGCGGGCCGCGCCATTGATTGCGAGGCCGAGCGCCAGGAAATGCAAGGGCAGGAAGCAGGCGAGCAGGACTCCTGAGACGCGATGCACCATGGCGGTGAGCCAGAGCGTGTCGCGGCGATAGGCTGAATTCGACGGCCGCCTCATGGCAGCACCACCGCGGCGACGGCGCGGAGCCCGAGCAGCACGAGGATGAGACCAACGCCCCACATCACGAGATCGAGCGCGCGGGCATCGAGCCTCGACCATTCCCGGAGCACGCCGCGCACGCCGATCGCGCCGTGCACCGCGGCGAGCATGATGAAGAGCCCGTAGAACAGCGCCCAGCCGACACTGCCGCGCGTGCGTGAGAGGATCTCTGTCGCGGTGAGCCCGCCGCGGATGGCATAGATCATAGTCGCGAGGTGGATCGCGATCAGCGGCACCATCGCGGTCGCAGTGAGGCGCTGGAGGACGTAGAGGCGGACGTTCATTTGAGCTCGCCCCGGATGTAGGCCTGCATGGTGCGCCGCTTGAGGCCGGCGATCGCCGACGTCGGGTTCAGCGCCTTCGGGCAATGCTGCTCGCAGCTCTGGTGCGAGTGGCAGTTGTGGCAGCCGCCGTCGCGCGAGACGGCCCAGAGCCGGTCGGCATTGCCGGCATCGCGCACGTCGTTGACGAGCGTCCAGGCCCGGTTGAGTGCAGCGGGACCGAGATAGTCCTCGTTCCAGCGCACAGTATCGCAGGCGGCGTAGCAGACGCCGCAGTTGATGCACTCGATCGCCTCGTCGGCGGCGATCCGCTCTTTCGTCTGCGGGCTGATCGGCT
>DAORNH010000178.1:0-3194 GCA_035440865.1 Hyphomicrobiaceae bacterium | reverse complement strand
GAGCGCGTCGTGGCGCGACTTCGACGGCTCGAAAGCGCCTTTCGCCGCCTGCCATTTCTCGAAGAAGCGCGTCATGTCGGTTACGAGGTCGCGGATGACGGGCAGGTTCGCGAGCGGGCCGATCTCGATGCGGCCGTTCTCGATCACCTTCGAGACGTGCGTGCGGCAGGTCCAGCGTGGCCGGCCGTTGACGGTCATGGCGCAGCTCCCGCACATGCCGACGCGGCAGGCGAAGCGATAAGCGAGCGTCGGGTCGGTGTGCCGCTGCACCCAGGTCACAAGGTCGAGCACGGTCTGGCTCTCGCGCAGCGGCACCTCGAACACCTGATAGCGGCCGGTTTCCTCGCCGCGCCATACGTGCACTTCGATCGTATCGGCCATTCCCGTGACGTTCCCAGCTATCTGACCGTGACGGTCATCATGTGTGCGCCATTGTTGCCGAAGCCGCCGGCATCATAGGGCGCATCGAGCGGCTGCTCGGCACCGGCGTCGTCGATGGCCCGGCAGGCCAATATGTGCTCGCCGGGTGTCGCATCCCACTCGCACGTCCACTTCTGCCAGGCAAACGGACCCGGTTTCGGATGGACGAAAGCCGCGCGCAGCACGCCATCGATGGCAACAAGCACACTCTTGATGGCGCGCCCGCCACCGGCCCAGGCGCGGCCTTCGAGCACGACGCGACCGCGATCGAGGAGCCGCGCGCGTGAGTACCAGTCTGGGATTCCGGGTGGCTTGATGAGCGACTTCACGCGCATCGTCGTGACCGGCACCGGGGCCCCGCCCGACCTGTCGCGGAAATGATAGGTGCCGACCTGCTGGAAGCCGTCGAACGGCCTCGTCAGGACTTCGATCCGATCGAGCCACTTGACGCTCGCCATGCCGTACCATCCGGGAACGATCAGGCGCAGCGGAAAGCCATGCTGCGGAAGCAAAGGCTGGCCATTCATGGCATGGACGACGAGCACGTCATCGGAAAGCGCCATCGCCGGCTTCAGCGAGCGGCCGAAGTTGTGCTCGACCCCCTTGTCGAAACCGCGATCCACGCCGAGGAAGGACACCTCGACGACGCCCGACGCAAACTTGTCCTTCACGCCGACGGCCGCGAGCAGGTTCTTCAGCGGCGTGCCGGTCCATTCCGCCGTCGAGACGGCCTCGTGGCTCCACGGCATCGAGCGCCAGCGCGGCTTGATATGGATGCGGCCGTTGCCCGCGCACTCGAGCGTCACGCGGAGCGTGCGCTGCGGCATGGCGCGGATGTCGGCGACGGAGAACGATCCCGCGTTCGGCACCGCGCCGAGTACCGCGAGCCGCCACGCCGCGGCATCGGGGACATAGGGAATGTCGAAGTGCGTGAGCACGTAGTGCAGCCCTGCAGGCGTCACGTCGTGCGCGAGTGCCTCGAGCGGGAAGGCGTTGTTGTGGTGCGCGAGCATGACCTCCTCGCGCGAGAACTCGGCCTCGGTGTGATGGCGCGGCTCGGGCGAGAAGATCGGGTGATAGGGCTTCGCGTTCATCACGCGGGCTCCAGCTCGCGCTTTGCCATCATGTCCTTGAAGGCGGGTCGAGCGTGGCAGGCGGCGATCCAAGCCTTGACGTTCGGCGCCTCGGCGAGCAGCTCCGTTGCCGGCAAGGCGTAGCGCACGACCTCGGCGACATTGATGTCGGCGACGGTGAAGCGCCGTCCGACCACGAAGCCGCCTCCCGCCGCGAGCGCCTGATCGAGCACCTTCAAGGGCGCGCGCAAGGCCTCGATCGCGGCCTTGGCGACCTTCGGATCGCGCTCGGCCACGGGCTTTGCCACCAGGTGATAGAGGATCTGAATCGAATGCGGCTCGACCTCGGTCACCGACCAGAGCGTCCAGGCAGTCATGCGCGCGTCCTCGGCGAGATTAGCCGGTGCAAGCGGCCCGCCGGCCTTCTTCGCGAGGTAGAGGTTGATCGCAAGCGATTCGTTCAGCACGAGATCGCCATCCACCATCGCCGGGATGCGGCCGTTCGGATTGACCTTCAGGAATGCGGGCGATTGTGTGTGGAGGGCCGCCCCCGGCGCGTGCGGATCGGGTAGCCGGTAGACCTGGATCACGGGGATGTGCTCGAACTTCAGTCCGAGCTCGTTGGCGAGCCAGATGTTGCGCGTCGCGCGCGAGCGATAGACGCCATAGATTTTGATCATGTCGGGGCGGGCCTTGTGAAGCGTGCCGAGCGATCGTATGTGCGCTGCCGGCTCGAGACAATGGCGAAATCGGCGAGCATCACGTCACGTGGGGATCATCACACTCCTGCCTCGACGCGCGCGGCCAAAGGCTTCGATCACTTCGCTGCGTGTCGGCCGGCATCAGTGCGCACGAACACGAATTCGACGCGGCGCGAGGCGATCGGATCCTCTCGGCCGGTGTCCCGGTCCATGCGCACATCGAGCGAGCCGCGGCCGTCGGTGCGGAAGCGAGCGGCGAACTCCTCTTCGCTGAGCTGGCGCTCTGTGAGGTTGTAGCCGCGGCAGAACTCGAATGCGGTCATGGCGCGCTTCACCGAAAGCTCGCGGTTGCAGGCGTCGGCGGCGAGCTTCTTGTCGGCGGCCGTTGCCGCTCGCGCCATCGGCCGGCAACTCGCGGGATCGCGCCAACCGGACGAGGTATGCCCCTCGATCAACACGTACTTGAGGCGGTCACGCTCGGCCGCGACCTTGTCGAGGAGTGCCCCGCAGATTTCGACGAGGCAGCGCTGGCCGGCGACGGTCAGCTCCCAGCGGTAGTCGGGAAACTGGAGGCCATGCTCGGCACCGCCGTCGCGATCTGGCCCGGAAGGCGCAACGCCCGCGCCGATCCGCGCGGTGCCGCAGTGAGGCAGGGGATTGCGAGGAAAAGGGGCATTGGGCGGAACGCGTGCGGTCTCGCCGATGCGCGTGTCCATATACCAGGTGAGCTTGTCGCCTTCGACGGAAAAGCAGCGGCTGACGCGATCCGGCCGCGCGAGATCGCCTTCGACGCCGGGCGGCGGCGGCGCGACGAAGCCCGGCTTCTTCTCCTCGGGCTTCGGGTCGGGCGGGGGCCGGCGGAAAGGTTGCAACGGCGGGTCATTGGCCGGCGCGAGTGCGGCGAGCTTCACGTACTCGGGAGTCTTCGGCGTCGGCAGCGCATTTTCGCCGGGGTCCTTGAGTGGCAGGCCGAGCGCCATCACAAAAACCATGACGAGGA
>DAORNH010000177.1:4674-9359 GCA_035440865.1 Hyphomicrobiaceae bacterium | reverse complement strand
TCGGCGTCACCTTGGGGCGAGCAAGCCAAGGCGCGTCCGCGAAACAGTGAGCTCACCTGTCCGTACTGGACAGCCGTGTAATGACCATAGTAAAAAAAGTGTGGGATGTTTGGACGTTGGACTTTCTCAAGCACTGACTTTCAAGCGGCTGATGCTCTCGCGTCATTTCAACGTGTGAAACGTCACCCTTGGCGACATCCCGGTACATCGCTTCGCTTTTGTCATCAGAGCACTTGGTATTCGGGAGCCTTTCATGAAAAGTTTCAGGATCGCTTTCTTGGCTGCCTGCAGCGTCGGTGCGTTCGCCGGCATCGCATCGGCGATGCCCAGGACCGCGGCTCCGGCCATTGTGCCACCACCGCTCGAGCACGTGCAGAATGTCCCGAAGTATGGATGCGGGTTCGGCCGGACGGCTGTGAGGGTATGCAAGCGTCGCGTTTTTGGTCCCAATAGCTATGGACGATGTGTGGAATGGGGTTACAAGTGCAGGTGAGCACCGAGACTTGAACTCGGCATGGCGGGCTAGCTATTCCACAGAGCTGCCCGCCTGACGATCGGCTCAGTCACTTTTCCTCGATGGGGTCTCCGTTCTTTGATGCTGCGGAGCCCCGTCCTGATATTCGTCGTTCTGGCAACGGCGCTTGTAGTCGGTCGCATCGTCTATCTCATCAACGACGGGCCTGGCGGTGTCCGCCTCGAGCGCGGCAAGGCTGCGAGCGTCGCTAAGAATCCCCGCACCGAGCATCGCCAAGGCAAGCTCTGGAAGGCGTTCCGCGGTGAACGCTCCTTCGACGGTATCAAGGCGCCGTGCGGGGAGGGGAGCAGCGGTTCGCTCAAGGGCAAGCGCTACTTCATGGTGGATGCGGGTGACAACGAGATCCACGCGCTGCATGGCGTGTTCGCACCGCTCCCCGTGCGCGAGATCTACGACTATATCGACGAGCTGAGCCGGTAGCGATTGAAGAGAACAGCCAGTACCGCAAACTATTGTTAATAACTCTATCAGAAGCCAGTATTTTCCATAATATATATTATGCGAATGACGCAGCTAGGGATGCCGGAGACCAAGACGGGCCGACCGAGGTCTCCATCGGCTTCGGCCGCGCTGCATCCGTGATGCCCCGAGTTCGAACGGACCGGCGCGCGGCCCACTGGCACGATGTGGCGTGAGCTGACTGATACGTAGGCGTCCGAGGACATCGACTTGCTGCGCAACCGGGCCGCGGGCCCGGACCCGCCCGGGGCTGCGCGCCCCGGACCCGCGCCTTTTTGGCTTGATCTGGCGAAGCGCTGCCCTACTCGTCGCAAAAAGGGGAGGTCCGGAGGATCTCCTCCGGCCGGGGCACGGGGCGGGAGCCCCGTTCGCGAAGCGAGCCGGCCCAGCGCGCGAACTCCTCCTCTTGCATACGCTCGGGTCCTTCAGCCAATCTGGCAGACCGAGACGGCACTTCGACATGTTGGCGCCATGAGCACTTTGCCCCCACCCCTCGAATTCGGCTGGTTCCTGCCGACCAACGGCGACACGACGAGCTACGCGCGTCCGGTCGAGGTGCCGCAATCCATCGCCATGTTCGAGCGCGTCACGGCGGCGGCGGAGGCGGCCGGCTTCAGCTACATGCTGGTTCCCGTTCAGACGGTGTGCTGGGAGGCCTGGATCGCGGGCGCGATGATGGCCGCGCGTTCCTCGCGCATCAAGATGCTGATCGCGGCGCGGCCCGGCTACATCAATCCGGTCCATCTCGCCAAGATGATCGCGACCTTCGACCAGCTCTCGGGCGGGCGCATCTCGATCAACCTCATCGCGGGGCAAAGCGAGACGGAGATCGCCTCAGAAGGCATCCGCTATTCGAAGGAGGACCGCTACGCATTGATGGAGGAGGAGGTCCGAATCCTCAAGTCCCTGTGGACCAGCAAGGGCCCGCTCGATTTCGAAGGGCGCTTCCACTCCCTCAAAGGCGCGCAGGTCCGCCCGCGCCTCGTGCAGCAGCCCTCGCCGAAATTCTACCTTGGCGGAGGGTCGCGCGAGGCGGGAGAGATGTCCGCGCGCCATTCCGACGTCCACCTCTTCTGGGGCGACTATCCCGAACGCATCGCTCGACAGATGGCGGAGATCCGGGCGATGGCGGCGACGTATGGCCGTGCCGGTACGATCGGCTTCGGCATGCGGCTGCAGATCATCTGCCGGGAGCGCGAGGCGGACGCGTGGGCTGCGGCCCGTCAGCTTGTCGCCGGTGTCTCGGCAAAGCACGTCGAGATGACGGCCACGCACTTCGCGACCTCCGTCGCCAACCAGCGCATGATGGAGCTCGCCCGCGCGGAGACCGACATGCTTGGCCCCCACTTGTGGAGTGGCATCACACGGGTTCGCCCGGGGGCCGGCGTTGCGATCGTCGGCAATCCCGAGCAGTGCGCGGCCACACTGCAGACCTTCATCGACCTCGGCTGTCACTCGTTCTGCCTGTCGGGATGGCTCCACGACGAGGAAGCCGAACGCTTCGGCCGCCTCGTGCTGCCGCTCGTGCGCAAGGCCAACCCGACCCGCGCCTTCACCTGACGGGCGACTTCAGTCGACGATGTGCAGGTTGAACATGCGCGTCGCGATCTCGCCCGTCGGCATGCGCGCGCTGATCGAGAAGGCGTCAGCCCCGACCGCATCGTCCGCCGCGACGTAGTAGATCGCGACGCCTTGCACCTTCGCGCCGATGCAGCGGCCCGAGAGCGAGTATTGCACCGTCGTCGTCTCGCCGGCCTTCAGGACGACCTTGCCTTTGGCCGCCGGCGCGTCCACCGAGACCACGGGCAACGTGGTCGAACGGCACTCGGTGTCGAAGCCAGCTACCACGAACACCAGCTTCGTCTTGCCCGCGGCCACACGCATCGCGCCCTTGACGGGCTCGGCATGGATGTCACTCGTGAGCACGACCGTACCGGCGGCGAGGCAAAGCACGGCGAGGCGGTAAAATAGTCGTCCGAGGCCCTGGGAGCGGTGCATACCGTCTCTCCGCGAATCGACGCTCACTGATCCAATTTACCACGGGCCACCGCCTTGCCGCTCGGCCGATCGGGTCTTCCGAGCGACCTTCCTCATCTGGTAGGCTCACGGCAGGCATGTCCCCAGCAGATCGGCCATCCTCATGAACTTCACTGAGCACGCCGGCAAAGAGGTGCTGAAGGCCCACGGCATTCCTGTGCCCGAGGGCCTCTTGGCTCGGACGCCCGATGAGGCACGTGCCGCGGCTGCAAGAATCGGCCCCTGCGTCGTGAAGGCCCAGGTACCGACAGGCAAGCGCGGCAAGGCCGGCGGCATCAAGCTCGCAGCGACGCCCGACGCTGCCGCCGAGGCCGCTCGCAACATCCTCGCAATGAGCATCGCAGATCATCCGGTCGAGGCCGTGCTGATCGATCCGCAGGTCGACATCGCCCGCGAGATGTATGCAGCCGTCCTCAATGATCCCGACAGCAAGTCTCCCCTCCTCCTCTTCTCGCCCGAAGGCGGCATGGACATCGAGGAGCTCGCCGACGCGCACCCGGACGCGCTCCTGCGCTTCCCCGTCGACATCCGGCATGGCCCCGATCAGGAGCTGCTCGCCGCCGCCGTCCGCCGCTACGATCCGCCCGCCGTCCACCAGATCACCGAGATCCTGCTCGCGCTCTACCGCGCCTATGCCGCGACCGACGCCGAACTGGTCGAGATCAATCCGCTCGCCATCACGCGCGCCGGCAAGTTCGTCGCCCTCGACTGCAAGCTCGCGATCGACGACAGCGCCATCCCGCGCCGTCACGAGCTTTCGACGACCGGTGTCCCCGACCGCCTCACCGCACTCGAGACGCGCGCGCGTGAGTTGCATCTCAAATACATCGAGCTCGACGGCGAGGTCGGCGTGCTCGCCAACGGAGCCGGCCTCACCATGACCACCATGGACGCGATCCGCCACTACGGCGGCCGACCCGCGAACTTCATGGAGATCGGTGGCGACAGCTACACCAAGGCGAAGCCGGCGCTCGAGATCGTGCTCGCCAACCCGCGCGTGAAGTGCCTCCTCGTCAACTTCTGCGGCGCATTCGCGAGGACCGACGTGATGGCGGAGGGCGTCGTCGGCGCCTGGCTCGACTTGAAGCCGAAGATCCCCATCATCTTCACCATCCACGGCACGGGCGAGGACGAGGCGATCGCCCTCGTCAAATCGCGTCTCGGCATCGAGCCGCACGACCTCATGGACGACGCCGTCAAGGCCGCCGTCGCGGCGGCGAGTGCCTGACGCAAAACAAATGATTTCCAAAGGCCGAGGCCTCTGGCGGGGTTCGGGGCAGCGCCCCGAACTTTCCCGCACGCCTGCGGCAATAACAGGCTTTCCATTTGGCCTCCCAACGCCTAGGCACGTGGCCAACGCGAGGCGGCGCGCTTGCGCCATTGCCAGGGACCGATCATGGGCTTCAAATGCGGCATCGTCGGACTGCCGAATGTCGGCAAGTCCACGCTCTTCAACGCGCTGACGCAGACCGCGGCGGCGGAGGCCGCCAACTATCCGTTCTGCACGATTGAGCCGAACGTCGGCGAGGTCGCCGTCCCCGACGAGCGCCTCGAAAGGCTCGCCGGCATTGCCAAGTCGGCCCAGCGCCTGCCGACCCGCATCACCTTCGTCGACATCGCCGGGCTCGTCCGCGGCGCCTCGAAGGGCGAGGGC
>DAORNH010000177.1:0-4664 GCA_035440865.1 Hyphomicrobiaceae bacterium | reverse complement strand
AACCAGTTCCTCGCCCACATCCGCGAGGTCGACGCGGTCGCCTACGTCGTGCGCTGCTTCGAGGACGACGACATCACACACGTCGAGAACCGCATCGACCCGATCGCGGATGCCGAGACGGTCGAGACCGAGCTTATGCTCGCCGACCTCGACAGCCTGGAGAAGCGCCGCTCCACGATCGAGAAGAAGGCGAAGACCGGCGATAAGGACGCAAAGGCGCAAGTGGTACTGATCGACAAGGCGCTGGCGTTGCTCCGCGAGGGCAAGCCCGCCCGCCTCGTAGCGCTCACGCCCGAGGAGGTCGCGCCCTTTCGCCTGCTGCAATTGCTGACGGCGAAGCCCGTCCTCTACGTCTGCAACGTCGATGAAGGCTCGGCCAAGGCCGGAAACGCGCATTCCCGCCGCGTCGAGGAGCGCGCCAAGGCCGAGGGCGCCGGCTGCGTCGCGATCTCGGCGAAGATCGAAGCCGAGTTCGCCGGGCTCGCACCTGAAGAGCGCGAGGCCTTCCTCACTGACCTCGGCCTCGAGGAGCCGGGCCTCAACCGCCTCATCCGCGAAGGCTACAACCTGCTCGGCCTCATCACCTATTTCACGGTCGGACCGAAGGAGGCGCGCGCCTGGACGGTGACCGCCGGAACCAAGGCGCCGCAAGCCGCGGGCGTCATCCACACCGACTTCGAGAAGGGCTTCATCCGCGCCGAGACGATCGCCTACACCGACTTCGTCACCCTCGGCGGCGAGGTCGGCGCCAAGGACGCCGGCAAGATGCGCCTCGAAGGCAAGGAGTACGTCGTCCGCGACGGCGACGTCATGCACTTCCGCTTCGCGAACTGAGCCGGACTCCCGCCTCCCACGATGTCACCGCCTCGGCACGAAGATGCTGTCTCCGAGGATCCCTGCTGCATTTAGTGCGAACAGCATGAGGAGTGCGCCGAGGACCAGCAGGACGTAATGGAGCCTGCCGCCGAGTTCGAGTGCCGCCTGCGACGGCTGCTCCGGGTTGTAGTGGACAGTCACGACCTGCCCTTTTCCGTAGCGTGCAATCACGCTCTCTGCATAGCTGCGCGAGCCCGCCGTCTGGCTCTCGATCTGGATGTGACGGCTGCTGTATGGCCGCCCCATCACCTTGTAGGTGTACTCGACGATCGGCATGTAGCCGCGCCGCTTGCTGCGAGCCACGGAGATCGGTGTCTCGGTCCGATACGAGCCTTGGTAGTACTCGTGGATCGTGCTGAGGACGACCTCGCCCGTCGTTTTCGGCCACTGCCGCGCGCGCCTCTGACGCATCTCGATTGCCAGAAAGAAACCGAGCAGAAAGAGGCCAGCGAAACCTGCCATGCCGACGACCGGCAGGAAGGCTCCTGGAAGCCGATCCGACAACGACAGCATGTCGGCGAGCTGCCGGGCCCCGCCCGAGACGAGCCACATGAGGCCCAGTACGCCGACAATGCCGTAAGCGAGCAGGATCAGACAACCTTTGAGAATGCCCTCAGGTGGATCCCGCTCGAGCGTGCACTCGGCCGGGTTCTCGGGATCGTAGTAGACGTCGACAGGCGCGTTCAGAGGATAGCGGGCAAGGATGCCGGCCACCTCGCTCTCGGGCGTAATCTCGCCGAGCGTGAAGCGGGTCCCGCGCAGGGTGCGGCCGCCGGCCTCGAACTCGTAGGCGATCTTGGCGACCCGCGTGTTGACCGGCATCTCGCCATGGCCCCGTCGCACGAGCTCGATCGCCTGCTCAGAACGCACGATCCGCCCGTTGGCGATCGACCAACGGGCCGCCTTGCGCACCTCCCACGACTTCACCCCGGCGGCAATCGCGAACACGAGCACGCACAGTGTGAAGAAGCCCAGAATCAGGCGTGCCGGAATCGAATCGAACGCCGTCGGCATCGGAAAGCTGTCCAACCGGAGGCGCGGCAACGAAAGCCAATTCCAGAGGTAAGGACCGGCAATCAAGGCGGTTGCGAGCACGCCGAGCGCAGTGTTCCCGGCCACTGTCTTCCACCTGCTGTCGGTCCGAACTGGAGGAGCGGACGGGCGCCGCTGATCAACGACTTGGCGACGCCGCCATTGCAGCTGATTTCGCCAGGTCTTGTCGCCCTCGAGACAACGCCGCAAGAGCGCTCTCAG
The DNA here is from genome assembly GCA_035440865.1 of Hyphomicrobiaceae bacterium. Classification (GTDB taxonomy): domain Bacteria; phylum Pseudomonadota; class Alphaproteobacteria; order Rhizobiales; family Hyphomicrobiaceae; genus DAORNH01. The sequence goes on along the minus strand of DAORNH010000177.1, from coordinate 2,534 downwards.
CCCGTGACCATCGATCGGAGCCGACGCATCGTAGGCCTTGCGACCTGCGGCATGGGACACGTCGAAGCGACCATCGGCCCGCCCTGCCGCCTCGATCGACAGAGCCTTGTCGCCTGTGAGCTTGAGGCGCCAAGCCGCGCCCGGCGCCCGATCCGGAATTTGGATCGAGACGTCTGCCTCCTTCGAGGCATCGATCACTCTTCCATTGATCTCGAGACGCATCTCTTCCGCGTTGGCCTGGGTCGTACGCAGGCCCACAGCTATATCACACCGGCACCAAGCGAGCCGTGCATTCCCATTGAGTGCTTACTGCGTCCAGTCGGGCGCGCAGCTTCAACGCGCACAGCCCCTCAAGGCCGCGGGCCGCGTACTCCCGTCGGGTCGAACACGCGGGCCGTATCCATGGGCTCGACCTTCTTCACCGCTGCCGGCGCCGCCGCTACCACCGCTGATGCGGGCGCCGTGAAATCACCTGCGAGATAGCGCGTTAGATCCGGTTTGATCTCGCGCGCCACCGCGTCCGTGCAATAGGCCTCTGCATTCGGGATACTGCGGGTGACGCTCTGGTAGGAGAAGTCGTAGGCCTGGGCGATCTTGCCCATCTGCTCAGGCGGCTGTCCCGACCTCCCCTCCCAGGAAAGGTAGCTCGCCTTCAGCCGCTCGGTATCGAAGTTGTAGCCGCAGCGGAGCGCCTTGGCGCTGGTCGCCGCCACATGAATGGCGCGTGTCGAGGGATCTTCGGCCGCCGGCGCCTTGGCCGCGCTGACACCGAGGATGCTTCCCGTGGTGATGCCGCCGCTCGAGCAGCCGCCAAGAGCCAAAGCGGCAAGTAGGGCACCCATCTTCAGCTTCGACATGATCGCCTCGCGATTCGACGCGTATAGTCTGCGTCAGCCGTAGCCGGATAGCAATTGCAGCCCGGGCACGTCACCAGAGAACCCCCAACTACGGCAAACGCGAGGCCGCTCAGCGCCGCTACGGCCGGGTTTTCCTTTCGGCCTCGACCAGCATCCAGATGGGCCGAAGCCGCCTCCCCGTCGTCTGCCCCTTGATGTTCACATAGGAGTAGACGAGCTGGTTGTCGGCGGCGAGCGTCAGCGAATACTCGGCCGTCCCTTTCGGATTCTTGAAACGCACCGTCGCGCCATCGAGGGGAGCCGCGAACGGGAAGAAGGTCGCCGGCCCCTTGACGAAGCTCGATTCGTCCGAGGCCCCAATGCTGAGAAAGCCCTTGACGCCGTCCGCCGTCGCCGAGGTGATAATGACGAGGAGCCGGCGGCCTTTGCCGTTGTTGCCGGCCTCGTTGATCCAGGCACCGACGAGGCGCCGTCGGACCGGTGCGATTTCCGGTCCCGGAATGACGAATTCGAACGCCGGCACGCCCATGCCATACTTGGCCGCGAGCTCTTGGAGGCGGATCAGGTCGTCCTTGCTGAACAAGTCGCCGATCTGCACCGGCGCCCGCGTCATGTTGCGCACGGTACCATCAACCGTGCCACCGGGCGGCGCCGACTTCGCCGCCGCCTCGGGGTCGGGCAGCGGCGCCTTGCCCGGTTCGGCCTTGCCCGCGTCGCTGTTCGTCGGAACCTGCGCGAGGTGAAGTCGTGGCGTGCAGGTCGAGCCGCAGGAACTGACGTCTGCCGACCGCTCTACCGCCGGTAACGGCACAGATTTGGGCTGAGCGATGAGCGTAGCGGTCGGAAGGATGAATGACAGGAAGAACGGGATAAATAGAATGCGCATCGGGTCACTCCATCGAGCAAGCAATGCTGGCGATCGGTCCAACCTTACTTCGAACGCCATCCAATAGCCATGATCTCGATCAGGTAAGTGCTTGCGAAAGCGCCCCGCCGATCCTTATCGGCGCCACGCTCGTCGCACGCCCGCTCTTGTCGTCCGTCTCGACGAGCACGGCGCAGAGCGTCGCCGGCCCGCTCGCGGGCTCGAAGCGGCCGCGCGGGATCTTCGTGAGGAAGCGATGCAGCGGCTCGTCCGCCTCCATGCCGATCACTGAGTTGTAGTCCCCGGTCATGCCGACGTCCGACATGTAGGCCGTGCCACCCGGCAGAATGCGCGCGTCGCTGGTCGGCACGTGCGTATGCGTGCCGACGACGAGACTCGCCTTGCCGTCCGCGAAGAAGCCGAGCGCCTGCTTCTCGCTGGTCGCCTCGGCATGCACGTCGATGATGATCGCGTCCGCCCCTTCGCCAAGCCGACAGGCGGTGAGCTCGCGGTCGACGGCGCGGAACGGGCAGTCGTACTCGCCCATGAAGATGCGCCCCATCACGTTCATGACGAGCACGTTCGCGCCCGAGCGCGTCTGGAACATGCCGGCGCCCTTCCCCGGCGTCCCCGGCGGAAAGTTGATCGGGCGGATGAGCCGCGGCTCGCGCGAGATGAAGACGAGCGTATCCTTCTGGTCGAACGCGTGATTGCCGAGTGTCACCACGTCGGCGCCCGCATCGAGCAGGTCGTGCAGGATCTGCTCGGTGATGCCGAAGCCGCCTGCCGCGTTCTCGCCGTTGACGACGACG
>DAORNH010000176.1:7062-9399 GCA_035440865.1 Hyphomicrobiaceae bacterium | reverse complement strand
GGCCCTCGATGCTGTTGTAGCTGTCGCCGGCAGCCTCGCCCGTATTGGAGCCCGGCACCGTCAGGAACGCCGCCACGCCCGCCACCGCCGTCGCGTAGCTCGCGTAGTCGAAGCCCGTGCCGCCGAAGAGCTGGTCGCCACCCGGACCACCGTTCAGAATGTCGTTGCCGGCCGCGCCGTCGTTGCCGATCGCGGCCGGTGCCTCGACCGACACGTTCAGGTCGTACGTCACGCTGTTCGGGAGCGTGTCGAGGTAGGCGCCTCCCGAATACTGACCGATCGAGAAATAGTAGGTCCCTGTTGCAGTGATCGAATAGGTCAACGCGGAATCGATCGTCACGCCGGTGGATCCCGCGTCGCCGCCGGCATCGTCGTTCTGTGCGAGCACGGTGCCGGCGCTGTTGTAGAACCTGATCCATGAGTCGAGAGCGCCGCTCGTACGATCCACATCCAACGTGATCGTCGAGCCGGCATTGAGCACGATCGCGTAATACGACGCGACGACGGTGCCGCTGGCCGCCGTCGTGAAGCGACCTGTTGTGTGCGGCACGGTCGTCGAGTTGGCGATATCGGCGTTGTTGGCGAGGCTGAATGTCGCCGTCACGTTGACGGCCGTCGCGATCGATGTGCCGCGCGTTGTGACGAGGCCAGTGCCGAAGGAGATGCCAGAGTTGCCGGCCGGGCTCGCATCGCCGTAGAGCGTGTCGGCGCCTTCACGACCGTAGAGGAAGTCATCGCCGCCGGCGCCGTAGATCGAGTCGTTGCCATCCCCGCCATCGAGAATGTTCGAAACGCGGTTGCCAATGATCGTGTCAGCAGCAGTGCCACCGATGGCGTTTTCGATCAGCGAGGCCACATTGTTCTGGTAGAGAAGCGCGTTCGCGACGTTTCCAGGCGCCCAGACCGGGCCGCCCGACAACGGCTGGTTGTTGGCGCGTTGCAGAAAGCCGCCCGTCGAGTCGGTATCGAACACGAGCCAGCCGCCGGCCTCGAGGTTCAGCGACATCGGCGTCGTGTAATTTTCTAAGTCGTAGGTATCGTTGCCGTGACCGTCCCACACCGTCCGGAAAACGATGTTCGAGGTGGGCGGGCTGCCTTCGGGAACTCCGTTGATGTACATCGCGCCCGAGAAACTATTGAAGGTATATCGAGAGTTCCCGGAAAACGTCTGGCCCGAGCTCGCGTAGTTGGCGCCGTACATGTATTGCAGCGCCGCGATATCGTACATCATGTACGTCTGCGGCTGGTTGAAGCCGTCACCCTGGAACGAGGTCGGGGGAATGCCGACGCCGCCGCTATAGGTCATCAGCGAGTAGGGCTGGCCATCCTTCGTCGACTCGAGCGCGCGGCTGCCGAAGCGCGGCCCTACAACGAACAGGTAACCCGACAGATCGAGCGCGGTGTAGTCCTGGTGGCCATGCTTCAGACCGAGCGTGTGCCCGATCTCGTGCATGATGGTGGCGAGGCCCCAGTTGCCGACCTGCGGATTGGAATAGAAGGGCTGGCCGAGGTTGTACCAGGAATCGCCTGCCGCGAAGTTGTCGGAGGGGAAGTTGCCGTAGGCCGAACCGACGTTCGTCGTGTTGGCGAAGCGGTGCGTCGCGTGCGTCGTCGCCGTCTCGGTGATCGGCGTGAAGGTCATCGGCGTGTATTGCGAGACGAGGCCGTAGGCATAAACGACGCCCGCCTGCTGTGCCGCATTGAACGTCGAGAAGCCCGTCGTGTTGTCGCCCGTGGTGTAGCCGACGTAGAAGGTGCCACTCGTCGGGAAGCTGTAGGTGTGATTGAGGAATGTCCAGCGCGAGCCGATCAACGCGGCGTCGACGTTGCGGTCGCCGCTGAAGTGGAATGCGCCGCCGCTGAATGTCTGGGCGAGCAGTGCGGACGAGCCGGGACCGGAGGCACCCGAGATGCCGGGCATCGGCACACCGGAGCCAACGAACGAGCCCCCACCTTCCGTGCCGTTCTCAGCGAGCGCGTAGATCGATGAAGATCCCGATCCACCACTGGTCGTGGCCGAAGGGCTGAACCTGTAGCTGTCGCTCGACACATGCCAAACGTCGCCGCACAACACGCACATGGCAAACTCCGACAATCAGAGAACTGAGCAGGAATAGAGCAGGTCCGACGAGCGCCCGCTGGTGCGGATCGTCAAGAACAAAACAAGCGCGGACTCTCGGCGGCGTCAAGGGCGGTGTCGGAGTGGGCGGGCAATCTGACAGCGCGGATGCGATCCGACAACTCTTGAGGCAATCTGAGCGGGAAAACTTCCACCTGCGGTGGCGGAGTTCACGGCTTGCGACACGGCATCGCGCTTGCCCGGCAGGAGCTTCCCCC
>DAORNH010000176.1:4072-6917 GCA_035440865.1 Hyphomicrobiaceae bacterium | reverse complement strand
GTCACCCAAACGCGGTAGCGGCAGTGTCGGCCGAGACCCGAGTTGCGCTTCGCGCGCTCGACGTCACCCGGCCTATACTCCAAGGCAGCGCCCTGCGCGCGCGCGGGGCTCGTCCCGGCGCCGATCAGAAATGCTGCCACAAGCACCGCGATTGGACCTATCGTCAGACGCATTTCGCCCTCTCAGGGCCGCCATCACAGCAGATCGGCAAAATTAGGCTTCAGGCGCTTGAAGAGCAGAATGCCCGCAGCCATCACGACGCCCGTGACGCTCCAGTAGAGCACAGCCGCGAACGTCGTCGGCTCGGGAACGCCCGGTCCAAGCAGCGCATAGCGATAGCCGTCGATGAGATAGGTGATCGGGTTCCACTGCGAAAGCCAGCGGTACTCCGCCGGCAGCATGTCCTCCGCCCATACGATCGGCGTCGCCCAGAACCAGATGTTCATGACGATGCCGAGCCCCTGCTGCACGTCGCGGAAGACTACGCTCAGCGCCGAGAGCAGCATGCCAAGTCCCGTTGCGAGCAGTGCGAGCGCCAGCATGTAGACGGGCAGCCAGGCGAGATGCGGACCGGGAAAGCGTCCGTGCCAGGCCGCAATGATCATCCCCAGGAGCAGCATCGGAACGTGCACGATCAAAGAGGAGACGACATTCGTGAGCGGCAGCACCTCGAGCGGAAAGGCGATCTTGCGGACGAGGTAGGCCTTGGAGGTCACTGATCCTGCGGCCCCCATGACGGCCTCGTTGAAGGCCATCCAGGGGAGCAGACCGCAGATGAGGACGAGGAGGAACGGCCTTTCGCCGCTCGTCGGCAGCTTGAAGCCCTGGGCAAATACCACCCAGAAAATGGCGATTAGCACGATCGGGTGTATGAAGGCCCACACGATGCCGGCCCAGGTGCCGATGAACTTCTCGCGCAAGTGATTGAGGGCCAGCACCCGGATCAGAGGCACATGCCGCAAGGCATCGATCACGAACGTGATCGCGGGGCTTGTCGAGGTGGTGGCCATGAAGTGCTCCAGGTGCCCGGCACAGGCGAGATCAGATTGCAGTTCGAGGCTTGCGCCAATAGACGCCCGCCCAATCGATTGCGACCAGCTCCGCCGCGATCGCGCGGCGCTTACGGAACTCCTCGATCGCCGCCTTGCAGCCCGGGACCGCGCCATAGTCGTCGACAATAATGAAACCGTCGGGGCTCACCTTGTCGTAGAGGGCGACGAGTGTGTCCATCGTCGACTCGTAGAGATCTCCATCGAGACGCAGGACGGAGAGCCGCTCGATCGGCGCGTGGGCGAGCGTGTCCTTGAAGAGACCGGGCAGGAAGCGCACCTGGCGATCGAGCAGCCCGTAGCTGCGGAAGTTGCTCGCCACTTCCGCTTGCGATATCGCCAGCACGTCGGCAGCGGCGTGGTGCTTGTCGCCCGTGTCGGCAGGATAGGTCTGCTCGTCCGGCGGCGGGACGCCGGTGAAACTGTCGGCGACCCACACCGTGCGCGAGCGATCGGCGTGAGCGTGAAGTACCGCCCGCATCATGATCGTCGCGCCTCCGCGCCAAACGCCGGCTTCCAGGAAGTCACCCCGAACTCCCTCGCGCACTGCCTGCTCGCAGAGCATTCGCACGTTGTGCATGCGCTGCTTGCCGATCATGCTGTGCGCGCGGGATGGCCAGTCGCTGCCGATCTGGCGATCTTGCGCCATGTAGCGGCCCCGATTCCAGGGCGCGAGCGAGGGGTCCTGGTAGACGCGACCGACGAGTACGTCTTCCATGAGGTCCAGATAGGCGGCACTCGCGCGATCGGCATCGAGCGGTCGCCTCGGCGGCGCCTCGGGATAGAACAGCCGCGGCGGCGGCATGCCCCGCGCTGCGCGCTCGTAGGCGAGGAGGCGCGGATAGCCTTCCTTCGCGGCATGCTTTTCCTTTAGGCGCGCGAGGATCTCGCGGTCTCGCTCGAAGCCGCTTCGGTCTTCCTCGATGATGCGGTCGAGGAGCCGGTTGGCTCCGGCGTAGAGCCGCAGGTCTTGGCGATTGTAATTGGTCAATGCCGTGATGGCCCCGGCGGGAACCTCGTCCAGCCGAGGCCGATGCTCGGTGCGATTGCGCGGCCGGTCGATGATCAGCGTCAACGGTACGCCGAGCTGGCGCGCGAGCACGATCATCGATTCCTCGTACCGCTCAGTGATGCCGAGGAGAATGAAGTTCTCGGCCGCCTCCGCGAGCACCTGGTCCGTCACATCGTCCGTGACTGCGCGAAATGCATTCTCCGACCCCAACTTGTCCGGATCCAGGCTGGGATCGCCGCTCAGCGTCCGCACCTGGCTGTCCATGTACAGATACCGGTCGGTAGGCTGGATCTCGTAGTCCCAATCGTAGAGCAGCCTGAAGTCGTCGATGGTCGTCGGCCGCTTCCCGACACCCGAGCCGTAGTAGAGGCCCGAGACGAGGCGATCGATGGGGTGGCGGATCATGGAGATATAGAGCCGCGACGGCGGCAGCACCTCCCGTATTCGATAGCTGAAGTGACCTGCGAGGAGACGGGGCGCTGACTGCTCGGCGGGAGTGAGTGCACCGAGCGCCTTCGCCACAGGCTGGCGGTGCCAGCAGTAGGAAGGCGACAATGGCTCGGCCATCGCCTGGGCCCTGTCGTACTCCACGATTTCTGCGACCGGGAAGGTGCGCATGAGCATCGAGCCGATCGACGACCCCGCAGTTTTCGCGATGTGCAGGAAGACAACGGGTCCAGAGGCCCGTCTCCTGATCTCGTCGAAGGGATTCGAAAGCTCATCTTTCCGGAAAATGGGCACGCCCGCCTCGACCAGGCGCTCGATCACGTCGTCATGCCGGCGG
>DAORNH010000176.1:0-4024 GCA_035440865.1 Hyphomicrobiaceae bacterium | reverse complement strand
GGTTGGCCAGAAGCACGTCGACGATGGCGAGGTCACCCCGCCGCGCCGCGATCCGCAATGCGAGGTGATCGCGATGGTGCAGCACTTGCGCGCTGAGACGCCGGATGAGAAGCTCCACGACCTCGACGGCGCCGCCGGCCGCAGCCGCGATCCCAACTCGGCTCGCGTGTTGCTCGAAGATCGGATCGTCGATGAGTTCGTCGACGCGCGCGGTATCGCCAGAACAGGCAGCGTCGAGCAGATCCCGGACGGTTGCTGGCGCGAACCCGCCGGCGCCGCGATTTTCGCAGATGCGCGCGATGCGCCGATGCCCGTGCAATCGAGCGAGTGCGAGTGCCTGCCCTCCGCGCGCTGCCGGCTCGCTCCCCGAGCCGAGGAGCGCCTGGAAGACATCGAGCCGGCCGGCGCGCGCCGCCATCCTGAGGGCTAGGTGATTGCGGTCATGCAGCGCGGACGGTCGAGTCGCCGCGAGCATTCGGATGACGCCGACCGCGCCAGCATCGACGGCTGCGAAGGCGACGCGCCAAGACTGTTCGGTGAACCTCGGATCCGACAGGATCCAGCGCACCCGGTCGACCCGGTCGGCGCGCGCCGCGGCGACCAGTTCCTCGATGGTCCAGAGCGGAAAGCCGCGTCGCCAGCCCTCGCTGATGATGGCGTCGTGCCTGTGCAGCGCCGCGAGGCGCAGGGCCTGGCGATCCTTCGCCGCCAGCAGGCTGCCCGTATCGAGCAGCATCTTGAACATGTCGAGATCGCCGCGCCGCGCGCTGAGCCGCAATGCCAGATGCTCGCGGTCGTGCAAGGTGGCGTCGCCGCATTTCTCGGCGATGACCTTTGTCACAGCGACGCCGCCGGTGGCGGCTGCCGCATAGGCCGCCCAGGTCACGTAGGGTGCAGCGCTCGGGTCGTCCAGCAATTCGCTGACGCGCCGAGCATTGCCCTGCTTCGCGGCATCGACCAGCGCACGCATGGCGGGCGGGCGTCGATCGATCAGCGCCTGACGTCCCGGTTGCATTTTCGATCCAGCCTCAACCTTCAAGACGCATTCTGATCGCTGTCGAAAAAACAACTCACAGTTCTTTCACCAGATCGATCTCAAGCCGCGGCACGAACGCTCTGCCCTGTCGAGGAAATGCAAAGGCGCTCGAACGCCACATAAACTGCGCCGCGCGCGACGTCTATGGCGAACGTGCCGCCGCGACAATCCATGAGGACGGCCGAGCGAGTGGCCTTGACACGACGAACGTTTCGAAACGAAAGAGTACGGTGGAAGTTGGGCGCCGAGCATGAATTCAGGGGAGGGCAGTTTGCTGGACACGGTGACAGCCGAGCGTGCTCCCGATCTCGAGCAGCTCATCCATACGGGGCGCATGGTCAAGCTCCGCCAATTGCCGATCGAACTCATCGAAAATGCCGTTGATCCAGTCAAGCTCGTGCACGCTGCGGCAGTGGGAGGTCGCAGCGCCGTCCTCGCTCACTTGGCTCGGCTCGGACTCAAGGTCGATCATGTTGCGGTGCTTTGCCAGGGCGTGCTTGGTGATCAGGTGCCGACCATGGTGTACCTTGAGGAGCGTGGCATTGCGACGTGCACGCCGATCGCCGTCTCGATCGCGCTCCCCCACGATCGCGGGCGAGTCATGCGGCACTGGCTTGAGCGCGGCCTCGTGGAGGACCCCGTCTCGATCGCGCACCAGGCCATCCACCACGACGCGCTGTATTGTTTCCGTGCGCTCGAGCAGCACCCCAAGGTGAAGGCCGATTCGAGCCTGCTCGACTATGCGCGCGGCGGAAGCAAGCCACGTATCCGCCAGTACCTCAATCCGGACTTGCTGAATTCCGCGGCACCTGAGCCGGCAGCAGCGTCCGCGAGCGTGCCGGCCGCAGCCGCCACGGGTCAGCCTCGCTACACGATCATGACGCCGTCCGAGCACATCGATCCGGACAAGACGACGATTGCCTTCTTGCTATACCGGCGCTTCATGAGGATGCTCTTCGTCAGGTCGCGCTGATGGCGGCGGCACTGACCATCGTCATTCCGACCTACAATCGCCCCGCCGACCTCGGCCGGCTCGTCCGCTACATCGGTACAGCCATTCCCGCCGCACGCGCAGTCGTGCTCGATTCGAGCCGAGGCGACGCGGCGACCGGCGCCCGATCCGTGTGCCTGGCGCATCCGACCGTCACCTACCGGTCCTATCCGCCCGAAGCCCGCTTCTACGAGAAGCTCGCCGACGGCATCGACCGTTTCGTCGATACCGACGCGGTCTGCCTCTGCGCCGACGACGACCTGCTCGTTGGCCCCGGGATCCTCGACGCAGCTCGCGTGATCGAAACGGATCAGACCGTCGCCGTCGCACACGGCTACTATGCGCAGTTCACGTTGCACGGCGGTGGCGGCCGACTGACGGGCCTCGGCACCATCGCGCCGGCGAGCACCAGCAGCGACCCCATGGCGCGCATCGCCGAGGGCCTGCTCAGCTACGAGGCGACACTCTATGCCGTGCATCGCCGTGAGCTGCTCATCGACATTCTGAAGGAGGCCTCGAGCGCTCCGAGCCTGCTCTCAGCCGAGCTACTCACCTGCGTCCTCGCCCTTTCGGCCGGACGCATGCACCGCGTTCAGGCCTTCACGCACGCGCGCAGCATCGCGCCCTCCCACGGCTATTCGCACTGGCATCCCGCGGAGGCGCTCGCCGTCGACCCGGCCCGCCTTGGCGCCGGACTCGCTTTCGTCCGTTCCCGGCTGCTGGCACGCCACCCCGAACTTCCCGATACGCGGCTGCGCGTCTTCGATCTCGCTCTTTTTGCCTACGTCGCCTCCTATGTGCAGCCCGGGACGGCGCGCCGGATTGCGCGCATGGCGATCGAGGGTGCCGGCGACCAGCAGCGGCTCGATGTGGGCTGGAGCGCTTTCACCGCAAGCCTGCAGCCGACACGTTCCATGTCCGCCGTGCGCGGCTCCGCACCGGCCCGCTGGGTAAAGTCGAGGCTCGCCGGGCACCCTGAGATCCGCGAGCGTCTGCTGCGGCTCATGCGCAATGGCGCGCGTCACGTGCCGACGGAGGGCGTGAAGCTTGCCGATGGACGGTTGACCACCATTGCCCTCGAGGCTGGTTTCACGGAGCGTCTCGCGAGTATTCCACTGGCGATTGATGCACCGGCCACCCGATCGCTGGTCGAGGCCATGGCAATCTACTCCGAAGGTCTGCTAAAGCCGGCACCGAAGTTTCCGGAGGGCCCATGATGGATCGGTGCAACGTCTGCGGCGGGTCGCTTCGATCGATCGCTGCCTACGCGGCCCTGCCGCGCGTGAGTTCCGACTGCAAGCCCGTGGCGCCCGGCGGCAGCGTTGCGGCCTGCTCCGCGTGCGGAGGCATCCAGAAGCCTGTGACCAGCGCCTTCCTTGCCGACATCGGGGTGATCTATGCCAAGTACGATGTCTACTATCAGGGCGGCGGCATGGAGCAGATCGTCTTCGACAGCCGCAAGGGCGCGCCATCTCGACGCTCGGAGCTGCTCTCGGACCGCCTCCTGTCAACGGACCTGCTCCCGGCGAAGGGCTCCGTGGTCGATCTCGGCTGCGGCAATGGCGCCTTCCTCGCCTCGCTTGCCGCGCGCCTGCCGGGCTGGTCGCTCGCCGGCCTCGAACTCGATCGCAAGCACGAGGCGACGCTTGCCCGCATACCGCGCTTCGAGCGCCTGATCGTCGGCGAACCGGAGGCGCTTTCCGGCTCCTTCGATCTCATCAGCATGATCCATGCGCTCGAGCACTTCACCGACCCGCTGCGCACGCTGACGGCGATCCGTGCGCGCCTCACGCCGCAAGGCCTCCTCTTCATCGAGATTCCGAACGTCGAGCAGAACCCCTTCGACCTGCTCATCGCCGACCATGTCTCGCACATGACGCCGTGGACGCTAGAGACGCTGCTCGCCCGGGCCGGCTTCGAGGTCGTGCATCTCGCCACCGATTGGGTCGGGAAGGAGCTCTCGGTGCTCGCGCGCCCCGCACCGAGCCCGCCAGCCA
>DAORNH010000175.1:6642-9403 GCA_035440865.1 Hyphomicrobiaceae bacterium | reverse complement strand
ATCGACGGCCTCCTGCACGTCACCGACATGGCCTGGCGCCGGGTCAACCATCCGAGCGACGTCGTCGCCGTCGGCGACCGCGTGAAGGTGCAGATCATCCGCATCAACCCGGATACACAGCGCATCTCGCTCGGCATGAAGCAGCTGCAGTCCGATCCCTGGCAGGGAATCGAGGCCAAGTACCCGGTCGGCGCGCGCTACAAGGGCACGGTCACGAACATCGCCGACTACGGTGCCTTCGTGGAGCTCGAGCCGGGCGTCGAGGGCTTGATCCACGTCTCCGAGATGAGCTGGACCAAGAAGAACGTCCACCCCGGCAAGATCGTCTCGACGAGCCAGGAGGTGAATGTCCAGGTGCTCGAGGTCGACCCCGTTAAGCGGCGTATCTCGCTCGGTCTGAAGCAGACCCAGGACAACCCGTGGGATGTGTTTCTCGCGAGCCACCCCAAGGGCTCGGTCGTCGAGGGACCGATCCGCAATACCACCGAGTTCGGTCTATTCATCGGCCTCGATGGCGGTGTCGACGGCATGGTGCACCTCTCCGACCTCGACTGGAACCGGTCGGGCGACGAGGTCATCAAGGAGTTCAAGAAGGGCGACATGGTCAAGGCCGTCGTCCTCGACGTCGACCCCCAGAAGGAGCGCATCTCGCTCGGCATCAAGCAGCTCGCCGGCGATCCGCTCGACACGATCGGCAAGTACAAGAAGGGCGACCCCGTCACCTGCGAGGTCGTCACGGTCGAGGACGGCGGCATCACCGTGAAGCTCGCCGACACAGACGTGACGAGCTTCATCAAGCGCAACGACCTCTCGCGCGACCGCTCCGAGCAGCGTCCCGAGCGCTTCAATGTCGGCGACAAGGTCGACGCCCAGGTGCAGACGGTGGATCGCAGCTCGCGCCGCGTGACGCTGTCGATCAAGGCGCTCGAACTCGCCGAGGAGAAGCAGGCCGTCGCCCAGTACGGATCATCGAACTCGGGCGCGACGCTCGGCGACATCTTCAAGGCGACGATCAAGAAGCGCGAGGGCGACGAGCCGGGCGCCTGAGCGGATTGGTTCGCGACAAGACAATCATGCAGGGAAAGGGGGCACTCGTGCCCCCTTTTCGCATATTCGAGGTGTATCATTCCTCGATTTGCTTCGTAGTTGAGCATAGACCGAGTGACGGTCCGGCGTATACGATGTGAATGCTGCCAAAGATCGCAAATTGCGACGCACCCTGGAGGAGGTGATGCCCGAGAATGAAGACGGGGGGTATAGGTCACGGCTGAAATCGCGCATGGTGGAAATTGCCCGGGGGCTGCTCGAGACCGAGGGTCTCATGGCTGTCCAGGCACGGCGCGTCACAGGCATGGCCGAGTGTTCTGTCGGAACGCTCTACAACGTATTCAACGGCCTTGATGGCCTGATCATCACGGTCAACACGCAGACCTTGAAGGAGCTCGGAGGGGCACTCGATGCGGCCCTGGCGGAGTCGCGCGGCCAGTCGATCGGCGAGCGACTGATGGCGCTCGCGCAGTCCTATCTCGATTTCGCCGAAGCACACCCGAAGCGCTGGAAGGCGATCTTCGAGCACCGCTTCATGTCGAGCAAGGCGGCTGAAACGATGCTCGGGCCCTATCGGGCCGACCAGAACGAGCTCTTCAAGCTGGTCGAGGCGCTGCTCGAGGGGCCAATGCCGAATGGCATGGACCGCCCGAACCTGGCGCGGGCGCTGTTCGCGGCCGTGCACGGCATCGTCATGATGGCGCTCGACGAGAAGCTCGGCAACTACAACCGCGACGAGACGCTTTCGCGTATCCGCTTCATCATCTCTGCTGGAGTAGTGGCGCTCAAACGGTAGGACGCACACGAGAGCAGGAGCCGGAGGCCCCGCGACAAGGCGGGGTGTCGTCTGCTATTGGATGAGCCGGACGGATATCGGCGGACAAACAGACCTATGCAGATCATGGACGTTCTGCGCCAGGCCCAGGGGGGCCAGGCGATCGACAATCTCGCATCGGCGTTCAGTGTAGAGCCGGAGCAGGCTGACAGCGTCGTTGCGGTGGTGCTCCCCGAGCTTGCGCAGCGCCTCGAGCGCATCACGCTCTCGCGCGGCGGGCTCGCCGATCTCGTCAAGGCGCTGGGCGATCCCCGGCACAGGCGTGCGCTCGTCGATCCGGGCGTCTTCACCGATCCGGCCGTGGGCGCCGACGGCAACGCCATCCTCGGCCATATCGTCGGCACGCGGGACGCGAGCCGCGCCATCGCAGCCCGCGCCGCCGATGCCTCGGGCCTCGACGAGGAGACAGTGAAGCGCATGTTGCCGTTCGTGGCGGCCTTCGCCATGAGCGGGATCGCAGCGAGCCTCTCAGGCCAGCTCGGCGAGCGCGGATATGGGGCGCCCGGCGGCTCGTCGGGCGTGAACGACGGCGGCCAGATGGCCGGCCCTGGCAATAATGGTGCGCGGCCCGGGCTTTCCAGGGAGCGGCGTCCCGGCACCGCAGCCGGCTCCTCCCCGCACCGGTCCGCCGTCCGGCGGCTTTTCGCTCCCGCCTCCCGTCGACGGACGCAGCTACTCGCCCCAGCCCATCGGCGGCGAGGAGCGACCGATGGCGCCCGACTCCAGTGGCTCACCCTGGCCTGGCGGCGGCGGCTTGCAGCCGGGCGGGCAGACGCGTTGGCCCGGCTCGTCGTCCGGTCCCGGCGGCGGCCCGCTGACACCGCCAGGTCGCAGCACCCTCGACGACATCTCGGATACGATCCGGCGCGGCGGCCAATC
>DAORNH010000175.1:1018-6529 GCA_035440865.1 Hyphomicrobiaceae bacterium | reverse complement strand
GGCTGGAGCATTCTGAAGCGCATCATCGGGCGGGCATTCACGGGTCGCTGAGGGATGGCAGGCGCACCGCTCGGCATCATGATCACGGCTGTTGCGGGGGTGACTTCGCTCGGCCTCCTGGCGCCGGTCGTGCCCATGGCCGATGCGATCAATCATGCGCGACCGCTTCTGTTGTTCGCAGCGCTGGCGCTCGCCGCCGTGGCCTGGCAGGTCGGCACGCGCCTGCAGCGTACCGCGGCGGGCCTTGCCGCAGCCGTCAATGTCGCGCTGGCGGCAGCACCACTGCTGGCTGTCGCGCCTTTGAGCGAGCGAAGTGCGCAGACGTTCAAGGTCATCTCGTTCAATGTCTGGATCCACAACCGCAATATCGCTGCGATCGCGTCCTTCCTGCGGAAGGAGGCGGCCGACATTGTCGTGCTGCAGGAGCTGCATGCGGTCGTCGCCGACGTGCTGATGGACAAGGTCCGCGACCTCTATCCGCACGCCATTCACTGCACGGGGCTGAGGGCCTGTGACGGCGCGATCCTTGCGCGGCGGCCCTGGCGCGACGCTCATCTCATGCTTCGGGTGGCACCCCGGCCGCCCTCGGTGCACGCCCGCTTCGAGGACGACGGCGCCGGGGGGCCGTTGCGCGTGATCGGCACACACCTTGCCCGTCCGGACAAGCCGCGCCTCCAGGCGGAGCAGCTGCACGCCCTGATTGCCGACATCGGTGCGCCGGGCGGGCCCGACGATGTGCCGACCGTGGTCGCCGGCGATTTCAACCTGACGCCGTGGTCTTGGCACTTGAACGTGTTGAGCCGGCAGACGGGCCTGATGCGGCCCGTCACGGGCGGCGCGAGCTGGCCGGCGCATCGCACCACGGACGAGCCGATGGTGCTTATCGATCACGTCCTCGTCTCGCGGCATTTCGCGGTCGTCTCGTATCGCACCGGGCCGCGGCTTGGCTCCGATCACCTGCCGGTCATCGTCGAGTTCGCGCGCCGGCCTTGAGGCAAGCGCGCCCGCTTCCGGTCACCGCGGGAGCACGGTTTTCCCCATCAGCGCCTTGTCGATGGCGGCCGCCGCCTGACGGCCCTCACGGATCGCCCAAACGACGAGGCTCTGCCCGCGACGCACGTCGCCAGCGGCGTAGAGCTTGCCCGACGCGGCGCCCGCGACGCGATAGTCCTTCTCGTTCGCATCGACGCCCTTGAAGCGGCCGCGCGGCACGACCGGCACCGCCAGCTCGCGGATCACGTCGCTCTCGACAGGCCCGCCGAAGCCCATCGCGAACAGCACGAGATCGGCCTCGAGCTTGCCGGCGCTGCCCGGGACGGGCTGCAACTTGCCATCGACGCGGGTGTAGGTGAGCGCCGTCACCCGGCCTCCCTCGCCGACGAAGCCCGTCGTCGAGATCGAGTACTCGGTCTTGGCGCCCTCGGCCTGACTGGAGGAGATGCGCAGCTTCAGCGGCCAGTGCGGCCAGGCAAGTGCCTTGTTCTCCTTCTTCGGCGGCTCGGGCATGATCTCGAGCTGCGTCACCGACTTGGCGCCCTGGCGGATCGACGTGCCGATGCAGTCGGAGCCTGTGTCGCCGCCGCCGATAACGATGACATTCTTGCCCTTCGCACTGATCTCGGCGGTGCCCTTCGGCTGCTTCTCGCCAGCGACACGCCGGTTTTGCTGCGGCAGGAAATCCATCGCGAAATGCAGTCCTGCGAGGTCGCGGCCGGGCATCCTGGCGAAGAGATCGAACGGCTGCTCGGAGCCCATGGCGAGCAGCACGGCATCGTGTTTCCCCTCGAGCTCCTTCATCGTGACAGCCTTCCCGACATGCACGCCGCAATGGAACTGCACGCCCTCGACCTCCATCTGCTTGATGCGGCGAGCGACCACCGCCTTCTCGAGCTTGAAATCAGGGATGCCGTAGCGGAGGAGCCCGCCCGGGAAGCCGCTCTTCTCGTAGACGTGCACTTCATGCCCGACGCGGGCGAGTTGCTGGGCCGCGGCCAATCCTGCCGGCCCCGAGCCGATGATGGCAACGCGCTTCCCAGTCTTCGTATCGGCCAGCTGAGGCTTCACCCAGCCCTCGGCGAAGCCGCGATCGATGATCGCGCACTCGATCGTCTTGATGGTGACGGGCTGGTCCTCGATGTTGAGCGTGCACGACGCTTCGCACGGTGCCGGGCAGATGCGACCGGTGAACTCGGGGAAGTTGTTGGTCGAGTGGAGGTTCCGCAGCGCCTCCTGCCAGTGCCCTCGGTAGACAAGGTCGTTCCAATCAGGGATCTGGTTGTTGACCGGGCAGCCATGCGTCTGGCCCGGCCTGCCGCTGTGGCAGTAGGGAATGCCGCAGTCCATGCAGCGCCCCGCCTGCGTGCGCACCTCCTTCTCGGGGAGCGGCTGAACGAACTCCGCCCAATGCTTCACGCGCTCCGCGACCGGCGCATAAGCGCGGTCCTTGCGGTCGTGCTCGAGAAATCCGGTGATCTTACCCATGGGACTCGTCCTGATCTTCGCTGCGGTTGGGCTTGCGAGGGAGCTTGCGTTCGGTCGTTGGTCGATGATATACTTTAGTGGCGATTGTATATCATGGGAGGTTGCCGTGCAGGTTTCGAAATGGGGTAACAGTCTCGCCATTCGCCTGCCCAAGGCCGTCGTCGACGAGCTGGAGTTGAAGGAGGGCGACGAGGTCGAAATCATCGGCGCGACCCGCGAGAAGATCGAGATCGCCAGGCGCGACGCACGGATTCAGGTGCTCAAGGGACTTCGCAAGCACGGCGAGCGCTTGCCTGCCGGCTACAAGTTCACCCGAAAAGACGCCTACGATGAGTTCTGAGATTTTTCTCGATACGAATGTCATCGTGCATTTGTTCGCACGCGAGGCGGAGAAGAGGCTACGCTCGGAGGCACTCATTGCCGATGGCGCGACCATCAGTGTGCAAGTGCTCAACGAGACTGCGCTCACTTTGCGTCGAAAGCTCAAGATGAGCTGGGCCGCCATTGCCGACGTATCCTCTCGCCTCCGCGATGTGTGTGATGTGGTACCTCTGACCGAGGCCACCCACGTCCGCGGGCTCGCAATTGCCACGCGCCACCAGCTCCATGTGTATGACAGCATGATCGTGGCAGCGGCACTCTTGGCCGGATGCAGCACGGTCCACAGCGAGGACCTGCACGACGGTCTCGTCATCGAAGGGCTCACGGTGCTGAACCCATTCCGAGACTGAGCAGGTTCTCGCAGCGTGCGATCCAGGCCCGGATCGCGGGTCTGGGCATCAGGTCGAACCCACCCTCGCCGGCAACTCGCGTGTAGGCGAGGAGCGCAATATCCGCGATCGTCAGGCGCTCGCCGACGAGGAAGCTTTTTCCCGTGAGCTGTCGCTCCATTAGGTCGAGCGCTTTTTCGCCCCGCTCCACGCGCCACGCCTCGCGCGTCTCCTTCGGCTTGCCGAGATAGTGCATGTGGAAGCGGCACACCGCGACATAGGGCTCGTGGCTGTACTGCTCCCAGAAGAGCCACTCGTCGGCCTTCGCCTGCAGCCAGGCATCGTCGGGAAGCAGCGCCGAGCCGCGGGCGAGATGGCGGATGATGGCATTCGACTGGGCGAGAAAGCGCCCATTGCCGAAATCGACCGTCGGTGTCTGGCCGGCCGGGTTCATGGCGAGAAATGCCGGCGTCTTGGCTTCGCCCTTCATGATGTCGACCGCCACCCAGGTGTAGGGGAGGCGCAAGTGGTCCGCGGTCCACTTCACCTTGAGGCAGTTGCCGGAGCCGATGTCGCCGTGGATTATCATTGTTGGATTGCTCGGATTCTGGATTGTGCCTGCCACATGACGTTACGCCAAAGATCTTGGTAGGCTGCGCAGCCAGACACCGCCGGGCTCGATTAGCGCAAACTGCCCGAGCAACAGAGGTCCGAGTTCCGCCACTTTGTCGGCGGCATAGGCGCCAATTCTGCCGGCATCCATCTTGAATTTCGCCACTCGCAGGCTCACAATCCCGATGTCCGGCATCGCACATTTAAAGACAAGTTCTCCGAAATCCCGGTCGTCGCTCATGAGGATGCGCCTCTCCGCATTCGCGATCTCCAGAAGGACCGCGTCTTCGACAGATTGAAGATCGTCTGCCACCCAGTGGACGTCATGCCCATCGAGCCGGAGCTCATTCACGATTTCGGCCAACAAGCACTCGTCGACCAGAAATCGCATCCGTCATTCTGCCGCGGTGCTATCGGCCCGCGGAAGATGCTCCGCGGCAAAAGCTTGCGCCGCGAGAATATCGTCGCGAGTGAGCCGCGGGTACGACTCGAGTAGTTGCTCGCTCGTATGCCCCTTGGAGAGCAGCTTCAGAAGCAACTCGACGGGGATGGGCGTCCCCCTGTTGACCGGCTTCCCGAACTTTATTTTCGGAACCAGGACAATTTGCGAGTTCGTCATGGTCAACCTCGCTGAGTTTCAATAACTTAGCACGAAGTCTACGTGCCACGGTGCTCGGCGCTAATGACATGTCACCCTGCCGGTTTCGCGCGCGACTTGCCCTTGCCCTTCGCTTTCGGCATGCCGATCTCGATGACGTCGAGGCCGGTCGAATCCGCCTTCTGATGCTCGGCCATCTTGGAGAGCGCGTCTCGGTATTCGACCGGCATGATGCGTTTGAACTTGCCGGCCCAGCTCTTCCAGTCGGCGAGGATCGTCTTGGCCTTTGCCGAGTTCGTGTAGTGGGCATGCCGCGTGATGAGGGCATGCAGCCGCTCGGCGTCCTGCGAGGTCATGTCGGCCATTACATCGACGAGGCCGTGCGCCTCGAGGTCGCCGCCCTGGTTGGCGAGGCGGCGCATCACCTCTTCCTCGGCCGCGACCGGTGCGAGGTCGATCATGGCGAGGTTGCACTTCTGGTCGAAGCTGCCGTCCTCGTCGAGCACGTAGGCGATGCCGCCCGACATGCCGGCCGCGAAGTTGCGCCCTGTCGACCCGAGCACGACGACCACGCCGCCGGTCATGTACTCGCAGCCATGGTCGCCCGTGCCTTCGACGACGCAAACGGCGCCCGAGTTGCGCACCGCGAAACGCTCGCCGGCAACGCCGCGGAAGTAGCACTCGCCGGTGATCGCGCCGTAGAGCACCGTATTGCCGACGATTATGCTCTCCTCGGGCGTGATGCCCGAGGTCGGGTCGGGTCGCACGATGATCTTGCCGCCCGAGAGGCCCTTGCCGACGTAGTCGTTGGCCTCGCCGACGAGATCGAGCGTCACGCCGTGCGCGGTCCAGGCGCCGAAGCTCTGGCCGGCCGTGCCCTTGAAGCTGATCCAGATCGTGTCCTCTGGTAGCCCCGCGTGTCCGTAGCGGCGCGCGACCTCGCCGGACAGCATGGCGCCTGCCGTCCGGTCGCGGTTCGAGATGGCGATGTCCGCCTTGACGGGGCGCTTTTCCTCAAGTGCAGGCTTGGCGAGGGCGATCAGCTTCTGGTCGAGCACCTTGTCTAGGCCATGGTCCTGGCGCTCGCAATTGTGGATCGCGACGCCCCCG
>DAORNH010000175.1:0-990 GCA_035440865.1 Hyphomicrobiaceae bacterium | reverse complement strand
TGTGGAACAGGCGGCCGAAGTCGAGGCCGCGGGCTTTCCAGTGGCCGATCGCGCGGTCCTTGTCGAGGATGTCGGACTGGCCAACGAGCTCGCTCAGGCTGCGCATGCCGAGGCTCGCGAGGATCTCGCGCACCTCCTCTGCGATAAAGAAGAAGAAGTTGATCGCGTGCTCGGGCTGCCCCTTGAAGCGCGCGCGCAGCACCGGGTCCTGGGTCGCGACGCCGACCGGGCAGGTGTTGAGGTGGCACTTGCGCATCATGATGCAGCCGAGCGCGATCAGCGGCGCCGTCGCAAAGCCGAACTCGTCGGCGCCGAGCATGGCGCCGATCGCCACATCGCGGCCCGTGCGCACGCCGCCGTCGACCTGCACGGCAACGCGCCCGCGCAGCCGGTTGTAGACAAGCGTCTGGTGCGTCTCGGCGAGGCCGATCTCCCAGGGCGAGCCCGCATGCTTGATCGAGGTGAGGGGTGAGGCACCGGTGCCGCCCTCGAAGCCGGCGATCGTGATGTGGTCGGCGCGCGCCTTGGCGACACCCGCCGCGACCGTGCCGACGCCGACCTCGGAGACGAGCTTCACCGAGACGTCCGCGCGCGGGTTCGTATTCTTCAGGTCGAAGATCAGCTGCGCGAGATCCTCGATCGAGTAGATGTCGTGATGCGGCGGCGGCGAGATGAGGCCGACGCCGGGTGTCGAGTGGCGCACCTTGGCGATGGTCGCATCGACCTTGTGGCCGGGCAGCTGGCCGCCCTCGCCGGGCTTGGCGCCCTGCGCCATCTTGATCTGCATCACGTCGGAGTTGACAAGGTACTCCGTCGTCACGCCGAAGCGGCCCGAGGCGACCTGCTTGATCGCCGAACGCATGTTGTCGCCGTTCGGCAGCGGCTTGAAGCGATCGGCCTCCTCGCCGCCTTCGCCCGTATTGGACTTGCCGCCAATCCGGTTCATGGCGATGGCGAG
Organism: Hyphomicrobiaceae bacterium; assembly: GCA_035440865.1. Classification (GTDB taxonomy): domain Bacteria; phylum Pseudomonadota; class Alphaproteobacteria; order Rhizobiales; family Hyphomicrobiaceae; genus DAORNH01. The sequence continues at coordinate 32 of DAORNH010000175.1, read as the reverse complement.
CGTGGTGTGCGCCTCGCGGCTGATCGAGCCGA
>DAORNH010000174.1:8467-9408 GCA_035440865.1 Hyphomicrobiaceae bacterium | reverse complement strand
GCCAATGCCGCAGCCGTCGCGCTCGAGGCGGAAGGCCGGCTCCGGGAGGCCGAGACCCTGTTCCGCTCGGTGACGGGCCGGGCGCCGGGTAAGCTCGCGTCGGTCTCCTTCCCGGCGAACCATCTGCCGCGCTCGATCGATGCTGCAGTCGCCGAGGCCATCGCCGCCGCTCCCTCCGTGATCGCGACCGCGCACGACGCGACGGCGGCGCACGCAGCAGTCGGTGTCGCCCATTCCCGCCATTATCCGCGTCTCAACCTCGAGCTTTCTTCCAATCACGGATGGAACGTCGCCGAGGATCACGACCGCTCGATCGACGCGCGTGCGATGCTGGTGGTGCGCTGGAACCTTCTCAACGGCGGCATCGACAAGGCGCGCGAGTGGGAAGCGCGGGCTCGCGCGCTCGAGGCGAGCGAGATCTCGGAGAACACGAAGCGGATCGTCGAGCGCGAGACGCGCGCCTCCTGGAACGCGGTCGACATCGCGAGAAGCCGCATTCCGCTGCTCGTCAAGCAGGTGCATCAGACACGCCTCACGCGCGCCGCCTACGGCTCCCAGTTCGACGCGGGCCAGCGCCGCCTGCTCGATCTCCTCAACATCCAGGCCGAGGTCTTTCTCGCTGAGGCCGCTCTTCGGACGGAGGAGCTCGTCCGCCTCTACAACAGCTACCGCCTGCTCGCCGCCATGGGCCGCCTCGTGCCGGCGCTCGGCCTCGAGCCGCCGCGTGAGGCGGTGATGCCGCATGCGCCCACCGTCATCGACGGCTGGCGCGACGGTTTCGCGAATTGGCGGCCTACGGTTACCTATCATGTGTCGCCGGTGCCATCCGCTCCGGCAAAGCCGGTCAAGTAGGCGAGCGATCGAGCGCCACCATGACCGAGCGACTGTCGCCAGAGAGTGCCCCGGCCATACCGGAGGTCCTGCGCCGCCTCGAAATGGCG
>DAORNH010000174.1:486-8457 GCA_035440865.1 Hyphomicrobiaceae bacterium | reverse complement strand
ATGCCATGGCGCTATCGTCGAAGGCGGGCGAGGCGGAGGGCGATCGCCTCGCTCAAGCGATCGTCGACCTGGCGGCCCACTACGGCGAGGCGACAACGGTCACGGTGATCACGCGCGGCCTGCCGCTCGTCGGCGGGCGGCTGTCCGTCGAGCATGCCGCCGAGGCCGCGGTGCGGGCATCGCTCACTCTCGAGGCGGCAAGCATCGGGCTCGATGAGCTTCGCGATCTCGACCTGCCGGCGATCGTGCTCATCAATGACGGCAGCGCCGACATCCTCTGGTCGATCCGCCGCGCCGGCGATGGCCGCCCAGTCGACGTCGAGGTGAGCGAGCCGGGTGCACCTGGCACGCGCTCGCACATCGCCTACGCTGAATATGCAGCGGCACACGATGGCCGCGTGCTGCGTGTGAGGCCGCCGAGCGTAACCCGAGCGGCAGCCGATGGATTGCCGCCGGCCCCGCAGCCAGGTTGGCTTCTCCAGGCCTTCAAGTCGAGCCGGCGCCTCTACGTCCAGGCGATCATTGCGACGCTTGCCGTCAATCTGCTCGCGCTCGCGATGCCGCTCTTCACAATGAACGTCTATGACCGCGTCCTGCCGAACGCCGCGGTCGAGACACTCTGGGCCCTGTCGATCGGCGTCATCCTGGCGACGCTCTTCGACTTCGCGATCAAGACCCTGCGCTCGCGCGTCATCGATGGTGTCGGCCGGCGCGCCGATGTGCTGCTCGCCAATCGCATCTTCGGCCGCCTCCTTGGCGCGCGGCTCGGGGTCCGTGGCTCGACAGGTGTCCGCGCAAACACGCTTCGAGAGTACGAGACGGTGCGCGAGTTCTTCAGCTCGGCGACGCTGACGGCCTTTGGCGATCTGCCCTTCCTGGTACTCTTCCTGGCGATGATCTCAGTTGTTGCCGGCAGCCTCGTCTGGGTGCCGCTGCTGTCGATCCCGATCGTACTCGCCATCGCGTGGGTAACGCAGCGTCGCATCATGCGCCTCTCGGAGACTGCGTTTCGGGCCTCGGCACAAAAGAGCGCGGTCGCCGTCGAGACGATCGGCGGGCTCGAGACGCTGAAGGCCGCCGGCGCCGAAAGCTTTGCTGCGGGCCGCTGGGAGCGTGCCGTCGCCGATGGTGTGCGCAACGGCCACGCGCTGCGCGACCTGTCCTCGATCGGCATGGGGCTTGTTGGCGCCGTGCAGACCCTCGCCCAGGTCGTCATGATCATCGCCGGGTTCTACATGGTCCAGTCCGGTAGCCTCACCATGGGTGGCCTGATCGCGGCGACCATGCTCGCCGGCCGCGCGCTGCAGCCGCTCGGACAGGCGGCGGCGCTCATCACGCGGCTGCACCAAGCAAAGCTCGCCTACCGCATGCTCGACGAGATCATGACCGCACCGCAGGAACGCACCGACGACGCCCGCCTCATCCTGCCGTCCGCCGTGAGGGGAAGCATTGCCTTCGAGGCCGTGACGGTCGCCTACGAGAAAGACGCGCCGCCTGCGCTCCGGGACGTGTCGTTCTCGATTGCCGCGGGCGAGGCGGTGGCGATCGTTGGCGGCATCGGCAGCGGCAAGACGACGGCACTCAAGCTGATCGATGCGCTGCTACAGCCGACGTCGGGCCGCGTCCTCGTCGACGGGCTGCCCGCGGCCCAGATCGAGCCGGCGATTCTCAGAGCGTCCGTCGGGCTCGCGCTCCAGGACGGTGAGGTGTTCCAAGGGACGCTGCGCGAGAACATCATGCTCGGGCGGACGGGATGGAGCGACAGCCAGATTCTCGCAGCACTTGCCGCGGCATCTGCGGCCGATTGGGTGATGCGGCTGCCGAAGGGGCTCGAGACGCGTGTCGGGGAACGCGGCCAGGGCCTTTCGAGCGGCCAGAAGCAGAGCCTGACGCTCGCTCGCGCCATCGTCGGGAAGCCGACAGTCGTGCTTCTCGACGAGCCGACGAGCGCCATGGACCCGACGAGCGAGCGCGAGACGGTGAAGCGGCTGAAGGCGGCTCTCGCCGGCAGGACTGTGGTGCTCGTCACGCACCGGCCGGCACTCCTCGACCTCGTCGAGCGCATCATCGTGCTCGATGGGGGGCGCAAGGTCCTCGATGGCCCGAAGGCGTCGGTGCTCGCCTCCATGCGCGCCATGAGCGAGCGCGCGGCCAGCGAACGGGCGAAGGCTCCGGTTCGTGTCGGGGCCCTCCAGCCGGGAGGCGCGACATGACGGCTGCGCCCGCTCTGCCACTGCCGTCGCCGGTTGCCGCGATACCTTCGGCCGTGAGCGCCGATCTCCTTGCGCGGCCGGAGCGCGCCTGGACATGCCTGATGGGTGCGCTCGTCGCCCTCGTCGGAACTTTCATCGGCTGGGCCGCCATCGCTACCGTCCAGGAGGTGACGACAGGGCGCGGGCGCATCATCCCGGCGAGCAAGATCCAGGTGGTGCAGAGCCTCGAGGCCGGCATTGTGCGCGAGATCCTCGTGCGCGAAGGCGCGCTTGTGCGCGAGGGCGACGTGATCCTGCGCATCGACCCGACGATCGCCGGCTCCTCGCTCGGCGAGGTGCGCGAGAAGATGCTGGGCCTCAGGGCCATCATCGCCCGGCTCGAGGCCGAGGTCGAGGATCGACCGGTCGTCTTTCCGGCTGAGCTTGCCGAGCAGCGTCCCGATATCGTCACGAGCCAGCGCGACCAGTACGAAGCCCGCCGCCGCGAGCTCGTCGGCTCGCTCGGCGCGCTCGACGGACAAGTGCGGCAGCGCACGCAGGAGATCGCCGAGGCCGAGGCGCGTCTCGTCACGCTCAGGCGCGCGCTCGAGATCGCAGGCGAAGAGCTCGAGATGATCCGGCCGCTCGAGAAGACGCGGGCCGCCTCACGCTCGGAGCTGCTCGCGGCCGAAGCGAAGGTCAACGACATCCGCGGCTCCCTGAAGGCGACCGAACTCGCCATCCCGCGTCTGCAGGCAGCGCTCGAGGAGGCCCGTGGACGGCGTGCCGAGCGGATCGAGGCGGCCAGGGGTGAGGCACTGCAGAAGCTGACGAGCGCCCGCGTCGATCTCGCGGCCTTGGCCGAAGCGAGCCGGGGCAACGAGGATCGCCTCGGGCGCACGACGGTCAAGGCGCCGGCGAGCGGCATCATCAAGACCGTCAATGTTACGACTGTCGGGCAGGTGATCCAGCCCGGCCACAGCGTGATCGAGATCGTGCCGATGGATAGCCAGTTGCTCGTCGAGGTGCAGGTGCGCCCTCAGGATATCGCCTTCCTGCGGCCCGGTCAGGCTGCACTCGTCCGCCTCACAGCCTACGACTTCGCCATCTACGGCGGCCTCAAGGCCAAGGTCGAGCAGATCGGTGCCGACAGCGTCACCACGGAGAAGGGCGAGAGCTTCTACGTCGTGCGGGTGCGCGCGGAGACCGCACACTTGCGTCACAGCGGCGAGGTGCTGCCGCTCATTCCGGGCATGGTTGCCGACGTCGATGTCATCACAGGATCGAAGACGGTCCTTGCCTATCTCGTGAATCCGTTGACGCGCATGCGGCATACGGCACTGCGCGAGCGCTGAGCGCTCCTCGCGTCACGAGCGAGTGCGCAGCGATCGAGTTGCGGCTAAGCTCGCCTCGATCCGAGCTCAACGAGAGAGATGCGCATGCCCTCCAATACCAAGCTCAACATCGCGGTGCTGCCGGGCGATGGCATCGGCCGCGAGCTGATGCCGCCGACGATCCACCTGCTCGGGCTCGTCGAGAAGGCGATCGGGCGCTTCACGCTGGCCTTCGAGGATCGCCCGGACGCCGGGGCCGCCTACTACAAGGAGAGCGGCAAGGACATCTCGGTCGAGGCCTTTGAGGCGGCGCGCGCGGCGGACGCCATCCTACTCGGCGCCATGGGTCTGCCGAGCGTGCGGCTGCCGTCGGGCACTGAGGTCGCCCCGCACCTGCGCATGCGCGAGGAGTTCGGGCTCTACGCTGGTGTGCGGCCCGTCAAGGCATTCCCGAACACGCCGCGCCGGCTGCTCGACGAGCGTGCGCAGATGATCGACCTCGTGATCCTGCGCGAGTCGACCGAGGGCCTCTTCTACACGCAGGGGCGCGGCGAGATCATCGGTGACAGCGAGGCGCGCGAGACGCTGCGCATCACGCGGGCGACGACCGAGAAGCTCTGCGATACCGCGTTCCGCATCGCCCGGCGGCGCAAGGCGCGCAATCCCGCGAAAGGCCTGGTGACCTGCGTCGACAAGTCGAACGTGTTTCGCGCCTTCGCGTTCTTCCGCAAGATCTTCGACGAGCGTGCCAAAGGTTTCGCCGACATCCGCACGGGCTACAACTATGTCGATGCGCAGGCGCTCGACCTCGTGCGCAGGCCCTGGGACTTCGACGTCCTTGTAATGGAGAACATGTTCGGCGACATCATCTCGGATCTCGGCGGCGGGCTCGTCGGCGGCATGGGCATGGCACCGTGCGCGGAGATCGGCGACAAGCACGGCCTCTTCCAGCCGGCGCACGGCTCGGCGACATCACGGGGCAGGACAAGGCCAACCCCACGGCGACGTTCCTGTCGGCGGCGATGATGCTCGACTGGCTCGGCGAAAAGCACGCCATCCCGGAACTCTCGGAGGCAGCAGGCCATCTCGAGGCGGCGGTGGAGGAGGGGTTTGCCTCGCGCCGGCTCCGGCCGATGGAGTTCGGCGGTGACCAGGGCCTCAAGGAGGCGAGCAAGGCGGTCGCTGACATCCTGGCAACGCGGCTCCGCGGCCGGGCGCCCGGCTGACGACCCGGGCCGCAAGCTCAGTCGCAGACGCGCTCCCAGACCTGCTTCATCCCGGGCGTGAAGGTCGGCACACAGACGCGGTTGGCCCCGAAGCCGGTGCACGAGGTGCCCATCTTGCTGTCGTTCACCCAGCGGGAGACCATGCGGCAGCGCTGGCCGGGACGCGTCGGATCAGAGGTTTTCGGAGGAGGTGGCGGCGGCGGCCGCGTACTGCTGCTGCCCGGCCCGCCCGGAACAGGTGCCGGCGCCGCCGTGCTGCCGCCGTCGTCGGTGCGCCGGAGTGCGATGACGAGATCGACGGCCTCGCGGACGCGGCGGTCGCTCTCCTCAATGCCTGCCGGCACGACCACCAGCATCAATTGATAGCCGCGCGAGGCCTCATAGGCGAAGCCGGCGACGACGAGTTCGTCGCCATTGCCGCGTTCTACCCGCATGCTGGACTTCAACCAGTCGCCGTCGCGCTCGAAGCTCTGCCGCTCGACGATCGAGCCGATGTTCTCGCCCCCGGATCTGAGACGCTCGCGGAACCAGTCCTCGAAATCGTCCGAGGAGCTTTGGGCCGCGGGTACCAGCACAAGGACAATGTTGCCGCCTCGATCCGCGGGAGACTGGAACACGAGTGCATCGCCCCGACGGGACTGGCTCCAGCCGGACGGCAGCTGGCCGAGGCAGGGAACGCTCATCGCGAGTAGCATAAGGAGTGCAAGAAAACCAGATCGAACGATCGACATGGACGCCATCCAGAATGGTGCTCGGCGTCGGAAGCTCAGACGCCAATCATGGGCGGCAGGCACGATCACTATGCCTCGCGCCCGAGGTTGCAGCAATCCGCATTTGCCGACATGACTGAGGGCGAGCGGCAGGATTGGCGGAGGCGTGGACATGAGAGTCGTGGTGCTCGGTGCCGGCGTGATCGGCGTGACGACAGCGTATGAGCTCGCGTCAGACGGTCACGACGTGACGGTGATCGAAAAACTCTCCGAACCGGCTTCCGACACGAGCTATGCCAACGCGGGCCTTGTGGCACCGGGGCACGCCTATACGTGGGCCTCTCCGAAAGCCCCGCGCATCCTACTGCGCTCCCTCATGAAGGAGGGCCAGGCGCTGCAGTTCCGCCCGAGCCTCGATCCAAAGCTGTGGAGCTGGTCGCTGCAGTTCCTGCGCAACTGCACGGCGACGGCGGCGCGCATCAACACGAAGCGCAAGGTGCGGCTCTGCATGTACTCGCAGGAGCAGCTCGATCGCGTGATCCGCGAGACCGGTGTCGATCATCACCGCGTCACAGGCGGCCTCCTCTATCTATATCGCACCCCGCAGAGCTTCGAGCGCGGCACGGCGAACACGCGCATCCTGACGGACGAGGGTCTCACGCTGAAGCCGGTCTCGGCGGACGAGGCCGCGCGCATCGATCCCGCGCTCGAGCCGGTCAAAGGCGACTTCGCCGGCGCGATCTACTGCCCCTCCGACGAGAGCGGCGACGCGCGAGCCTTCACGCAGTCGCTCGCCCGCCATCTCGCCGAGCGCATGGGCGTGAAGTTCCTGTTCGATGCGGAGATCACGGGCTTCGACGTGGCGGGCGACCGCGTGCGCGCGGCGATCACGACAGGCGGCCGTGTCGATGGCGACGAGTTCCTGTTCTGCCTCGGCGTGATGAGCCCGTTTCTCGCGCGCACGCTCGGCGCGAAACTGCCGATCTATCCGGTGAAGGGCTACTCGGTGACGATGCCGATCGGAGTGCGCAACGGCGCCCCGCGCCTCGGTGGCGTGGACGAAGACAACCTCGTCGCCTACGCCCGCTTCGGAGATCGCCTGCGCGTCACGGCAACGGCCGATTTTGCCGGCTACGACAGGACGCACACGCCCGCCGACTTCACGCACATGCTGGGTGTCGCCAAGCGCATCTTCCCGAACGGGGCGGACTTCGAGAAGCCCTCCTACTGGGCGGGGCTCAGGCCCATGACGCCCGAAGGAACGCCGATCATCGGGCGCGGCAGGTATCGCAACGTCGTCTTCAACACTGGCCACGGTCACATCGGCTGGACGATGTCCTGCGGCTCGGCGCGCATAGCCGCCGATCTCGTCGCTGGACGGCGGCCCGCGATCCCGCTCGATGGCATGCACGTGAAGGGGTAGCCGTCAGTCCTTCTTCAGCGTCATGATGTAAGCGATGAGGTCATCGCGATCCTGGCCGGTGACGATCAGGTTCGGCATGTTCTTGTGCGGTGTCTGGAAGAAGACCAGGAGCGAGCGCTCGTTGATTCCGGGCACGCGCGCGATGACCACGAACGGTGCGGCATCGGGTCGTGGTGAAACGACGCCGAGGAGGCCGACGGCGTGACAGTCGGAGCAGGTGCGCTCGGCAAAATCGAGGCCGCGCTTAGGATCACCTGCAGATTGGGAGAGAGCGGCGGCCGGCCAGAGGAGGGCCGCGCCTGCCATCATCAGGATCGCGAAGCGACGAAGGGTGGTCGTTCGCTCGGATGTCTCTCGCGTGCTGCGGGGCATGGGCGATCTCGTCCGCGATCACGCAGCGGCGGAACTGCCGTCGCGCTTCAATGACGAGCCTAGGCCCCTGCCACGGCTGCGCGTTGAGATAGGTCAAGCCGTCCAAAACGGAAATCAGCGGACCCGCTTCGGTGGCGGCGCCGTCGTCTTCGGTGCGGCTTTGCCCGGCACGGCCGCGGAGGCCGCCCCCGTCTCGTTGATCATCGCATTGAAGAGATCGGTGACGCGCGCCTCGTTCTCGGCCCACCAGGCGGCATCAAATCGGAGCGCACGCGTCATGTTGGCCGGCGCCGTCGGCAGGTGCGAGGCGAGCTCGATGCCGAGCACGGCATGACGTCCGACGAGGCCGACGGCGGAGCGCCGCGCCGGACCATATGGGAAGTGCCGTGCAGTTGCTGCGAGCCGCTCGGGTGCGGTTGCGAAGGCGACGAACTCCCACGCGGCATCCTTGTGCCGCGCGCTCTTCGGCACGGCCCAGTAGTTGAGATCGTAGACCTGACCGTCCCAGAGTGTCGCGATCGCGGGCGTGGTCGCGAACTCCTGGAAGGCGCGGCCGGAGTAGGCGAGCGCGATCGCCGCCTGCCCGCTGCGCAGGTGCGCGATGGCGCCAGCGGCATTGTCCCACCAGACGGCATGCGGCGCGAGAACGCGGACCTCGTCGATGGCCCGCTTCAGGCCTTCAGGCGTCGAGAGCACCTTGTAGATGTCGGCGGG
>DAORNH010000174.1:0-323 GCA_035440865.1 Hyphomicrobiaceae bacterium | reverse complement strand
GCTCGCGATGCCGCACGGCGCTATCCCCCCGGCGATGAAGTCCTCGGTGATCGGCCCGCCACGGCTCGATGCGTTGAGCGCGCCTGTGTCCGGTGCCTCGAGGAGACCCTCGGCGCAGGCGGCCTCGAGCGCGCCGGAGCTCATATCGAGCACGTCCGCTGCGGCGCCGTCACGCTTCAACCGGTCGGCGTCGCGGCCGGAGCGGGCGTAGGTGTCGACCCGCACGCGGATGCCGGTCGTCTCGGTGTAGGGCGTCATGACGGCGAGCTGCTGCGCTTTCCCGTAGGCGCCGGACCAGGTGCCGACGACGATCTCGCTCGGCT
>DAORNH010000173.1:0-9449 GCA_035440865.1 Hyphomicrobiaceae bacterium | reverse complement strand
GCTGGCCTTTCTCGCCACCGATGCCGCATTGCCGCCGGTCCTGCTGCAAGAGCTCCTGAGCGAGGCGGTCGCGCGCTCGTTCAACGCAATCACGATCGACGGCGATACCTCGACCAGCGATACGGTACTCCTGTTCGCGACGGGGGCAGCGGCGAAGCGCGGCGCGCCGCGCATCGCGGATGCGGCTGACCCGGCACTTGCCGAGTTCGACGCGGCGCTGCATAGCGCGATGCGCGAACTCGCCATTATGGTGGCAAAGGACGGCGAAGGGCTCTCGAAATTCGTCACCTTCGAGGTGCTCGGAGCCGAGAACGACCGCGCCGCGCGCCGCATCGCCATGAGCTGCGCCAATTCGCCGATCCTGAAGACGGCGATCGCCGGCGAGGATCCGAACTGGGGGCGCGTCGTGATGGCCGTCGGCAAGTCGGGCGAGGCAGCCGATCGCGACCGGCTCGCCATCTGGTTTGGCCCGCACCTCGTTGCGCGTGAAGGCGAGCGCGCCGAGAGCTACGTCGAGAAGACGGTCGCGGCCTACATGAAGAATGCCGAGATCGTCATTCGCGTCGATGTCGGCATCGGCGGCGGCCGTGCGACCGTCTGGACATGCGATCTCACTCACGACTACGTGTCGATCAACGCTGACTACCGTAGTTGAAAGAGGTCAGCGAGCCGCATGCCCGGATCGGGCAAACACGGCCGGCTCGCTGTCCTTGCGGCGCGTGCCGAAGACATCGGCACCTGTGTCGCTCACAGAGGGAGCACCGGGCGACGCGACATCAGAGCCCGTTGCCTCGCCGACTGGCAGGATGCGTGCCTTCGGAAGCGTCAGCGTGGACACGTTGCCATCGGCAGAGGCTCTGACGTTGAGCCGGCCCTGATGGGCGTCAAAGAGGACTTTCGCCACCTCCAGGCAGACGTCGCGGTGCTCTTGCGGCGTGAACGGCCGCGCGGTCAATGCGTCGCCGTTGACGCTCGCGATGATCTGCTCCGAAGGCGCCGAACCAACGTCGGTCATGGCGAGGCAGAGGCCGCCATCCTCCGCGATCGAGATGTCGATCGACACCTCGCTGCCGCGCGGCGCGAGCTTCAGCGTACTCTCGAGCATGCCGCGGAGTGCCTGACCAAGGAGCGCCTTGTCACCCTGAACGACGTACTTGCGCGAACCCTTGATCGAGACGAGGACGCCGCGCCGGTCAGCGGCGGACTGCAGCGGCAGAACGACCTCGCTGATGAGCTGGCCGAGGTCGATCGGCTCCGAGCGGACGGAGAGCTGCTCCATCAGCGCGCGACCCGACCAGAGGAGTTTCATGAGCGAGCTGTTGATCTGACCGATCGCACGGCCCATGTCCGTCACGAAGCCGCGGTACTGCGGCGAGCCGAGGGGGCCGTAGACCTCCTGGCGCATCAGCTCGGTGAGGCTCAACAGCGTGCGGAGCGGCTCCCGAAACTCATGGCCGAGAGCATTCATCAATCGGCTTTTCAACTCGCCGAGGAACTCCGTCGCATTGATTGCGTCACGAAGCTCCAGCTCGGTCCGAGCCGAGCGGAGCACGAACTCGACATGCGGTCCGAACAGCACCCAGTTGAGGGGCTTTGCCAGAAACGATGTGGCGCCGGCGTCGTAGGCGACCTGAATGGCGTTGGCGTCGTCGTGCCCGGTGATGACGATAACAGGCGTGTCGACGTTGAGCCCGCTCGAGCGGATGGCCTTCATCACACCGAGGCCATCAATCTCGGGCATCTCGAGGTCGACGATCACGATGTCGTAGCGGCAGACGCGCAAGGCGGCGAGCGCCTCGGCGCCATCGGCGACCGTGGTGGCGTGCATGCTCTCAGGAAGCGAAGCCGCGGCCATCTCGCGATAGATGGCGTCGTCATCCGCGATCAGAACCCGGGTTTTTCCGTCCACGCGCTGGCTCCCATGAACGATTGCGCCGCTTCTTCCCAACTCTGCGCATTTCGTCGGAACCTAGCGCTTGAACATTGAACAACCGTTTACTCTACGTGGCAGCCGCCTGCCGCGTGTCGAGATCGATCCGAATCTGCCTGAATACGTCCATGAACATTTCAGCCGAGAGCCGGCCGGTGTTGGTGTTGTACCTTGAACAATGAAAGCTGTCGTAAAGGTTGTATCGTCCGAGGTCGTGGCGACGGCCATGCGCGAACGGGTAGGCCGCGCGGCGGGCCTCGAGGGTCGTCAATACCTGGTCGTGCGCGATGCGGCCGAGCGCCAGAATAGCAATGAGCCGCGGCATGGACGCGATCGTGGCGACGAGAAACGGGCGACAGGCACCGATCTCGGCCGGTGTCGGCTTGTTCTCGGGCGGCACGCAGCGAACCGCATTGGTGATGCGGCAGTCGACGAGGGAGAGACCGTCGTCGGGGCGGGCACCATAGCTCCCGGATGCGAAGCCGTGTGAAAGGAGCGTCGCGTAGAGGAGATCACCGGCATAGTCGCCGGTGAACGGCCGCCCGGTGCGGTTGGCGCCCTTGAGGCCCGGCGCCAGGCCCACGATCAGCAGGCGCGCGCTCGCCGGGCCGAAACTCGCGACCGGCGCGTTGTGCCAAGTCGGCTCCGTCGCGCGGTGCTTCGTGCGGAACGCGACGAGGCGCTCACAGCCCGGGCAGTCGCGGCCGGGGTCGCAGCTCGCGGATGGTGCCACCACTGAGGGGCTCATGGCGTGGCAGCCGCGTCGCCGACGATAAGGCCCCGATAGCTCGCGAGCGCGCCGGCCTCGAGTTCCAGGGCGAGCAGGCGGTCCGGATTGACCGGTCCCGGCATGCTCATCTGCCCCTTCGGGACGCGCACGAAACCGAGACGGCCGTAGTAGGGCTCGTCGCCGACGAGCAGGACGAGCCGGATGCCCGCGTCCCGGGCCGCGGCGTGCCCTTCCGCGATGAGCCGGCGCGCATAGCCGAGGTTGGCGTGCTCAGGCGTCACCGCTGCGGGGCCGAGCATCAGCGCCCGGCCTACGCCGCCGACCGTCACCGGCGCGAAGCGCAGCGCCGCGATGATCTCACCTCCGAGCACGATGACGCGGCAGAAAGGCGAGACGAGCGGCAGCCCGTCGCGGACGCGGTAGGCCGTGCGAACGAACCGGCCAGGACCGAAGACGCGCGCATGCAACCCGGAAATGGTCGCAAGATCACCTGCATTGACGGGCCGGCTCTGGGCCTCGGGTGACATGCTGCGCGTGGTCATTTCGCCCCCACTTGCCACTTGTGCGTGGCGATCGGGGTGGCGTTACGCGGCGAGGGCGGCGGCGTCAAGAACTCGGCGCCGCGTCGCGCGGCCGACCGGCATCCTCGACGAGCGCGCCTTCCGACCGAAGTGCGCCGATCTCGGACTCCGAGAAGCCCGCCTCTGTGAGAACCTCAGCGCCGTCGCCGCCGAGCGTCGGCGCGTGGCGGCGGAAGCTCGTCGGCGTCTCCGAGAAATTGAACGGGCTCGCCATCGTCAGCACGGGACCAACGGTCGGATGCTCGCGCCGCGTGAAGAAGCTCGTCGCGGCGAGATGCGGGTCGGTCGGCAGATCCTCGAGATCGTTGATTCGCTGTGCCGGGATGTCGTTCTTCTCGCAGAACGCGAGCCAGTCCCCGGTCGTGCGCGTCAGCATGATCTCGGCAATGGCGGCCATGGCCGCCGCCTGATTGTTGGCGCGCGCCTCGAGCGTCACGAAACGCGGGTCGATGGCGAGGTCCTTGCGCCCGGTTCCGTCCGTGAAGGCGCTCCAGTGCTTGGCCGTATAGGGCAGCGCCATGACGAAACCGTCGCGCGTGCGATAGGGGCGGCGGAACTCGTTCAGGATGCGCGCGTAGCCCATTTCGCCGCGCGGAGGCACGAAGGTATGATCGAAGAGGTGCTCGAGCATCCAGAAGGCGGTAACCGATTCGAGCATCGGCACCTCGATCTGCTGGGCGATGCCTGTGCGCTCGCGCGCATAGAGTGCCGCCAGGATCGCCATGCCGAGATGCAGACCCGTCGTCTTGTCGGCAACGAGCGTCGGCAGGAAGCGCGGCTCGCCGCCGTCGATGCGCGACTGCAGCATGGCGGCGCCGCTCGCTGCCTGGACGAGGTCGTCGTAAGCCGGCATGTGGCCATAGGGGCCGGTACGCTTGTAGCCGTGGGCGAAAGCGTAGATCAGGCGCGGATTGACGACCTTGAGGTCGTCATAGCCGAGGCCGAGCCGCTCGACGGCCGCCGGCCGGTTGTTGTGCACGAACACGTCGGCCTTGGCGACGAGCCGCTTCACGACGTCGACCGCCGCGGGCTTTTTCAGGTCGAGGGCCAGCGAGCGCTTGTTGCGGTTCGCGTTGAGGAAGATCGGCCCCATCTTGCGCACGGGGCTGTGACCCGCGTTGCGCATCACGTCGCCCTCCGGCGGCTCGATCTTGACGACGTCGGCGCCCATGTCGGCGAGGTGCAGCGTCGCAACCGGCCCTAGCACCACGGCCGTCATGTCGATGATCCTAACTCCCTCGAGTGCCCCCGCCATGATCACTTGCCCTTGTAGCTCGGCTTGCGCTTCTCGATCAGCGCCGCCACCGCTTCCTTCTGGTCGCTCGTGCTCTGCACCAGCGCCTGCATGGCCGAGGCGAGCTCGAGCGCTACGTCCAGGCTCACGCCCTGGCTCTCGCGCAGCAGTCGCTTGTTGAGGCGGATGGAGTGCGGCGGGTGCGCGGCAATGCGGGCGGCGAGCGCCCGCGCCTCGTCCATCAGCATGTCGTCATCGACGACCTTCGAGACGAGGCCGATCCGCTCGGCGCGCTCGGCATCGACGACGTCGCCGGTGAGCGTCATCTCGTAGGCGCGCGAGAGGCCGACGACGCGCGGCAGGAACCAGGCGCCGCCGTCACCCGAGACGAGGCCCACGCGCAGGAAGCTCTCGGCGAACTGGGCCTTCCGACCGGCAATGCGGATGTCGCACATCAATGTGAGGTCGCAGCCGGCGCCGATCGCCGGGCCGTTGACGGCGCAGATCGTCGGCACCTCGAGGGCGTAGATCGAGCGCGGAATGCCGTGGATCGTCGTCTGGTAGCCGCGGCGCATATCGACGGGAGTTCCGCCGAACATACCCTCTCCGTTGCGCATCGCCTTGACGTTGCCGCCCGAGGAGAACGCCTCGCCCTTCGCTGTAATGATGGCGCAGCGCACGCTCATGTCGGCGTTGATGCGCCGGCACGCCTCGACGATGCCGTCGATGACGGGATCGTCGAGGGCGTTGCGGGTCTTCGGCGCGTTGAGCGTCACAGTGACGATGCCGCCATCCTGCTCATAGAGAACCGGGGCGTCGGGAGCAGGCATGGGTCGTCTCCGTGGTGGCGATCGGGATCGCGGCGCACTCTGGCGCCTCCTGGTCTGCACGGCAACTGTTGTTCGCTGGCGGCCCTTGATGAGCAGTCATGCGGCGACGCGCATCGGCCGGCCCTCGTCCGCCTCGGCGCCAGCCAGCATCCGCGCAAAGCGCATCAAATTTGAAGCAATCTTGCGAAAAACTAACTCGGCCTTTTGAACGGAATTGGAATTAGGTGTTGCTAAGGTCTCAAAACGGGAGCTGCGATTGGAACTGAAATAGTCGGAAATACTCGGGGCTTTGGCGCCGCTTTTTCGCAAAAGCGGAGCACGGCTGCACGCGCGGGAGGCTGGGAATGGCGTCGATGAAGGGCACGGTTGGCGATGATCGGATCTTCGGGTCGACCCTGCAGGATCAGATTATGGCCGACGCTGGAAACGACGTCGTCACGTCGGATGGCGGCGACGATGCCGTCTACGGTCAGGACGGCGACGACCGGCTCTTCGGTGATGCAGGCAACGATGCGATCTACGGAGGGCTCGGCCGCGATGTGCTCGATGGCGGAGAAGGCAATGACCTCCTGCGCGGCGGCGCGGACGACGACAGCCTTCGCGGCGGCAGTGGAAGCGATACGCTCTACGGCGACACGGGAAATGATTCGATCTGGGGCGAGGCCGGGAACGATGTCATCTTCGGCGGCGCCGGCAATGACGTGCTCGACGGTTTTGGCGACGATGATACTCTGACCGGCGGCACCGAGAACGACACGCTGCGCGGTGGCGATGGCAACGACTCTCTCGCCGGAGATAGCGGCGACGACCGCCTCGAAGGTGGCAACGGCGATGATGCGCTGCGCGGCAGCACCGGCAACGATCTTCTCATGGATGATGCCGGCATGGACATGGTCGATGGCGGCTCGGGCAACGACACTCTCGTTGCCGGCGGCGGCGACGACTATCTTGACGGCGGCTCGGGCTTCGACACGCTCGATCTCTCGGGCGCCGGCGCCGTGGTCGTCGACCTCAACGCGCACACGGCTTTCGGCGATCTGACGGGGGCCGATGCGGTCTGGGGCATCGAGCGCGTGGTCGGCTCGTCGGGCGACGACATGCTGCGCGGCGACCAGAGTGGCAACATATTTGTCGGCGGCTCGGGAAATGACCTCTTCCGTGGCGCGGCGGGCGTCGATAGCTACACAGGCGGCGCCGGCAACGACACCTACACTTTCCTCATGAAAGACGTACTCGTCGGCGGCGTGCATCAGGGCGTGGACGTGATCTCTGACTTCAACACGGGTGACACGCTCGATCTCCGTGATTTTGTGAAGTCCTACGTGCCGACGCTCGAGAACAGCATCCGCATGACCTCGACCGTCGAGGGTACCATGGTCTCGGCCAACGTGGATGGACAGTTCGTCGATATCGTCATGCTCTCGGGTGTGCGCGGCGGCGATGCTGACGCCTGGGCCAGCGACTACATGCTGATGGCATAACTCGCGCGCCAGAGACTGAGGACGTCTCTCTGCGAGCGACATGGCGCCAGACCTTTGCTAGACCGGTCGCGCGGTGTGGCAGGCCGCGCGACACATGGCAGAGGGCCCCATGATCGGCAAGCTCAGAGGCAAGGTCGACGCCGTTGGCGAGGCCCACGCGGTCATCGATGTCAACGGCGTCGGCTACGAGGTCAACTGCTCGGCCCGGACCTTGCGCTCCCTGAAACCTGGGGACGACGCGACGCTCTCAATCGAGACGCATGTGCGAGAGGACGCGATCCGCCTGTTCGGCTTCACGAGCGAGGTCGAGCGGAGCTGGTTCCGCACCTTGCAGAGCGTGCAGGGCGTCGGCGCCAAGGTCGCGCTTTCGGTGCTGAGCGTGCTCTCGCCGCAAGACCTCGCCAGCGCCATCGCGCTGCAGAACTGGGGGGCGGTCGCAGAGGCGAACGGCGTCGGCAAGAAGCTCGCGCAGCGCATCACGGCGGAATTGCGCGACAAGGCACCTGGCCTTTCCATGCTCGGTATCGGTCCCACTGCTGCTGGCGCCACGATGCCGACGCCTATGCCGGTCGCGTCCCATGCGGTCGCCGAGGCGATCTCGGGCCTCGTCAATCTCGGCTATCAGCCGGCCCAGGCCGCGCAGGCAGTCGCCGCCGCCCAACGCGACCTCGGCGAGGAGGCTGATACGGCCAAACTCCTCCGGCGCGGGTTGAAGGAACTGGCGCGATAGTCACTTGAGCTTGGCCGCGATATGTGCCCAGCCCGATGCGAGGATCGACCTCGCCAGTCTGCCATGGGCATCGACGAGACAGTTGGCGTCACGCGCACAGGAGTGCTCCAGCTGCGCATCGGCGCTGCCTTCCCACACGAGCACTGCATCGGTTGCGTCGGCGAGGCGGAGCACGGCGCGAGCAACGAGAGGCGATGCTGCGCCTCCGGGCCCCAACCGCTTGCCATCGCCCGTGAGCTTGACCAGCAGGATGCGCGCGCCACCCGGAATCGCGGCCGTTACCTCGAGCGCAGCCTTGGTCGGCTGCTTCACGCGGGTGCCGACGTCCACGCCCATCGGCGAGATGACCTCAAAGCTCCGCTCCGTCAGGCCAGTGGAGACCGCGTCGAGGAGCATGCGCATGCTCCTGTTCGAAGCGTGAGTGGAAGTCCGATCAGCGTCGTCGACGACGACGAGCAGGCGCTTGGTTGCAATCTTGGCACCAGATGGCGCTGGTGACGGCCCGCCCGAGGGCGGCGGCGGCACGGCTGCTCCCTTGTCTGCAGCGACCAGGTAGAATTTGTTGCCGGGCCCGAATTCAACAGTACCGGCGTCGCCCAGCTGCCCGAGCATCAACCGGAAATTCCTGTATAGACGCTCGCTGCCGGCACCGAACCGATACTCGAGCTCGACGACGCGGCTATCGGCCCGAACACGCATTGCTGCTTCACCACGGCGAAACGACGCCAGGAACCGCTCGATTGCGCTTACGACCCTTGCGTCGAAATTCTCGATAGTCACCGCATAGGTATCCGGCGGGTCACAGGCCTGGGCATCGCCGTCGTGACGACTATGAGGAGCATGACCAGCGTCACCAAAATGCCAAGCGGTCCGCACGCCTGAAGAAGTCCTCGATGCGAACGGGAAGCTTCCGGACGAGCTTCAAACATGACGATCACTCCGATTGAGCGTGTATCCAAAAGTCGAGACTGGACCCGAACTGCACGTTTTTCCAGCTGCCGCCCAAGAAAACGTCAGCAGTCGCGTATCGAATGATTTTTCCGCAGCAGCTGCCTCCAAACAAGGCAGTTTGCATTCCCCGGTGGCGGGCATCCGATCCACGGTGATCGAAAATTATCTTGTAGAATCAAAGGCAAAGCATCGAATTTTGTGCGCCGCAACGTTGCTGGCACAGGCCTTGCTGATCGTTAACCAGTCTTAACGACAAGCACGGAGATTCTCATGTCGTTGACGAGGCGCACCCTTCTCGGGGGACTTTCGACGGTCGCGGCAACCGCAGTCGGGGGACGGCATCTGTTCGCCCAGGGCGAGACAATCAAGGTCGGCGTTCTCCATTCGCTGTCGGGCACCATGGCGATCAGCGAGACGACCCTTCGAGACGTCATGCTGATGCTGATCGAGGAGCAGAACAAGAAGGGCGGCCTCCTCGGCCGGAAGCTCGAGGCCGTCGTCGTCGATCCGGCCTCGAACTGGCCGCTGTTCGCCGAGAAGGCGCGCGAGCTCATCTCGCAGAAGAAGGTCGCCTCGGTGTTCGGCTGCTGGACGAGCGTCTCGCGCAAGTCCGTGCTCCCCGTGTTCAAGGAGCTGAACAGCATCCTCTTCTACCCCGTCCAGTACGAGGGCGAGGAGAGCGAGCGCAATGTCTTCTACACGGGTGCTGCGCCGAACCAGCAAGCCATCCCGGCTGTCGACTACCTGATGAGCAAGGATGGGGGCGACGTGAAGCGGTGGGTGCTCGCCGGTACCGACTACGTCTACCCGCGCACCACGAACAAGATCCTCGAGGCCTACCTGAAAGCCAAGGGCGTGGCGCCCGCTGACATCATGATCAACTACACGCCGTTCGGCCATTCCGACTGGCAGACGATCGTCGCGGAGATCAAGAAGTTCGGCTCGGCCGGCAAGAAGACCGCCGTCGTCTCGACCATCAACG
>DAORNH010000172.1:9301-9533 GCA_035440865.1 Hyphomicrobiaceae bacterium | reverse complement strand
CGCGCCAACCAGCTATGACGCCGAAAGCAGTGGCAAAACCTGCCAGGCCCACTGCGCCAGCTACGCCTGACAAGACGCCGGAGGCTCTCGAACGGCCAGGATTTCTAGGCTCGACTCTGCCAGCCGCCGGGCGCAGCAACGGTCATGCAGCGAGTGCGAGCCCCATGATGCCGCGCCCGGGGGCTCCCGCCCCTTCCGGAATGCCGGCGAAGGACCTATCGGCACCGCTCTC
>DAORNH010000172.1:3826-9166 GCA_035440865.1 Hyphomicrobiaceae bacterium | reverse complement strand
CGAATCCGGCTCCATCGACAGTCGCGGACTTCGGCAGCGTGAGGCCGGCGGCGCCAGTCAGCCAACCGCAAACGCCGCCGATCGGCGCTGCGGAACCGCGCGTCACCGTTGCTGAGGCTGCACGCGATGCAGCGGGAGCCGCGGGGAGCGGACCGGTCGCCGTCGGCACAATTCCGAGAACTCTTTTTTCCGGACCGACTCTGCCCGCTGTGAACGCCCTCGATCTCGACCCTGCGCGCACTGATACCGAAACAGCGCGTCGGCCGGTACCTCCACTTTTCGAGAGTGCTCCGTCACGAGCGGCGCCTGAGGCGGGTCCGGGTGCGCCTGTCATGGACCTCGGTGCAATCGTGCCGCAAAGGGAAGTCGCAACGCAGTCGCCCCGCGAGTCGGTCGGGCCGGCTCCTGAGCCCGTGATCCGCATAGTCGACGATGCGGCGGTGCCGCTCGACCCGCTCAAGGTTCAGCCCAAGGCCATCGTCGCGCCCGGACTGCCGAAGCTCGGTGAGCCGAGCCTCGAGGCTTCGAGCACGGCTTGTAGCGCTCATCTCGACGCGACGGATGCAACATCGGCAGCTGCTGTGGCCGCTGCTGCCGCGACTTCGGCAGTCGTGTCCGCCATGCGCACAGTACCCTCCGATCCGGCGCCGATCACGGTGTCTGCCGCGCCCATCAAAGTTCCGACAGCGGACGATTCCCCGCCGCCCGTTGCAGCCTCGGTCGCGGCACCGCCAGCACCAGCCATCGGCGCGGCCTCGATGGTCGGGTCGGCCGACGCGTTGGCGCCCGTGCGGACACTCGAGGACACGGTATCCGACCTGCTCCGGCCCATGATCCGCCAGTGGCTCGATCAGAACATGCCCCGCATGGTCGAGCGCGCCCTGAAGATCGAGGTTGCCGGACCTAGCGATACGGACGCGGGTGGCTCAGCCAAGCGCTGAAAAGCGCTGACCGATGCAATCGATCCTCATCCTGCTCACTGTTGCGGCGGTCGGGTTGATCGCGCTCGGGTGGTATCGGCGGACAAGTGTCGCGGAAATTGCTCGCAAACTGCGGATCGCGGGGCTTGCCGGCGCCTGTCTGGCTACTCTCTATTTCGCGGCGCGTGGACAGATTGGCTTCGCGCTCGCAGCGGTCGGCGGTGCCCTCTGGTTGCTGCGCGAGCTCGGCAGCTCCTTGCCGTTCGGCGGTGTTGGTGGTGCTTCGGAGCGCCGGACCACCGACCATCTCGATGTTGCGATCAGCCGCACCGATGGTCGCGTGCGCGGCCGCATCCTCAAAGGCTTCTTCGCTGGACGCCGGATCGAGAGCCTGAGGGCGGTAGAACTCGCGCATCTCTGGCATGACTGCCGGCTGACCGACCAGGCATCCGCCGCGATCGTCGAGGGTCTCCTGGATCGGCAGCATCCGACCTGGCGGGAGGACATGGCGCGCGACGATGGAGGCGCCCCGGGACAGGCTGCCGGTGACATGTCCGAGAACGAAGCGCGGGCCATCCTCGGTGTCGAAGAGACCGCGACAGACGACCAGATCCGAAAGGTGCATCGCGAGCTTATGCAGAAGCTGCATCCCGATCGCGGCGGCTCGAACTACCTTGCGGCGAAGATCAACGAGGCCAAGGCGCGTCTGCTGAAGCAGCGCTGAAGGTCGCAGGCGTTCTCCACAGGCTGCGATTCTCCTCCGACGCCTCATGAATTTCCTTGGTCGGACACGCTGGCGCCGCCTTGGTCGCCTATTCAATTGTCGGATTTCGCATGGCGTCGTCACCCGCGGCACCGAGATCCTGCCGACCACCTGATGCTCGATTGTTGCGTAGCCGCCACATACTGGGGCAGGCGCGCCACCTTTGAGCCATAAAGGGTTGGCACATTTCGTTGGCGGAACTGGACGGGTGTTGGGTCAGGGGCCGGTTTGGATTCGGGCGGGGGCTGCTCCGGCACATCGCGGCGACGATGTGCGCGGCGCGCATGAAAGACGTGGCGAAAGCGACATGACGAAGGTTGTCGATAGTCCGGAGTCGAACGATCGACTCGTGCCCGGTTCCGCTCGACGGATGGCGCGATTGGCGATTATGGCGCTTGCCATTTCGATTGGCGGCATGGCGATCGATGCGGTCACCGCCAGCGCCGAAGCGCGCCGGTTCCGATCCCCGCAAGCTGCATTGAGCTACGGTGTCGGCGCGGCTCGCGGCGGCAATATCAGCGAGGCCATTCCGGCTCTGGAGGAGGCGGCTGCGGCCGGCCTGCTCGAAGGGCAGTACTTCCTCGCCGAGATCTATGCGGACAATCGCGGTAACTTTACCGATCATCGCAAGTCGTTCAGCCTGTTCCAGCGTATCGTCGAAGAACACGCGGGCAGTGTCGAGGCCGACGAGAAGCCGGAATCCACTTACCTCGCCAAGTCGCTGGTGGCACTCGCCGGATATTGGTTGCGCGGGCTCCCCGAGATGAACGTTCGTCCGACACCGGAGCGTGCCGCCTACTACCTCGACATGGCGGCCAATCTGTTCGGCGACGAAGACGCCCAGTTCGAGCTCGCCAAGCTCTATCTGGTGGGCGAGGGCGTGCCGAAGGACCTCCGGCTCGGCCTCCACTATCTCTCGACGCTGAGTTCCACCAATCGACATGCGGGCGCCCAGGCCTTCCTTGCCGATCTCTACTGGCGCGGCAAGTTCGTCGAGAAGGACCAGCTCAGGGCCTTTGCGCTGATCATGACGGCGGTCGAGAATGCGTCACCCGCCGATGAGCTGTGGATCGACGGCATCTTCGCGACAATCTATTGCGGCGTGCCGAGCGACGTGCGCAAGCAGTCGGATTCCTATGTCGCCGAGTTCAAGCGGCGCTATACGCCGCGCGTGCAGCCCGACCGCAACGGCTCGGCCAGCCTCACCGCCTCGCGCGTCTGTGAGAATGGCGACCCGGTCCCGATGCTGCGCAAGGCACCGACCGTATATACCCGTCCGGGCGTCGGCATGCTGCCGACCGGCGACGGGCGCTGACCGCGACCGGTCAGCATGATCAGGCTCACCAGCCAAGCGCACAGCCGTCGCTGCGTGGGTCACCTGCTCCCTCGAAGCTGCCGTCGAGGTGGCGCACGACGGCACCAGCATGGCCCATTGTGCTCGAGTAGCCCTGCAGCAGCTCGACGTCGTGTCCGGTGTCTCTCAAGGCGCTGACCAGCTGGGGATCGAAGCGGTTCTCGAGCTTCAGCGTCACGCTGTTGGCCCCCCACGTTTTTCCGAGCAGCCAACGCGGCGCAGAGATCGCCGCCTGGAGCGAGCCGCCGTGAATGGCGTAGCGCGAGTAGATGGCCGACTGCGTCTGAGGCTGTCCCTCTCCGCCCATCGTGCCGTAGACCATCACGCGGCCGTCGCTCATGCGGGCGAGCGCAGGGTTGAGTGTGTGGAAAGGCTTACGGCCCGGTGCCAGAGCGCGCGGACCGCGGCCCTCGAGGAGAAAACTCGAGCCGCGGTTCTGCCAGACAATACCGGCATCGGGCAGCACCACGCCGGAGCCGAACTCGAAATAGATGCTTTGAATGAAGCTCACGGCGAGCCCGCTCCCGTCGATGGCGCCGAGCCAGACTGTATCGCCCTTGTCGACCGGCGCCGGCCAGGGGAGCGCGCGCCTCCTATCGATGCGTGCAGCGAGACCGTCGAGGAGCTGAGGCTCGAGAAAGCGGCGCGGATCCTCGGTCATCGAGGCTGGATCGCCAATGATGCGATCGCGCACGATAAAGGCCTGCTTCGTCGCCTCGACGAGACCGTGGATATGGTCGAAACGATCGGACTCCCGAATGCCAAGGCGTTCGTACAGTGAAAGAATCATTAGCGAGGCGAGCCCCTGCGTCGGCGGCGGCATGTTGAAGAGGCGCGCGCCGGCGAGCGAGACCGACAGCGGATTCACTCGCAGAGCCCGATGCGCAGAAAGGTCGGCTGACGTGACAGGACTGCCTGCCGCCGAAAGGTTAGCCGCGAGACTGCGAGCGAGCGGCCCGCGGTAGAAGCTCTCCGTCCCGTCCCTGCCGAGTTGCTCGAGTGTGGCACCGAGCGCGGCGAGCCGCATCGTCTCGCCCTCACGGGGGAGGCGACCGTCGATCAGGAACGTCGAGGCAAAGCCCGGCGCCGCCGCAAGCTCGGGGAGCTTCTCGGACGTGAGGGCTGCCTGGCTCGCCGTCACGGGGAAGCCATTGCGGGCATGCCACGCGGCATCCTCGACGAGGCGAGACAACGGCAGGCCGCCGCCGAGCTCCTGCGAAAGCGCGAGCGCGGCGCCCCAACCGGAGGTCGTGCCGGCCACAGTGTTGGCGGCGAGCGGCCCGCGCCACGGGATCGTCGCGTGGCCATTGGCCTTGTAGAGCTCCGGTCTCGCTGCGGCGACAGCCGCGCCGCAGGCATCGATCCCGATCGGATCCTTGCCGGGCGGCGCGATCAGCCAGAAGCCGTCGCCGCCGATGGAGGTCATGTGCGGATAGACGACCGCAAGCGCCGCGGCCATGCCGATCGACGCCTCGATGGCATTGCCGCCCTCGCGCAGTATGGCAATGCCGGCCGAGCTGGCGAGCTGGTGCGGCGAGGTCACCATGCCTCTGCGGCCGCGCGCGGTCATGAGCATCTGGCTGTCCGTCGTTGCGATTGGCGATGTGATCAGCCCAGTCTTAGAGCAGTCCCGGGGCTGCCGGCAAAGCGCGTTCGCAATCAGGCTCTGCGCATGACAAGTGACGTGATAGGATCAGTCTGGAGCGCGGTTCGTCGCATGGCGCTCCGCGTCGCGTCGTTCTCAACCATTGAGGTCGGCTATGTTGCGTCCATTCGTTGCATTCATTGCTCCTGTGCTTCTCGGATCGGCCACGCTCGCGGGTCTGGCTCCCGAGGCACTGGCGCGCAGCGACAGCGTGCCGCCGCGGGGACCCAACGGTCCGCCATCGGCGGGGCCCGTCAAGGGTGCGACCACCGCTCCCGACTTCCGCGGCATCCGCGGCCACGTCCTCGTCGAAAGCATCCCAGCCGGGTACCGTCGCTACGCGCGCCGCACCAACCTCGCCTACAAGGGTGGCGAGCAGATCGTTCTCTACGGCGAGCCGATCGGCTTCGGCTGGTCGGCCGTCGTCAACGGGCAGCAGCTGCACATGGTTGTCAACATCGAGATTGTCGATCAGACAGGTGCGGTCGTCTTCAAGCCAGAGGACGTGACCCTGCGCCAGACCGAGGCGACGATGCCGGCCGAGCCGTTCGTGCACGTGGCCTTCGTGCTGCCGACGCTGAAGCCAGGCGAATATGCCGTGCACTACAAGTTCCACGACCGCGCCAACAAGAAGATGGTGCGTTTCCATCGCAGCATC
>DAORNH010000172.1:3369-3749 GCA_035440865.1 Hyphomicrobiaceae bacterium | reverse complement strand
GGCCGTCGTCACGCGGGATCGAAATCCGGTCCTTGGAACGTTCGCGTCGGGTTGCCGCGCTCCAGCCGGTCGTGCTCGGTCCACCGGCTGCGATCGGCCTCGGCGGCTGCCGCCGCCACTCCCCTGGCCAGGAGATCGGCGAGCCGTGCGAGAGCGAGCCGCCGATTCATGTGCTGCGATCGCTCCTCACGCGCCTCGGCGACGAGGCCGCTCGGACGGTGCAGCGCGCGTACGGCGCTTTCCGTCTTGTTGACGTGCTGTCCGCCGGCGCCCCCGGCCCGCATGGTCGAGAACGTCACGTCGCGCGCGTCGATGCGCCGGCTGCCCCGACCCGACGGCATGCCCACGAGATCGACGCCGACGAACCAGTTCTTGCGCTT
>DAORNH010000172.1:0-3343 GCA_035440865.1 Hyphomicrobiaceae bacterium | reverse complement strand
CCACTTGATGCTGCCCGCCCAGGTCCGGGCGAAGTCCTCGGCGCCATCACCGGAGACCTTGACGAGCGCGGAGAGAAGTGTGCCCTTTTCAGCAGCCTGGACCGCCTCGATGATTTTGGCGGCCAGTCCGGCCCGCTCCGCCGCCCGCACGATCACAGGCGCGAGCCTTGCCACCGCGAGCTGGCACTCGACGGGGCCGCGGCCCGAAGTGATCTGCAGCCACACGACCTCGCCCGACATCGACGGATCAGTCATCGCTCCGCCTCCTGACTTTGTAGGTGAGCACGGGGCGTAGCTCCGCCACCACCGCGATTAGACCCGCGGCCTCGAGATCGCCGATCACGCCCGCGATGTCCTTGTAGGCCTGCGGCGCCTCGTCGTAGATGAGTTCCCGATCCTCGCAGACGACACGGCCGCCATACTCGGTCCGCTCGAGGTCGCTCACTCGATAGCGATGCGACAGCCGCGACTTGGCGTAGCCTCGCTGCCAGCGCCGGCCGGCACCGTGGGCCAGCGAGAAGGCTGCCGTCTCGAGATCACCGGTCGGCGCTACGAGGTAGCTCGGCGTGCCGCGCGAGCCCGGGATCACCACGAGGTCGGTGTGCGCGTGCGCGGCACCCTTGCGGTGGACCCAGGCCTCGCCGCCGCGCCAGGTTTCCCGCGTCACGACATTGTGCTCGATATCGGCAATGCAGCGGACCTCGGCGCCGATGCCGTCACCGAATCGCTTGGCGATCAGGGCGCGATTGGCCCGTGCGAATGCTCGCGCGGTCTCGTGGCGGGCGAGGTAGCGCACTGCCGCCTCGCTGCCGGCCTCGAGCGGGTTTGCGCCGTGCTCTGCGAGCACCTCGCGCCAGATCGCCTGGCCGAGGCCGCGGCTTCCAGAGTGTACGAGCAGGCAGGCGAAATCCTTGTCGAGGCGCGCCGAGGCGAATCGGACCTCGTCGCGGACTTCGACGACGATCTGCAGCTCGGCGAAGTGATTGCCACCGCCGATCGTGCCGAGACCGACGTCGCTCGGGGATGGCCCGAGCCCGAACGGCTCGCACCAGGCGGCGAGGTCACCGTCCCAGGGCAGCTCGAGATCCGGGAGGCGCTTCACCCAGCGGTCGAGCTTGAGCCTGCGCGCCGACACGTCGGTCGCCCAGAAGCTCATGGCGCAGCCGATATCGTTGCCGATCAGCGTCGGGTGGATGCAACCGCGCGAGACGAATGCCGCTCCGACGGGTGTGCCTTTACCTGGATGCAGGTCAGGGAAGCCGACCACGGCCACCATGCCGGCTAGGCGGGCGGCCGTATCGAGCTGGGCGCGCGCAGCGCCTTCGATCCATGTCGTATCGGAGGCAATGAGGCGGACGCTCGCGCGTCCGGGGCATTCAGGGGAGGCGGGCGAATGGCCCATGATTGCTCGTACCTGGATTGGCCGCGCAGCGAGACAGGCTCACAGGACGCGGCGAGAACGGAATTGTTGCTCGGGTCGTGTGGCGTGTCGTTGGCTGCATGTACTGGTCTCCAGATTCGATTGTCGTTCAATCGATATGGGAATGCTCCGGCCAGAGCGCAATCCGGCAGCGGTACGCCGACGCCCCATGTCTGCCTCACCGCGGCGTCCCGGTGCACGGTTCAATCGACCTTTGCGACCGTATAGCCTTCTGCCCGCAGCAGTTCGACAAGCCCTTCCTTGCCGGGAAGATGCAGCGCGCCGACCGCGATGAACGCATTACCCTTGGCGAGCAGCGGCAGGGCGCCGTCACGCATCTTGCGATTGCGCACGACGATCAGGCTCTTCTCGAAGGCCTCGAGTGAGGATCTCGGGTGCCCGAGTTTCTCGGTGAGGATGATCTGCAGGGCCCAGATGGCACCAAGGTCGCGCTTCAGGTAGCGCGACAGCGTGGTCTCGAACAGGTCGTCGAGCCGGTTGTGCAGCTTGAGAGTCGCCTTGATCATGATGATCTGCGTCTCGTCCGGCACCGAAGCCATGGCACGCAGCTGGTCCTCGATCGTCTCGAGGCCGACGACCTGCGCCTTGTTCGCCTTCGCCTTGTCCTGAATGCTACTGTCGAGCGGCTGAAGGCCCGCGCCCATCCGCTTCACCTCGCATTCGGGCATCGCCATCATCACGGCGACGAGCCACGGCCGCACCATGTTGATCATCTCGCCCGGCATGCCGACGCGGCCGAGCACCGAGCGGGCATGCTTCAATTCGCTCTCGTCGAGCTGCTTGGCGAGTGATTTGCCGTCTGGGGCGACGATCAGGTTGTTGAGCTTGGCGAACGCCGCGGCCATCTTCACCGGGGAGAGATCGTCGACCTCGAGGGCGACCGTCTTGGCGGCGGCGAGCGCGTCCTGCGCCGCCTTCGGCATCGCGTGGATCCGATCGTCGGTGACGTGCACCGTGCCGAAGAGGTGCGAGGGCACTACCCCCTTACCCTCGATCTTCCAGAGGACGGCGTTCGAGTTCGGGATCTCGCCTGCAAGGGTGCGGAGCCTCTTGTAGGCGGCCGGATCGGACTTTTCGAGTGAGTCGATGTAGTCGGTACCACGGCAGGGCGGCGGTGCCGCCGCCCCCTTCTGCGCCGAGGCCGGCATGTTCGAACCGATCAGAAAGACGACCGATGCGGCCATTGCCAGCACCGCCTTCAATCCGGAATGCAACATTGCCGCCGCTCCTTAGGGTCCTCAGGTCGTCCGACGCATGAGATAAGCTGTCAGTATGATCAGGACAATGGCGAGGAACTGCAGGCCGACTCGCCAGCGCATGAAGAGCTGCGAGGCATTGGCACTCTTGCCGCGCGCCATGACGATGAGGCCGCCGACCAGCACGGCAAAGACGACGGCGACTGCGATCGAAGACACTGCGGCCATGCGCTCTGCTCCAAAGCTCGTCCTGGCGGGCGGCGGGTTTACGCGGGTACGAAACCGCCGGTCGCCTGATTCAACATATAGAGCTGTCCCGATGCGATGTCGAAGTGCGCGCCGTGCAGCGAGAGACGCCCCTTCGCCTCGAGGATCTGTATGCAGGGGAATGTACGCAGGTTGTCGATCGATGCCCTGATGCCGGCGCGCTCGAGGTCCGCTCTGAGATCGGCGATCGGGCGGTCCTTGGCACCCTCGAGCACGCTGTCGCGCGCCTTGTCGAGGATCGACATCCAGCCCGAGATGAAGCGGGCATCCGACTGGCGCGCTGCATTGGCCTCGAGCGCCGCCCTGATGCCGCCACAGGCCGAGTGTCCCATGACGACGATGTGGCGCACGCGCAGATTGAGCGTCGCGAACTCGAGCGCGGCGCTGACGCCGTGATACTTGCCGGTCGTCTCGTAGGGCGGGACCAGATTGGCGACGT
>DAORNH010000171.1:310-9567 GCA_035440865.1 Hyphomicrobiaceae bacterium | reverse complement strand
ATGCAGGCGGATCTCGGGGACGAGCGGCGGCGCCATGAGGCGCGTGTTGTCGGTGATGAAGCGTGTGTGTTGCATGCCGGCCGTTTATGCGGCCAACGCGGCCTGTCAATCGAAAAGACCGCTCAAGTCACCCGATCGATGAAAGCGATGAGAAGCCATCTCGGCCACAGGCGAGGAGCACCCGAATCAGTCAAGGCTCTCGGCTGCTCCGGGAAATTCCGGCGAGCGCATATTTAAAAGAGGGATCATGAGATTGAGACCGCTTTTCCTGGCTGCCACGGTCACGGCGCTTTCAGGTTGTGCCATTCACCCCATCCCGGACGACGTCTCGCAGTATACGACTGAGGACATCGTCCGGAACGTGCGCTGCGAGGCGCGCGACTCTGTGCGGACACGCATCAAGATGGCGCTGGACCGAAATCCGGCCTTTGCCGGCATCGAACCGGAACTGATCCTCGAGCGGTCCGACTACTTTGCCCGGATCAAGAAGGCGGATCCGCTGCTCGCCGAGAAGTTCCTCAACTATGCCGACAGCTCGATCGCCTATGATTTCTCCTTCAAGATTACGGAGAAGTCGGACCAGAGCGGCTCCCTCTCCTTCCAGCTCCCCTATCCGAAGCGCACATTCACGCTCGGTGCCGACGGCGGCCTCGGCCGCGAGCGGTCGGGGCACCGAAAGTTCAAGACCGTCGAGACGTTTCGCGAGCTGGTCCGTCTCGACTGCCGGAGCTACGTGCAACCGGACGCAAATGGCCTTTACCCGCTGACGGGCTCGATCGGCATGACGAGAGTGATGAACACCTTTATCGAGCTGTCCGAGCTCGGTGGCGGCAAAGGCGATTTTTCCGACGTAATCAACTTCACGACCAGGATCCACGCGAAGGCGGACGGGAAATGGGTGCTCTCGCCGCTGCCGAAGACCTTTAAGCTTATCAATGCCACGGCCCTGATTTCCGGCGAGCGCCAGGACATTCACAGTCTGACGATCGGCATCGCGTTTCCTCTGAAGGACCTGCGCGTCGCCGCAGTGGGGCCGCGGCCCGTGTCGGCATTCTCCGCCAGGGCCAGCCCACGCATCATCGACACGACGACCCGGGCGCTCGAGCAACTCTGCATTGCGCGCGCCGAGGAGCGGGAGGACCGCCTCGGTAAGCTGCGCAACATTCCGCCGGAGATCTTCTGCCGACGGGAGGCGTTGGCAATCGTCGGCAGCCCGATGTGACCTCGCTCCCAGCAACGACGGCGGCCCGCAGCCTCGCCGCACGACCTCATGAGGCAGCTGCGGCAAGTTCGCGGGCGCGCCGATTGACCGGCAGGCCGATCATGCAGCCTGCCGGCGCTGCCGAGCGAGCTGTCCGCTCACCTCGGCGGCGTTCCCCTGCCAGAGGGCCCGCGCCGTGAACGGGCGGAAGCCCAGCTGGTGGTTGATCGCCAGCATCGGGGCATTGCTGTCGGCGTTGCCGGTGCGCACGAAGCGCACCTTGTCGTTCGCCGAGAGCAGCGCCGCGAGGTTTTGCGCCTTGAGCCAGCGCCCGAGGCCCCGGTTGCGGTGCGAGGGGACGACCCCTGTACCGCCCTGCCAGACGAGTGAGGCGCGGGTCGGCGTCCACCGCAGCTCGGTGAACCCGGCGAGCACTCCGCTCGGCACGTGGCGCGTGACCGCCAGGAGCCGCCGCCAGCCGCTCGCGACGAGGGAGGCCTCCCACTCGCGCACCATGCTCGCGGTGATCTTCGTGTCCTCGACCTCGAGCGTGCCGCGCGGCGCGGTGTTCATCACGCCGACAAGCTCCGCGTAGGCCTCGAGCCGGTGGTCCGGCACGGGGCCATCGAAGACCTCGATCGCATAGTCGCCTGTGCGCGCGGGATCCGGCCGGCTCCATGCGTCAACGAGCGCCCGATCGAGATCTGCGACCTTGAGCTGGTTCGTGTGCATCTCGAGGCGGCGGGTGAAGCCAACGCGATCGAGGAACCGTCCGCCGGCCGGTACGCGGCTCGTGCTCATCGACATGAGCTTGGGCCGTCCGGCCTCGATCGCTCGCTCGACCGCGAGTGACAGGAGGGTCGCGCCTAGGCCTTGGCCACGCCAGTCGCGTTCGACCGAGACGTAGACGTGGGCAAGCGCGCGATTGCTCTCGAGCTCCTCCCAATTGAGGTTTGCCTCGGCGACGACATTCCCGTTCGCCTCGGCGATCCAGACTTGCGAGCGCGCCTGCGACGGCATTGCATGCCAGCGCCTGAGCTCGTCCGCTGCGTCATACGGCGGATCGTCGGGGAGCTGCTCGGCGAGCATGCGGTTGGCATGGGCCGCCGATCGCAGCACGGCGGCGTCCGGCATCGTGTCTCGCGTGAAGAAATGAAATTTGAGCGTCATGGGCCTGACCCCTTGGGAGGCTAGGAAAATAACGTGGCCGGCCGACCGAACGGCAGCCGACGATGCGTTTGGGGTTGAGGATGCAAGGACAGTGCGCCGCTCAGAGGCGCTTTTGCCGGAACCGACTGCCTATGAGCGAGGCTGGTGCTCCCGCCGAATGCGACAAAATCAAGCTTGCAACGGGGCGCATTCATGCGAAACTCGATGCATGCTGACGCGGCAACGATATCGATCTGTCGCTCTCCTAGCCGCATTCGCCTTTCTGGTGAATGCCGCGACGGCAGGTGTCTGCGCGATGCGCCCGGCCTCAAACGATCCGACGGTCGATCCGATTCTCGGAAAGCGCGAGATGTGCGCGAGCCACGGCCGTACATTGGAAGACAGCGATAGCCGCGAAGCTGGGAAAACGCCCCTGCCCGAATCGTACGGGCACTGTTTGTCCTGCCTTGTCGCCCAGTCCACTCCGGCGGTGCTGGTCGCCTCGACCATTGCGATCGAATGGGCTCAGCGAGCGGGATGGCGCCCTGCGGTGGCGTACGCCTTACCTGGGACCGAGGGGCGACCGAGCGGCCTCGGCGCCCGCGCGCCGCCGTATGCCGCGACCATCGCCCAAGTGTAACCCCGACACCTGATCGCCCGGCCTTCGTGCGTGCGTGCGCTTGCCTCGGCATCGAGCAGCCACGACGATCGAGTGCCCGCATGAAGACATCACCATGATCGATTCTCGGCGCCTGCTCGCCATTGGTTTGACGACCGCCTTGCTGCTGGGGCCGGTGCAAGCCCATGGCGTCAAGCGGGGAGCGGTCGAGATCGTGCATCCCTGGACTCATGCGGGGGCAAACGTGGGTGACGACGCGGCCGTCTACATGGTCGTCAAGGTGGCGGCTCCAAAAGGCGATCGGCTCAAAGGCGCGAGTTCGCCGATTGCCGGGTCGGTCGAGCTACACGTCCTCGACAACGTTGCCGGCACGCATCGAACGAAGCGTGTTTCAGCATTCGAGATTGGGGCAAGGGGCCGGCTCGAGATGACGACGACCGGCCCGCGCCTGATCCTGAAGCAGATCAAAAAGCCGCTCTCCGCCTTCGATACATTTGCCATGACCCTCGAGTTTGAGAGGGCAGGCCGGATCGAGGTCGAGGTGCTGGTCGAAGACGCGACGATGGTGTCGCCGCCAAAGCATTGAATTGACCTCGGATAGCGCAACGGAGACAGAGATGAAACCAGCCAGAACCCTTCCTTCCACGGCGATGGCGCTTGCGGTCTTGGCGCTCGCGTCTGTCGCCGCACTGGCGCAACAGACCTACACGATTGGCCCCATCCGCATCGACCATCCCTGGTCGCGGGTGGCGCCAGAAGGCTTCAAGGTGGCCGGCGGCTTCATGCGGATCACCAATACAGGAAAGGAGGCTGATCGCCTCATTGGTGGCAGCTTCATCCATGCCGCACGCCTCGAGGTGCATGAGATGGCCATGAAGGACGGCCGCATGGTCATGAACGAACTCGCCGGCGGTCTCGAGATTCCACCGGGCGGCAGTGTTCTTCTGCGTCCGGGCTCCTTCCACGTCATGTTCATGGAGCTGAAGCAGCCGCTGAAGTCCGGAGAGAGGATCAAGGGGACGCTGGTGTTCGCGAAGGCCGGCGCGATCGAGGTCGAGTATCTGATCGAGCCGCTCGGGACGCAGACGAGCGGACCGCATGCTGCGCCGAAGGGCTCGGGACCGATGGACAAGAAATAGGGAGTAGTGCCGTGCACTACGAAGTCGATCGACGCCGACTTTCGCTGCTGCTCGGAGCCGCCATCGCGACCGCCATCGGCATGCCATGCGGAACCGCTGCGGCGGCTGAGCCGCATGGCGGGCCGTTCGAGCTCATCGGCACTGACGGCCAGCCGTTCCGAAGCGAGCGCCTTGCGGGGCGGCCGTTTGCGATCTTCTTCGGTTTCACGAACTGTCCGGAAGTCTGCCCGACCACACTCAACGACCTGATGGGGGTGCTGGAGCGGCTCGGGCCCGATGCCGATCGAATTGGGTTCTTGTTCGTCTCAGTCGACGCCGAGAACGATACGCCAGCTGCACTCAAGGAGTATCTTTCGCACTTCGACAAGAGGGTGATCGGGCTCACTGGTCACCCCGCGGAGATCGCGGCAGTCGCCTCGCGGTTCGGCGCCTACTACGAGCGTGTGCCGACCAAGCATGGCCATACCTATCATCACTCGACATCGATGTATCTCGTCGGTGGCGATGGACGCCGCGCCGGCGAAATCGCCTACCAGGAGGACGCAGACTCGCAAGTGCGAAAGTTCAAGGCGCTGATGAAGTGAGGCTAAGACGCCGAGGCTTCTCGGGAATCAGGCCCTCAATCCGCCGAGTTAGGCCTTGCACGTCATGCGGCCTTCGCGACTGATTCAGATTTGAGGCCCCATGCGGCCAATTCTACGAGCCATTCTCCACTGCCTTTCTTGAATCCCCTAAGGGCGTAGTTCCCGTCGGTATCCCATTCGTAGTTCAGGTGCTTGTACCCGTCGACCCAAACGTCGAGTGTGAACGGCAATCTACCATCGACACCAATGCCCTGGCGATACGGAGTGCCGAACCTCAACTTAAAATGTTGGCCGTTCGCCAATGCCCCCTCAAATTCAAAGACATGAGGGCTGTCTGCGAGTGATCGTAGAGTTCGCCCGGATAGCCACTGCTCGGTTACCTTGGTCGCGATCGCTCGAGCATACTGCACCCTCGTCATCCGTGGCGGCCTTTGGCTGGCCTCATCCTCCGCGATTTCACTGTCGGCAACTTGGTTGGAGACCTCGTGAGTTGCTTGCAGCAACTTGTGAATTGCGTCGAACCGACTGTGTAAGCTAAGCCGCATCTCATCGTGAAGCGCCGTGAATTTTATCAGTAACGCATCCACATTCGTCTGGATATCATTCTTGACAATCTCTGCAGTTGCCAGCATTTCGCTCGGCAGCGCAGACAAGTCGCCGAGTTTTAGGCGAAGTTGTCGCAGTAGATAAATCAAGAGCGAGAATATCGACACCGCACCTACGGCTATGGAGAGGTGCTGCGCAGGAATGTCGAAACCCAAATATTGGCGCAAGATTGCGGCCGACGACTCCAGGAAATCCTTCATGCTGCCCCCTACGCCACTCGCGATCGCACTTTCTGATCGTCTGTGAGCGGAAGCCAGCAGTTAACCTCATTGATCGATGGCTGGCAAGTTGCGGCATGACGACATGACGGCGACAATCGAGGGTTCGATTGCGCCCCCTGGCTATCGCACAGGCTTTTGCCGTAGCTTCTGACGGTACTGATCTGGAACCGGCAGCGGCCCGGTGCGACAGCGCAGACCAGCGAGACCCTCATGTCCACGGCACCTCAGTTCAACATTGAACCCGCGAGCTTTGCCCTCGATCCCTATCCGACGCTCGCGCGCATGCGTGCAGAAGCCCCGATCGCGTTCGTGCCGGAGCTCGGTTCGACGCTGCTCACACGGCGCGACGACATTTTCGTCTGCGAGAAGAATATCGAGGTGTTTTCCTCGCATCACCCGCAGGGCCTAATGACCCGCCTCATGGGCCACAACATGATGCGCAAGGATGGCGAGGCCCACATGGCCGAGCGGCGGGCGATCTTCCCGACGGTCTCGCCGAAGACGGTCGCCAAGCATTGGCGCGCAAGCTTCGCGGCGCACGCGGCGCGCATCCTGGACGAATTGCGGCCGCTCGCGCGGGCCAATCTCACGAAAGCATTCGCGATCCGCTACTCAGCCGAATGCCTGAAGGACATCACCGGCCTTGCGAGCATGCGCTTCGAGGACATGGATGACTGGTCGCAAGGCATGATCGACGGTATCGCGAACTATGCAGGCGATCCCGCAATCGAGGCGCGCTGTCATAAGGCAACGGCGGGCATCGATGCGGCGATCGACGACATGCTACCGGTGGTGCGCAGATCGCCGAACCAGAGCCTGCTCTCCGTGATGCTCTCAGCCGGCCTGCCGATGGAAAGCATACGCGCGAACATCAAGCTCGCGATCAGCGGCGGCCAGAACGAGCCGCGCGATGCCATCGCAGGATGCGTCTGGGCGCTGCTCACTCATCCCGACGAGCTCGCGCTCGTCCGTGCAGGCAAGGCGACATACATGCAGGTGTTCGACGAATACTGCCGCTGGATTGCGCCGATCGGCATGTCGCCGCGACGCATTGCCAAGGCGCACAGCTACGGCGGCGTCGAGTTCGCGCCGGAGGACCGCGTTTTTCTGATGTTCGGATCGGCGAACCGGGACGAGGCGCATTTCGCCGATGCCGATCGCTTCGACATCCGGCGCGATACCGCAAAGAGCATCGCGTTCGGTGCGGGCCCGCACTACTGCGCGGGCGCATGGGCGTCACGGGCGATGGTGTCGGGGGTGGCGCTGCCGATGCTGCTCGAACGCCTGCCGGGTTTGGAACTCGATCCGGCGACGCCTGTACGCGTGGCGGGCTGGGCGTTCAGGGCGGTGCAGAACCTGCCGGTGATCTGGCGCGTCTGACCCGAGCGTGTCCTGGAATCGAAACGGGCGACGCTCGCGCGCCGCCCGCTCACTCTCATGCAGTCTGCGGTTCAATCGCAGATCTGCGGGCGCCAGCAGCGCACGTCGTCCTTACAGACCTCGTGGCCGCGATAACGGTCGTACCAGCATTTCTGGCCGACGACGCGGCAACGCTGCTCGCCGAGGTAGCAATGACCGCCTCGATAGTGGTGACGCGGGCCGTAGGCGTAAGCGCCAGCAATGCCGAGGCCGATGGCAGTGCCCAGCAGGATGCCGGCGACGCGGCGGCCGCGGCGGGCATCGGCCTCGGTGGCGCTGGCGACGACGAGGGCGCCGGCCATGGTGAGCGCGATGGCGCCGGTGGCGATTTTCTTCATCATGGGATGTGTCCTCCGTATCCGGTCCACGCTGGTGTGGACCCTGCTCGAGTTGGCAGCGGGGACCCCGTCCCCAACTGCCGCCGATAAGGGCTCATGACACCTGAATGTGGCATGAACGTAATCGAGGGGTGATTTCGATCAAATTACCAGTGCCAGCGGTGATGGAAGCCGTGGTTGCGGGCGTGCCAATCCTGGTGGTGCCAGTGCTTCGGATAGCTCCACGCCGGATAGTAGCGATACTTCGGCGGGCGGGCGTTCCAGTGGTGGTACTTCAGGTGATTGCGCTTGCGGATGGTGGCGGCCGATGTCCAGTAGTGGGAGCCGTACCAGGGATAGTAGCCGCGCGGGCTGTAGCGGTAGGCGTACGGATCGACGTGGTAGATGTGCTGGTAGCGCGGGTAGTAGACCCAGTGGCGCACGGGGCGCACTTCGCCCCAGCCGGCCGGCGCATGCACGTGCGAATGTGGCCACCAGCCGAACGCGCTCGCTGGTGCGGCGGCGGCGAGCGAAAGCCCGATCGCTGCCCCGGCGATTGCCAGGAACTTGCGGAGACGCATGAACTCACTCCTCGGTATCAGGGGCCGCGACGACGGCCATGCTCCGAGAAGATATGATTTTGGCTAACGAAGAGTAAACGAGCGCTCGATGTTCGCGGGCCGTTGCGGCATTCTGGCCACGGGGTGATGAGGGGCGGGCGGGAGGCTCAGGCCCGATTTGAGCGAGCCGGCTTGACGAGGCCGACGCGGCGCTCGAGGATATTGCCGCTGTTGTAGAGTGTACGAATAGTCGGGTGGCGCGTGTGGCCGAGTTTCAGGGCCCCCAGCGCAGGTCGTGGCCTCACTCGGCAGCCACAGGCGCATGTGCATAGACAGTTGCAAGGGGCGACGCGGCGCGCAAGTCGCCTCGTCGTAATGCCAAGCGGACGGCATCGAGCATTTGCACATCGCCTGCCGATAGGCGGGGCGACCACTCGTTGTCGTCGTCGATCAGTGTGACCGAGATTTCGGCGACGTACTTGCCTTCTCGCATGAGCTTGATCGTGGTCTCTGGGGTCATAACCGCCTCCGGAAGTCTGGGGTCTACAATTGCCATTCCAAGAGATTGTCACGAACTCGATGGCACGCTTAGCCGGTGGCATCCAACTCAACCAACAGGTGCTGCCCGATCGCTGCAGAACAACCAGAATTGCGCTGTTTCGTGCAGCGAACATCGTTGTGATAGGCTGGCGGTTGAAAAATTAGCATCTTGTTTACCGGGAATCGGCCGGTTTATTGGCGGGGGATTTTCCAATGAGGGTGCTCAAATGGACATCAAGATCATGTGGGTATTCGCCTTCGGCGTCGGTGTCGTTCTTGTTGCGATCATGTCTCTCGAGAGGCGTCTAGCCTCCTCCGGTCCACCGTCTGCTGCACGCGGAGCAAGGCCTTTTCTGTCTCGTATGGACTACTTTCGATCAGACCACACTGCGCCGCTGAAGCTGTTCAACCAATTGTTGCGCCGCGATGACTGGCTCGTGATCGACTGTGAGACGACGGGGTTCGACAAGAAATCCGAAATACTCGAGATTGCCGTCGTGGACGCAAATGGCACGACGCTATTTGAACGCAGAGTGATGCCGCTTGGCCGTATACCCTCGGCGGCGTCGAGGGTTCATGGCATCTACAGAAAGGACCTGAAGGGCTGTCCGACCTGGCCGGAGATTTCGGAAGAGTTGAGGAGAGTCATCGGCGATCGACCTGTAGTCTCGTACAATGGAGAATTCGAGGAGAGGCTGCTTCAGCAAACTGCTGAAAAGTGGGGTGTCGAGCCGATCAGGAATCGTGTCGGCTGTGTCATGAAGGCGTACGCAGCGCATCGTGGAATTCCACACCCCTGGCGGAGAAACGATTTCAAATGGCACAAGCTCGCGGCGGCATGCCGGCACGAGGGCATCAAGGTTGGCACTCATCATAGAGCAGGTGCGGATGCTGAACTCTGT
>DAORNH010000171.1:0-300 GCA_035440865.1 Hyphomicrobiaceae bacterium | reverse complement strand
CGCACTTACGGTTGCCAGAAATCGATCGCATTAGAACTGCCGATGCTTGGCGCGCGGGCGCCGGAATGACGTCCAGGATTCCCTACTCCGCCGCCTCGCGTTTGCCGCCGTTCCTGGAGGCGCGGCTCTTGGCGCGGCGAGAGAGCAGCTCGCGCAGGAACTTGCCCGTGTGGCTCGCCTCGACCTTGGCGACGTCCTCGGGCGTGCCGGCGGCGACGATGCGTCCGCCGCCGTCGCCACCTTCCGGGCCGAGATCGATGATCCAGTCGGCGGTCTTGATGACCTCCAGATTGTGCTCGA
>DAORNH010000170.1:9242-9572 GCA_035440865.1 Hyphomicrobiaceae bacterium | reverse complement strand
CTTGCCCCCGGCGGCAGACCACGCGCGAGCCGGTTCGGGATGGTACCGGGCGTCCGGGTCGCAACCGCAAGGCAGAGCGCGCCGGTGAGCGGGATCGCGCGATGCGGCTGGCCGACCGAGATCATACGCGCGGCGATCTCCATGTCGGCCGCGCCGAGCTCCCGCCCCGAGAGCGTGGTGGCGGCCCGTGGGCTCGTCACGACGGCGATCTTTGGAATGCTCTTCAGTCGGGCGGCATTGCTCAAATTCGGCGCAAGCCCCATGGCGACGGACGCTCGGGCGCGAATCTCCTCGAGCGTCGCGAGCGCTTCCGGCATCGCCTCGAGGGCT
>DAORNH010000170.1:8846-9178 GCA_035440865.1 Hyphomicrobiaceae bacterium | reverse complement strand
TTGCCGCATCGACGAGGCTCACATCCACGTATCGACCAGAGGCGAGTGGCAGGCGATCCACCGGCTGGCCCGTCGGCAAGAGTTCACCGGTCTTAGAGCCGCCCGGCGCCATGAACTCGAGCCGGATGGGCGCGCCGGTACCCGACACGCCGTCGATCGCGAGATCACCTCTAACGGCGGCCTTGCCACCGACGACTGGAAAGTGAGACTTGATGATCTTCGCCGTGTTGGTGTTGTGAATGCGCACGGTGGCCTCGTCGCCTGCCGGTGCAGGCACGAGCCCTTCGTCGACGGCAAAGGGTCCGATCGCCGACGACATATTCCCGCAGTTG
>DAORNH010000170.1:5769-8771 GCA_035440865.1 Hyphomicrobiaceae bacterium | reverse complement strand
CGATGATGCACGCCTTCGAGAGCGAGGAGACACCGCCGCCCATGCCGTCGAGCTGGCGGCCGTTGGGGTCCGGTGCGCCGATCGCCTCGAGGAAGACTGGCGCCCAGGCCTCCCGGTCGG
This sequence comes from Hyphomicrobiaceae bacterium, assembly GCA_035440865.1. Taxonomy (GTDB): domain Bacteria; phylum Pseudomonadota; class Alphaproteobacteria; order Rhizobiales; family Hyphomicrobiaceae; genus DAORNH01. The sequence goes on along the minus strand of DAORNH010000170.1, from coordinate 8,651 downwards.
CCGGCAGGTCGCGAACGTGGAACATTACGGCCTTCGAGGTGCCGCCGCGCATGAAGACTGCAGGGATCCGCTTCTGCGACATGCGTCACTCCTATCGCTTTCGGCTGCGCCTCCGCAGGATAGGGGCATTCGCATCGCCGCCTCAAGTCATGGCGCACAGGTCTGGCGCCTATGCGACGAGTTCCGGCATTGAACGGCGGGCGAAGCTCGGCTAGACGACGGGGATGATGCTCAGCCCGCTGCGGCTCGGGGACCCCACATGAACGCGCTTCTGATGCAATATCTGCCGATCGCCGTCTTCCTCGGCGTCGCAATCTTCATCGGTCTCGCGCTGATGATCGCGCCGTTCCTGATCGCGGTGCGCAACCCGGACAGCGAGAAGGTCTCCGCCTACGAGTGCGGCTTCAACGCGTTCGACGACGCGCGCATGAAGTTCGACGTGCGCTTCTACCTCGTCTCGATCCTGTTCATCATTTTCGATCTCGAGGTCGCCTTCCTCTTCCCCTGGGCCGCCGCCTTCAAGGATGTCGGCGTCTACGGCTTCTGGTCCATGATGGTGTTCCTCGCCGTGCTGACCATCGGCTTCATCTACGAGTGGCGGAAGGGTGCCCTCGACTGGGATTGATCCCGCTTGCTCCTGACGGCGTGCGGCGAAGTCAGCTGCGGTCCGCCCGCGCATCGACTATGGTGCGGCGCACGACTGCGAGCAGCGGAGCCCAGCATGGCCGACGACGTCCCCTTCAAGAAGACCATGGAGTTCGCCTACGGCGAGCCCCGCGAGATGGCGCCGGGGATCGTGCGGCTCGTCGCCAACAACCCGGGCCCGTTCACGTTCAAGGGCACCAACACCTACCTCGTCGGCACCGGCCACTCGGTCATGCTGATCGATCCCGGCCCCGAGGACGACGCCCACTTCAACGCCATCATGGCGGCGCTCGGACCTCGCAAACTGAGCCATATCGTCGTCACGCACACGCATCGCGATCACATCGACGGCCTGCCGCGGCTCGCCAAGGCGACCGGCGCACCCGTTGCCGCCTATGGCCGCACGGCCACCGCCACGCCTGGCGCGAAGAGCCCATCCGGCGGCGAGGCCTTCAATGGCTCGTTCACGCCCGATATCGTGCTTCGTGACGGCGATCTTGTCAGCGGCGACGGCAGCGCCCTCAAGTGCATATTCACGCCGGGCCACGCGCCCGATCACCTCTGCTTCGAGCTCGTCGGCACCAAGCTCGTCTTCTCCGGCGATCACGTGATGTCGTGGAACACCTCGGTCGTCGCACCGCCCGAAGGCCACATGGGCGACTACATGCGCTCGCTCTTCCGCCTCCTGGAGCGGCAGGACGAGATGTTCCTGCCCGGCCACGGCGGGCGCTTCGAGCAGCCGCAGCGCCTCGTCAAGGCGTTCATCATCCACCGCCAGATGCGCGAGCAGGCGATCCTCGACTGCATCGGCAACGGCCACGACACCATCGACGCAATCGTGCCTATTGTTTATCGCGGCCTCGAGCCTCGCCTCGTGAACGCAGCTTCACTTTCCGTCGAGGCTCACGTGCGTCACCTCCAGGAGCAGGGGCGGCTGCAGCCTTTGCAGCACTTGGAGCGGTCGACGCGTCTGACACGGCCTTAGTGGAGCCGCGCCGGCGCCTGACGCGCTCGCCGCCGGTCCCGTCGAAGCGGGCGATCACTTCCTTGAAGAAGCTCGTCACGCGGCGCGCATTGCGGCCGAGATCGTGTCCGCCGTAGCGCGACTGCGAGCGCGCGTCGATCCGGGTGCGTGTGGCATCGCCCGTGATCCTGACGACGATATCGTCATTGAAGCCGATGATCAGAGTCCGGTCGACGGCCTCGATCAGACCCGGCTTGCCACGGCTCGGCGCCTCCTCTGCTACCACCCGCCACTTGAGACGCCGCATCACGTCGAGCACGATCTCGTGGGTCTCCTCGGCTCCCCGCGGAACGATGACAGGGCGCACATCCGGGTAGGCGGCGATCTGGCGTGCGGCGATCGTATTGCCGCCGTAGGCGACGATGTTGGCGCCCTTGGGTCGCGCCTTGGCGAGCGCCTGGAACACGGGCGGGTTCACGGTATCGGTGGTGATGTCGTTGATGCGCGGCAGGCGCATGTAGAAGGGCGCAGCCGCAGCCGGCCACATCATCAGGGCAAGGCTCAAGCCGACGCCGACGGTCGCATTGAAGGCGCCGTCGCGACCCTGCACCCAGATGAATGCGGCCGCGGTGAAGCCGATCAGTAAGGCAATCGCGGCCATTGCCAGCGCAACGATGAAAACATTCAGTGCAACGGGCGTCGGCAGCGAGGCGAAGCGGTGGAGCAGGATCGTCAGCAGCACGAGTTGCACGGCGAAGACCGCAAGCGTGCGCGACCAGGACGCAATCGGCAGGGGCAAGGGAGTCGACAGTGCCAGCGCGCGCGCAGTGGTGATCGGGCCGCTTCTGATCATCTCAATTCCTTGGCTTGGTGTCTCGCCCGCGACGGACCAAGTTCATTCCCGATGACGCTCTCGGCACTTACCACCCCGGTTGCGAATCTTTTGTCTTCGTCACGGACCGCCGGTACCATAGTTGGCGATTGAGGCCTCGGCCAGACCGGAGACGAGCAGAGATGTCGACACTCACCAATTTCGCGGCGCGCGACGTCGAGGCGCTGCTTCACCCGACGACCAATCTCGCCGCGCACCGGGCGAACGGCCCGCTGATCATCGAGCGGGCCGAAGGCATTCACGTCTACGATTCGCGCGGCAAGCGCTACATCGAGGGCTTGGCTGGCTTGTGGTGCACGGGCCTCGGCTACGGCAACAAGGAGCTCGTCGAAGCCGCACGCGAGCAGATGTCGAAGCTCTCCTTCACGCATCTCTTCGGCG
>DAORNH010000170.1:4771-5759 GCA_035440865.1 Hyphomicrobiaceae bacterium | reverse complement strand
CCGCAGCCACGAGCCCGCGATCCAGCTCGCCGAAAAGATCAAGGAGATCTCTCCCGCGCCGACCTCCAAGGTTTTCTTCACGAGCTCGGGGAGCGAGGCCAACGATACGCAGATCAAGCTCGCCTGGTACTACAACAATGCCCGCGGCCTGATGAAAAAGAAGAAGATCATATCGCGCATGCGCGCCTATCACGGCGTGACGATCGCAGCGGCGAGCCTCACCGGCCTCCCCGTATTCCACGCCGATTTCGACCTGCCGATGGCGCGCGTGCTGCATGCCGATACGCCGCACCACTGGCGGGGCGCCGAAGCCGGCGAAAGCGAGGAGGACTTCGCGACTCGCCTCGCCCAGCGCATCGAGGAGTTGATCGAGCGCGAGGGGCCGGAGACGGTCGCGGCCTTCATTGCCGAACCGGTGATGGGCGCGGGCGGCGTCATCGTGCCGCCACGCACCTATTTCGAGAAGGTGCAGGGGGTGCTCAGGAAGCACGACGTCGCGCTCATCGCCGACGAGGTGATCTGCGGCTTCGGGCGCACGGGCCGCATGTTCGGATCGCAAACGTTCAACATCGAGCCGGATACGATCACGATGGCGAAGGCCATCACCTCCGCCTACATGCCTCTCGGCGCGGTGACCGTCTCGGAGCCCGTCTATCAGGCGCTCGTCGATGAGAGCAAGAAGATCGGCGTCTTCGCACATGGCTTCACGTACTCGGGTCATCCGGTTGCGACCGCCGTCGCCGTGAAGACGCTCGAGATCTACGAGCGTATGAACATCGTCGCCCACGTGCAGGAGACGGCGCCGGTGTTCCAGCTGCGACTCAAAGCGCTCGCAAGCCACCCGTTGGTAGGGGAGGCGCGCGGTGTCGGCCTCATCGGCGGGCTAGAGCTCGTGAAGGACAAAACGACGAAGCAGTCGTTCGAGCCGAAGCAGGGCGTCGGTGCCCGCGTCGTCTCCGTCCCGACCGATGCCCAGGGCATGATCCCC
>DAORNH010000170.1:1614-4761 GCA_035440865.1 Hyphomicrobiaceae bacterium | reverse complement strand
GGCTCATTTGCCGCGCAGTCGCCGGAGACACGATCGCGGTCTGTCCGCCGCTCATCATCGACGGCGCGGGCTGCAACCAGATGTTCGATGCGCTCGGCAAGGCACTCGACCGAGGCCTTGCCTGGGCGAAGAAGGAAGGGCTGCTCGCATGATCCCGCTCAGCGCCATCGCCGACCGGATCGGAGCTCGCCTCACGGAGCGCAAGGAAACCATCGCCGTCGTCGAATCGTCCGCCGGTGGCCTCATCTCGGCGGCCCTCCTCGCCCGACCCGGCGCGTCTGCCTACTTCCTCGGCGGCGCCGTGGTTTATACGCGACAGGCCCGCACAGCGCTGCTCGCCATCACGGACGCCGAGATGAAAGGCATGCGCTCCTCGAGCGAGCCCTATGCGGCGCTCATCGCCCGCGTCATGCGCCATCGCCATGGTGCCACCTGGGGCCTCGCCGAGACCGGCGCCTCGGGGCCGACCGGCAACCGCTACGGGGACGCCGCCGGCCACACCTGCATCGCATTGTCGGGTCCCGTCGAACTCGCGCTCACCCTGGAGACGGGGCATGGCAAGCGTGACGAGAACATGCTTGCGTTCGCCGAGCGGGCGCTTAAGGAACTCGAGCGCGCGATCGGCGCGTGACGGGCAGCCTATATGGAAGGTGCTTCTGACATGGCCAACGCGGCTTCCCTCGCACATCATGCCGGCGACATCTCCCGCACGGCTGCGTCGAGCCGCGTCGACCACCTGCTGATCACTGAAATGGTGAGGCCGGGGGCGCGCGTCCTCGATGTCGGCTGCGGCGACGGCGCGCTCCTGCAGCTGCTCGCCGATCGCAAGGCCGTCGACGGCCGCGGCATAGAGATCACGCGCGAGAAGGTCAACGCCTGCGTGGCGCGGGGCCTCTCCGTCATCCAGGGCAATGCCGATCACGACCTCGTCGACTATCCCGACAACGCCTTCGACTATGCGATCCTCTCGCTCACCATCCAGGCGACGCTGCATCCAAAGCTCGTGCTCGAGCAGCTCCTGCGCATCGGCCAGCGCGCGATCGTCTCGTTCCCGAATTTCGGCCACTGGCAGGTGCGCATGAAGCTGCTGTTCACCGGGCGCATGCCGGTGACGGAAAACCTGCCCGAGTCCTGGTATGCGACGCCGAACGCGCACCTCTGCACGATCAAGGATTTCGCGGATCTATGCGCAGCCGTCGGCGCCCGCGTCGAGCAGGCCGCCGCCTTCAACTCGTCCGGCCAGCAGCTCGGCACCTGGGTGCGCGTGCCGCTCACGGTGCACAATTTCCTCGGCGAGAAGGCGGTCTTTCTGCTGAGCCGGCGCTGAGCGCGTCACGTCGCCTCAGCTCATCCAGCCCGTCGCCTCTATGAGGCCTGCCATGATAGGGACGAGCGCGTCCTCGATCGCCGTCGCGAGCCCGCCAAGCGGCTCGAGCCCAGCTGCCACATCGTCGGGCGCCTCCTCGAATTCCATGACGAGATCCTCGATCATGGCGCGCCGGATGCCGAGATGTCCGGTAAAGCCGAATGCCTTGGCACCGATCTGGAAGATCGCCGGGTTACCACCTGCGTCGCGGGCAAGCGCTACGGCATAGTCGGGCGGCGCCGGCGCATCGCGCATGTAGACGACATTGGGAAAGCGCTCGGGCAGCCGGCCACCGAGCGCGTCTCCCTTGACGCGGTTCGCGTATCCGGCCTCCAGCCGCAGCGGGCGTGCCACGACGCCGCCGTCAGCGGCGAGCGAGAGAATCTGACTGCCGAGGCCGAAGGCCAGCACCGGCTTCTCCGTCATGAGGCAGGCGCGCACGAGCCGCACCTCGCGCTCGAGCGTCGGGAGGAGGCAATCTGGCCCCGCCGTGCCCCATGGTCCGCCGCCGACCAGGATGAGCCCGTCCCCGAGGGTCGCAAGCTCGGGCAGGCTGCCGCCCGCCGTGAACGGCCGGAAGTAGCCGAACCGGATGCCGCGGCCCTCGAGATGGTCCTCGATGTGACCGAGCCACTCTGATTGGGTATGCTGGATGACGGAGACGTGCTTCATGAGTTCGCTGTCGCCTCAGGCCGGCGGCGCCTCGCCGGACTTGCCCTTCCAGATGAAATAGATGTTGCGAGAGTAGATGGCGAGCCCTGACGCCTGCCCGAGGATGAAAACAGGATCGACCCGGTAGATCGCGTAGGCGAGCAGGAGGAGGCCGCCCGCCACCGAGAAGTACCAGAATGTCTCCGGCACGATCGAACGGCGCGCCTTCTCGCTCGCGATCCACTGGAGGATGAAGCGCATCGAGAACATCAACTGGGCGATGAAGCCGATGGCGAGCCAGGTCTTCTCGATCGTGGGCGTCGCGGCCCACCACTGAGCCATCTTGGCGGCAAGCGTCGTGAAGAAATCCATGCGGAGCCCTCTGCAGCCACGTTTCGGCTTGCTGTTACAGCGCTTCGTGCCCCGCCCCGCCCTGTCTGTCGAGGTGCAGACGCGATTTTCTCCCGCGACAGCTGGTCTCTCGTGACTTTTGCTCAGACCGGAGGGTCAGCGGCCTTCCCGGCTTCCTCGGCGATGGCAGGCGCCTTGGTGCGGCGCCTGATCCACGAGACGCCGACAAGGTCGTAGAGCCCGATCAGCGCGCGGCCGATGTTGTTGTACTTGGAGACGCCCGCCTGCCGCGGCCTGTCGTTCACCGGCAGATAGGCCACCTCGTAGCCGTACGTGATGAAGAGGGCCGGCAGGTAGCGGTGGATGCTCGTGAAGAAGGGGAGACGCAGGAACGCGTCGCGCCAGTAGACCTTGATGCCGCAGCCTGTATCTGGGCAGTCGTCGCGCAGCACGCGATCGCGGATCCAGTTCGCGGCCTTGGAGGCGAAGCGCTTCGAGCCTTCGGCCTTGCGCTCCACCCTGACGCCGCCGACCAGCGCCGGACCTTTCGTGCCGGGTGTGGCAAGCTTGGCGAGGAGCCGCGGGATGTCGGCGGGATCGTTCTGCCCGTCGCCGTCGAGTGTCGCGATGATGGGCGCGCCTGCGGCCAGGATGCCGGTTCGCATCGCCGTGCTCTGGCCGCTGCGCGTCGCGTGGCGGAGGTACCTCAGCCCAGGGAAGCGGCCCGTCGCGATCAGCGCCTTCACCTCGTCGCCTGTCGCATCGTCGCTGCAGTCGTC
>DAORNH010000170.1:1244-1604 GCA_035440865.1 Hyphomicrobiaceae bacterium | reverse complement strand
GGCGAGCCGCTCGCGCGGAACACTATGAAATGCCTCCTCCACGAGCCGGCCGATGTTGCCGGCCTCGTTGAAGGCGGGGATGACGATGGCGATTTGCATCGAGGCCCGTGCTGCTGGTTCGGAGCCGGTTTGTCATGGGCTCCCGAGCTTGTAAAACGGAAACCTCGAACACTTCACACCGACAACGGGCCTCGTGATGCGAGACGCGACAGACGAGACGAGTGCGCATGCCCCGCCATCGCGCGTGCCATGGCCTCCGCTCCTGCTCGCCGCCGCCATTGCGGCGGCTTACGGGCTCGCTCGGCTCCGACCGCTCGGATGGCCCGGCCTCGACGATCTCGGTGCCAGAATCGTCGGTAT
>DAORNH010000170.1:0-1194 GCA_035440865.1 Hyphomicrobiaceae bacterium | reverse complement strand
CATGAGTTCGGGAACGACGTTCAGGCCCGATCGGCCGGCCGGGCGCCTCGTCACCGACGGCCCCTACCGCTTTCGACGTCATCCGATCTACATCGCCGATGCGCTTATCCTGCTGGGCCTCGCCGAGCTCAGCAAGAACATCTGGCTGGTCATCCTGACGCCGGTGTTCGCGGTTCTCGTCACGTGGCTTGCCATCCGGCCCGAGGAACGCCATCTCGAAGCGCGGTTCGGCGATGAATGGCGCGCGTACCGTGACCGGACACGCCTCTGGCTGTAGCCGGTGGATTGGCATTCGAGAGGGTAAGGATTGAGAGATGCGAACCGCCGACGTCGACATCCTGATCATCCCGGGCTGGACCAACTCCGGGCCGGATCATTGGCAGAGCCGCTGGCAGCGCAACCTCAAGACCGCGCGGCGTGTCGAGCAGGCGGACTGGGATACGCCGAAGGTTGGCGATTGGGTCGAGCGAATCGCTGCCGCGGTGGCGAACGCCTCGCGCCCCGCGGTACTCGTCGCACACAGCTGCGGCGTCACGGCCGTGGCGCATGCAGCATCCGCACTGCCACGCGAGAAGATCGCCGGCGCGTTCCTCGTCGCTCCGACTGATCCGGAGGCCGCGCCTGACATCTGGCCGCACGCGTCCGGTGGCTTTTCACCGCTGCCGCTCGCGCGGCTGCCATTGCCCTCACGCGTCATCGCGAGCTCGAACGATCCATACTGCTCGGTCGAGCGCGCGCAGGTGATCGCCGCGGCCTGGGGTGCGGACATCTCGATCATCGCCAACGCGGGCCACATCAACACAGACTCTGGCCACGGCCCCTGGCCCGAGGGGCTCCTCTCGTTCGGCCTCTTCCTCAAGTCGCTCGGCGAGAGCCCGGCGAAGGCCCCGACCGTCAGTTCGCACTGAACTCGAGCGTGTCGGCGAACGTTTCCACGGCGCGGCAGGTGTTGCGGTCGATGCGCGTAGCGGTACCCTTGAGCACGATGTGAGTTCCGTTGCTGACGGTGCCGCGCACGGAGTAACCGCGCTTGCCGCACTGGCGCGAGAAGCGGTAGGCGGTGCCCGAGATGGTGCCGTCCGAGATCGTGCCGTGGAACAGCACCTCGCCCGAGCCGACGCCTTCAGCCGCCATGCCGGAGCGCGGCTGCACGTACTTGATTTCGATGCGGTTGCCGCTGAGGACGACGCGCAT